>JBKQSL010000316.1:0-4305 GCA_052143655.1 Streptosporangiaceae bacterium | reverse complement strand
CCGCGGCGGTGGCGGTCCCGGCGTCGCGCCACAGCGGCACGCAGTTCCAGGCGATGAACGCGCCAGGCGGGCCCTTCGGCCCTGCCGGGTCGCGGCGCGGCGGCCTAGCCTCGGCTGCAGGCAGGCTGCCAGGGCAGCCCAGCCGGCCGAGTACCGGGAGCGTCAGATGCACGGGAACAGTCTTCTTCTGCTGGCTTTCGTGGCGGTGTGCCTCATGCTGGCCCTGCTGCTGGTCGCGCAGGTGGTCAGCATCGTGGCGAGCAGCCTGGTCTTCGCCGTCGCCCTGGTGGCCTTCGGCCTGCTCACGGCGCGCTCGCGCGGCCGCGCGAGCCACCGGTAGCCCGGGGCTGGTTGTTACGCTAGCCCGGTGATGCGACCGGCTGGGACCGCGCTGGTCCTGGCGTCGGGATCGGCCGGCCGGCTGCGGGTGCTGCGCGACGCCGGGATCGAGCCCGAAGTCGTGGTCAGCGGCGCCGACGAGACCAACGATGACGGGCTGGCGACCGTCGCGCTGGTTGCCGTACTGGCCGAGCGGAAGGCATCCGCCGTGGCCCGGCGCCGTCCGCAGGCGCTGGTGCTCGGCTGCGACTCGCTGCTGGAGCTCGACGGGATCCCGTTCGGCAAGCCGGCGTTGGCCGCCGAGGCCCGCGAAATCTGGCGGCAGCTGTCCGGGCGGACGGCGATGCTGCACACCGGGCACTGCCTCATCGACACCGGCGGTGACCGCCGGGCCCGCGGCGTGGCGTCCACCGCTGTGCGGTTCGGCACGCCCGCCGACGCCGAGATAGCTGCCTACGTGGCCAGCGGGGAGCCGCTGGCGATGGCCGGAGCGTTCAGCATCGACGGGCTGGGCGCGCCGTTCGTGGACGGCATCGACGGCGACCCCAGCAACGTCATCGGCCTGTCACTGCCGCTGCTACGGCGGCTGCTCGCCGAGCTGGGCGTGGCCATCACCGACCTGTGGCAGCGCCGGCCGGGCGCGGCAGCGGACTGAGCGGGGGCGGTCATGCGCATCTACATCAGCGCGGACATGGAGGGCATCAGCGGCCTGGTGGACGCCGGGGACGTCCAGCCGGGCGGCATCGACTACGAGCGCAGCCGGGTGCTGATGACCGAGGACGTGAACGCGGCGGTCCGCGGCGTCCTCGCCGCGGCCGGCGAGGACGCGGACATCCTCGTGAACGATGCGCACGGGCCCATGCGCAACATCCTGCCAGGCCAGCTGGCGCCGGCCGCCGGCCTGATCCGCGGCAGGCCCAAGGCGATGGGCATGCTGGAGGGCCTGGACGGCAGCTGCGACGCGGTCGTCTGCATCGGCTTCCACGCGCGGGCGGGCGCGCTCGGCGTGCTCAGCCATTCGTTCATGGGGCACGAGATCGAGGACATGTGGCTCGACGGCCGTCCGGTGGGGGAGATCGGCCTGGCGCACGCCACCGCGGCGGCGCTCGGCGTGCCGGTCGCGTTCCTGTCCGGCGATGACGCCGCCTGCGCGGAGATGACCGGCTGGGACCCGCAGGTGGTGACCGTGCCGGTCAAGTACGCGCGGGACCGGTTCGCCGCGCGGCTGCGCCCGGTCACCGCGGCGCAGGCGGCCATCAAGGCCGGCGTCACGGACGCGCTGGCCGCGGTGCGGCCCGTCGCGGCCCGCGCCGAGCCCGGAACCCTCGGCGTCCGCTGGCAGTCGGCCACCGTGGCCGCCCAGCTGCTGGCCATTCCCGGCGTCAGCGCCCGTGACAGCCGCACGGTCGAGGTCAGCGGGCAGCTGCCGGACCTGTACCGGCTGTTCGGCGTGTTCATGCGGGTGGCGACGGCGCTGACGAACCAGCCGCCGTACTGCTGAAGCACCGTCCGCTGCGCGTGGCGCACGGGGGCCGTGGCTCAGGGGGGCCGCCCGCTGCGCGGCTGGTTCGCAGCGGGCGGCACCCAGCGGGCCGCAGGCCCGGCCGGCCGGTACCGGGCGGCCCGGAAGCGCACGGTGCGCTCCCCGATGCCATCCTCCGCAGGTAAGGATGGCTGTCCTTGCGGCCGCCCTCCCGGGCTGGCATCTCCACGGTAGCCAGCGCCCGGGTCAGTCAGGTCAAGCCCGCGTTAACTCCGCGTTGCGGCCTGGCCCGGGCGCGTCCGGCTGCTGCGGTGCCCGGCCGGTCATGATGAAGCCGCTGCCGAGGGCGACCTCATGGACGCTGACCTCCTCGACCAGCTGCTCCAGCT
Source organism: Streptosporangiaceae bacterium (assembly GCA_052143655.1). Lineage (GTDB taxonomy): Bacteria > Actinomycetota > Actinomycetes > Streptosporangiales > Streptosporangiaceae > CAVSUR01. The sequence continues at coordinate 2,094 of JBKQSL010000316.1, read as the reverse complement.
GGTTCCAGGGCCGGTGGAAGCCATCGAAGCTGCGCACGTAGGGAGCATGCATCAGCCGGGCCTGCAGGTTCAGGGCCATCATCAGCGGCGGCGCCCACTTGCCGCCGCCGGCCGCGACCGGGGCGCCCGGCCGCAGGCTCGTCACGACATTCCGCAGCGCGTCAGGTGACTGCAGGACGTCGTGCACGGCGCAGAACAGGGCCGCGTCCGCTGCCTCCGGTATCTCCGCCTCCTCGGCCGGCGCCTGCACGACCGTGACGTTGTGCCAGCCTTGCCGGGCGATCTGCTCGCGGGCCACCGCCGCCATGTCCGGTGATTCCTCGATGCCGATCACCGTCCCGTCCGGGCCCACCTTCTCCCGGAGCATCCCGGCGCACAGCCCGGTGCCGCTGCCAATATCCAGGACCACCTGGCCCGGCTGAAGCGGAAGCGCGTCCACCACGGCGCGCCGGTAGGCGCTGAAGGCGCCGGTATTGCGGTTATAGGAACGGGCCCGCTCGCCGTAGGCGGGCGGCCGTGCTGACGGCTGGTTCGCAGCTGCGGGCCCGGCGGGCCCGGCCTTGGGTGCTGTGCTCATGCTCGTGTGTCCCGCGGTGCGGGACGACCTCCTGACCGGATTCGGGGGTCTTTCGCAGTCACGGCCACCGTATGCAGTGCTTCGCGTCCGCCGAGTCAAGCGCGGGTTAAATCCGCGTTGCGGCACGGCGGGGCTGGTGCCGGACCCGGCCGGACCGCTGCCCCGGCCGGGCTGGCTGATGCAGGAGGACTCCAGACTGGGCGCTGTGGCGGAAGATGTTGCCAGCGGCTGTCGATCTGGCGGGGCGCCGTTCGTGTGGTGGGTGAAGGCCGGCGAAGCCGGCCGATGACAGGGAGGAACGGCAGATGAGCCAGATGACCCGGTACCTGCTCAGCATCTACGAGCCCGACGGGGACCCGCCGCCGCCCGAGATCCTGGGCCCGATCATGGAGCGGGTGGCCGCCTGGGACGGCGAGCTGAAGGCCGCCGGCGCCTGGGTGTTCACCGGCCGGCTGAACCACCCGGCCACCGCCACGGTGGTGCAGGCCAGGGGAGGCGAGATGCTGATCACCGACGGGCCATTCACCGAGGGCAAGGAGCACCTGGGCGGGTTCACCGTCATCAGCGCGCCGGACCTGGACGAGGCGCTGAGATGGGCGCAGAAGTTCACCGAGGCGACCGGGCTGCCCGTGGAGGTCCGGCCGTTCCACCACGACGCCGGGAACTGACCTCGCCAGTGCCGGAGCCAGCAGGCCCTGAGCCGCTCCGGCCGGGGCGGCGATCCGGGCCGGGGCAGCCTCAGCGGGGGCAGCCTCAGCCCGGGCAGCCTCAGCCCGGGCAGCCCCGGCCGGCGCTGCCCGCCGTGGCGATCGAGCGCGTGTTCCGGGAGGAATACGGCCGGGCGGTCGCCGTGCTGGCCCGCGTGTTCGGCGATCTCGACATCGCCGAGGATGCGGTCGCCGAGGCGTTCGCCGCGGCGGCGGCGCGCTGGCCGGGGCAGGGCCTGCCGCCCAGCCCGGCCGGGTGGATCATCACCACCGCCCGCCGCCGGGCCATCGACCGGCTGCGCCGCGAGGCCGCCCGCGGCGACGTGCACGCCCAGTCCGCGCTGCTGTATGCGCGCAGCGCACCCATCCAGGAGGAGCCCGTGCGCGACGACCGGCTGCGGCTGATCTTCACCTGCTGCCACCCGGCCCTGGCCGTCAGCGCCCAGGTCGCCCTGACGCTGCGGCTGCTGGGCGGGCTGACCACCGCGCAGATCGCGCGGGCGTTCCTGGTGCCCGAGCCGACCATGGCGCAGCGGATCGTGCGGGCCAAGGGCAAGATCCGGGCGGCCCGCATCCCGTACCGGGTGCCCAGCGAGGCCGAGCTGCCCGCCCGGCTGGCGGCCGTGCTGGCCGTGCTGTACCTGATCTACAACGAGGGTTACACGGCCAGCGCGGGCGATCAGCTGACCCGGCCGGACCTGGCGGCCGAGGCCATCCGGCTGGGCCGGCTGCTGGCCGGGCTGATGCCCGACGAGGGCGAGGTCACCGGGCTGCTCGCGCTGATGCTGCTGATCGAGTCGCGGCGTCCGG
>JBKQSL010000315.1:0-35203 GCA_052143655.1 Streptosporangiaceae bacterium | reverse complement strand
GGTGGGGCGAGGCGACCAGCACCGCGTCGGACTCCAAGCGGTTCGCCTCCTGGGACTCCAACCTGATGACCGAGTTCCACGCCCGCTACGGCGGCTACGGCGTGATGATCTACTGGCACGTCGAGCGGAGCCGCCTGTGCGTCTACTCCCAGCTCAAGTCCTGCTCGTCATCCGAGGTCGCCGCCATGATCGAGGGCCTGCTGCGGCATGGCACCGACGCCGGGATCGGGGCCAACTACACCGACACCCACGGCGCCAGCCTCGTGGGCTTCGCCTTCACCGAGCTGCTCGGCTTCAAGCTCCTGCCCCGGCTGAAGAACATCGGCGCGATCCAGCTCTACCCCCTGATGCGAATCAGGCCGGCTGGCCGAGGCTGGAGAAGATCTTCAAGAAGCGGCCCATTACTGGTGAGAGGCACTTATTCGAAGCGTGCACTATTCCCTGAGTTAGTGACTTCGCTGGATGACGATCCTGCGGCTGGACCGTGTGGCGAAGCCTTGGCAGGGCTGGATGAGCATCCCGGCACGGACTGTTAGTGCTGACGAGGCTCCGGGCGCGCCACCGCTGAGCGTGAGTTGAGCGTCGCTGGGCGCGTAGCGTTCCCGCCGTTGCAGAACCCCCTACGCTACCGGGAGATGGCCGGCGGCCGGCGGCCTTGACTCTCACCTTGGGGGAGCCCGCACACTCATCTTGCCGGGCCGGACCGGCCCGGCGACGAGGGAGTCAGCGTGAAAGAGATCAGCATCGGGGAGTTCGCACGACGGTCCCGCCTTTCGCTGAAGGCGCTCCGCCTCTACGACAAACGCGGGGTGTTGGTGCCTTCGCGCGTCGATCATGCGTCTGGCTATCGCTACTACGACACGGCCCAGCTCGACCAGGCACGCCTTGTCGTGATGATGCGCGAGTTGCAGTTGCCGCTTAAGGCGGTCAAGGAGCTGCTCGCGTGCGATCCGGCCGATGCGGCGAAACGCATCGCTGAGCACTGGCGCGACGCCGAGGCGGCACACGACGCGCGGCGCGAGCTAGCCGACTACCTCGTCAGCCGACTGAGCGGAATGAGGCCTGTCATGTACGAAGTCGCCACGCGGGAGATGCCCGAGCGGAGCCTGCTCTGTCTCAAGCGCAACGTCGCCGTGCAGGAGCAATTTGCGTTCGGCAAGGAGTTCATCGCGATCTTGCGCGAGCGCCCGCTCCCGAAGATCGAAGGACGAGAAGGCGCGTTCTTCTGCATCTACTGGAGCCACCCGACCGCTGACGGCGATGGTCTGATCGAATGGTGCAAGCCGGTTCCGCAGGCGGAGGCACGTGCCCTCGCGGAGCAATATCCCGAGCTGACGTTGCGAACCGAGCCGGCGCACCTGGAGATGTTCGTCGCGCTGCCAGCTGGGTACGGGGCGGTGCAGTGGAACCTCGCTTGCGAGTCACTGGATGCTTGGGGGCAGGAGCAGGCGCTGGAGCACGAGGGTGATCGTCTTGCCCTCACGCCCGAGGACCTCGGCCTGCGCACCACCTATCTCGCGACCGGACCCGTCACCAACCCGGTCTCCGACATCGACCTCGCCATCCCGTTCGCCGTAGAGCCATGATCGAAGCCCACGGCCTGGTCAAGCGCTATGGCTCGACCATGGCCGTCAACGACCTGTCTTTCTCCATCCGGCCGGGCCTGGTCACCGGTTTCCTTGGCCCGAACGGCGCCGGGAAGACCACCACGATGCGGATGATCCTGGGCCTGGACGCGCCGACGCGGGGCTCGGTCACCGTAGGCGGGCGCAGCTACCGCGACCTGCCGGCGCCCATGCGCGAGGTGGGCGCCCTTCTCGACGCCAAGGCGCTGCAGGGCGGCCGCCGGGCCCGCGACCACCTGCTGTGCCTGGCCCAGAGTAACGGCATCCCCCGCGGCCGGGTGGACGAGGTGCTCCGCATCGTCGGTCTGGAGGGCGTGGCCAGGCGCCGGGCGAAGGGCTTCTCGCTGGGCATGGGCCAGCGGCTCGGCATCGCCTCGGCGCTCCTGGGGGACCCGGCCGTGCTCATCTTCGACGAACCGGTGAACGGCCTCGACCCCGACGGCATCCACTGGGTCCGGACCCTCCTGCGGGCGCTGGCCGCCGAGGGCCGCACCGTGCTGGTCTCCAGCCACCTGATGAGCGAGATGGCCCTGACCGCCGACCACCTGCTGGTGATCGGCAAGGGCCGGCTGATCGCCGATACCAGCGTGGACGAGTTCGTGCGGTCCAGTTCCCAGCAGTCGGTACACGTCCGCAGCCCCCAGGCGGCCGAGCTGGCCGCCCGCTGCCGCGAGGCCGGCGCCACCGTCCGGGCCGGGAGCACCTCCCAGGTGGCGGCCGCACCCGTGGCCGGCCCGGACGCCGGGACCGACCCCGACGTCATCGAGATCACCGGGATGGACAGCGCCGAGGTGGGACGGCTGGCCGCCGCCCATGGCATCGCCCTGTCCGAGCTCATCCCCGTCCGGGCCTCGCTGGAGGAAGCGTTCATGGAACTGACCCGAGACAGCGTGGAATACCAGGCGACCGGGGCGACCCGATGACCGACGCCACGATCGCCCTCGCCGGCCCGGACCACCGGGCGGCCTACCGTGCAGCCACCTTCGGCGACGTGCTGCGCTCGGAGTGGACCAAGCTCCGTTCGGTCCGGTCGACTTTCTGGGCGCTGACCGTGACCGTCGTGGTCGGCATCGCCCTGGGAGCCGTCATCAGCGCGGCCGCCGCCCACGGCTACGCCAAGTTCAGCGTCTCCCAAAAGCTGAGCTGGGACCCGACGGGGGTCAGCGCGGCGGGGATGGCCATCGCGCAGCTGGCCATCGCCGTGCTCGGGGTGCTCTGCATCAGCTCCGAGTACTCCTCCGGGATGATCCGCACCAGCCTGATCGCCGTCCCGAAGCGAGGCCGGGTACTGGCAGCCAAGGCGCTGGTCTTCGCCGTGGTGACCTTCGTCGTGGGCGAGGTCACCAGCTTCGCGGCGTTCTTCGTGGGCCAGGCCCTCATCGCCGGCCATGCCCCCCAGGCGGCGCTCGGCGATCCCGGGGTAGCCCGGGCGGTGGCGGGAGCGGGGCTGTACCTGACCGTCCTGGCGGTGCTCAGCGTCGCGGCGGGGGCCTTGCTCCGCCACCCGGCCGCCGCCATCGCCGCCATGGTGGGCGTCCTGTTCGTCCTCCCCGGGATCGCCGAGGCGCTGCCGGACTCGTGGCGGAACCCGGTCACCGAGTTCTGGCCGACCCAGGCCGGCGGCCAGCTCACTAGCGTCTACCACTCCGCCCACAGCCTCCAGCCCTGGCCCGGCTTCGGCGTGATGTGCCTGTTCGTCGCCATCGTGTACGCCATCGCCCAGGCGCTGCTGGACCGCCGGGACGCATGACGGCGGCCAGGGCGCGCCGCCATACCCACGACCCCGGCCCCGCTGCAGGCAGACCGCCAGCACCGCGTCCTCCAACATCCGTGTCTCGGGCCGCAGAAATTAGTGCCCAGGACCTCGACACGTTGACTTGACAGGGAAGCCGATATCGGCCCGGAGCCTGGCGCTACCGCCCTCGCAGGGCAGGTGCTTACCGGGGCTGCCCTGTCAGACCTGGCTTCTAGGCTCGGAACCCGTATCACCGGGGCCCTGGCCGTCCGGCCACGGCGGCGCACCGGGGCCCTGGCGGTCCGGCCACGGCGGCGCACCGGGGCCGGGAGCAGTCAGTTCGTCCGCTAGCCTGAAGCGCGGGCAGCAGGGACCGCAGGAGAAAGCGGAGGCGCAGTCGTGGCCATCGTGACGCTGGCGTTGTGGATCTTCACGGCCGCGGCCGGGTTCACCCTGCTGCGCGCGGGCGGGGCGAGCCGGCGGGCCGCAGCCAGGCGGGCGGCCGGCTCAGCGGTGACCGGTCCGGGCAGCAGCCACGCTGGCAGCGCGACGGCGCCGGACCCGTTCCCGGCGACCGCGTCCGCGGCAGGCGGCACCGCGGTGACCGCGCCCCCGCCGTCGCTCCAGCACCTGTTCCGCGTCACCCCGGACGGCCGGCCGATGCCGCCGCCGCCGAACGTGGTCGAAGCCCCGCCGGGCGAGCACCCGCTGCTGGAGTTCAGCCATCCGATGCTGGCCATGGTCGGCTCCGCGTGCTGGCTGATGTACGTGATCAGCGGCTACCGGCCCATCGCCTGGATCTCGCTCGGAGTCCTCGTCGTGGCGATCGGCATCGGGCTGAGCTGGCTGGCCCGCAACAACCGTGCCGCGAGGCGGCGACCCGGCGAGACCTGGACGTTCCCGCCGCGGCTGGTGGCGCTGCACGGCGCCGGGGCGGCAGTCGGTATCGCCCTGACGTTCCTGACCGCGCTGATCGCCATCCGCGGCTAAGGCCGGCCGCGAACCAGCCCCGGACAGCGGCGCCAGTGTCGCTGCCCGGGGCTGGGGCCCAGCCGCGGGACGGTTGGCTCAGGTGAGGACCGGAGTCTCCTCGGCCTCCTTGCGGACCGTGTGCGCGGCCAGCGCCCAGTACAGCACCGCGCCGACGAAGATGCCGATCAGCCAGCTGAAATCCGATCCGCTGGTCGCGTTCGACAGCGGCCCGACGTAGGACGGGAACGCGGTCGAGGCGTTGATCCACATCAGCGCGGCCACCATGCCCACCGCCTGGGCGATCACCGCGGCCCAGTGCACGCCGCCGTTGCGCCAGTACAGGCCGCCGCGTTCGGCCGCCAGTGACTCCCGGTCATAGCGGGCCCGGCGCAGCACGTAGTCGGTCATCAGGATGCCGAACCAGGGCGCCAGCCAGACCACGATGTACAGCAGGAACCCGGAGAAGTCCTGGTAGAAGTTGCCGTGGAACAGGACGTAGTAGGTCACGATCGCGACCACGACCGTGTCGATGATGACCGCGCCCCACCGCTTGACCGGCAGGCCGAGAGCCTGCAGCGTCACCCCGGAGGAGTACAGGTCGATGGTGTTGATGCAGAACAGCTGCACCACCGCGAAGATCAGGAACGGCGTCACGAACCAGGACGGGAACGCCTGCGGCACGCCCAGCTGGGTGATGCCGACGGTCTTGGAGGTCACCGTGAACGCGAGGATGCCGAGCAGCTCCAGCACCAGCGACGGGACGCCGCCGCCGATCGTGGCGGCCCAGAACACCTTGTGCCGGGGCGTTTCCTTCGGCATGTACCGGGAGTAGTCGTTGCCGTTCTCGGTCCAGCCCAGGCCGCCGACCGAGATGATCAGCACCAGCGCGGTGGTCCACACCGCCCAGGACGCCCCGGCCACGTGGAAGCCGGACAGGTGCAGGCGCTGGAAGATGAACACCGCCAGCACCACGGTCAGCGCGATGAACACGTAAGCCAGCCAGCGCAGCACCTTTGAGATCGTCGCGTGGCCGAACAGCGGCATCAGCATCTGGACCAGCGAGGCCACGATGATCAGCCCGATCTTGGCCGGGGTGCCCACCGTGTTGCCGTACCGGAAGAACAGCAGGATCACCGTGGCCACGACGAAGTACACGCCCTCGATCTCGAAGCCCACCTGGGTGACCCAGTTGAACAGCGCGACGCCGCGGTTGGCCTGCTTGCCGAACGGGGCGCGGCTGATAATGAACGCCGTGGTCCCGGTCAGCGGCCCCTGCATGCTGGCCGCGCCGAGCAGGGCGTAGAACAGGTTGCCGATCAGCACCGCGGCGACCGCCTGCCAGACCGTCAGCCCGAAGAACATGATCAGCGTGCCGTAGAAGAAGAACTCGACGTTGAACACGGCCCCGGCCCACAGCCAGGCCAGACCGCTGGGCCGCTGCTTGCGCTCCTCGTCGGGGATCAGGTCGATGCCGCGCTGCTCGATCTTGAAGGCGGCGTACTCCTGCGCCGCGGGCTCCCGGCCCGGCGGGACGGCTGCAGGCACTTCCCGTGGCGTATGTCTGGCCATATCGGCCTCCTTAGGGCCCTGAAACCCACGTCTACCGATGACTAGAGCACCGGATCCGGACCGGCTCTAGTGACCTCAGCCCTCCCTTCCCGGGGACTTTAGCCAGGTAAGCGGCATATCACCCGCCTGCCCCGGCTGCCGTCCGCGTTATGCCCGTGAACAGCACCGCTATCCGGTCGGCGGGCCGGACGGCCCCCGCCGCGCGCAGCTCCAGCAGCCCGGCCAGGCCCGACGTGCCAGTCGGGTCGGCCTGGTAGCCGGCCCGGCGGCCGAGCCGGTGCGCCGCCGCCACCTGCTCCTCGCTGACCACGACCGGCCGGCCGCCGGTGCGCAGCATGCCCTCGACCACGGCCCGCCAGTCATAAGTCTCGTCGTCCAGGATCCCGCCGGCCATGCTCTTGGGCTCGGCCTCCCACGGCCACATGAACGCCGACCGGTGCTGCGCCGCCGCGGCCACCGCCGCCCGGATCCTGTCCGGCGACGGCTGCGCGGGCAGCGTGTCGCAGACCCGCGCGTAGGCGCGCTCCAGCGGGTGCGCGCCCTGGGTCTGCACGGTGTGCACGCGCGGCTCGCCCGGCGCCGCGCCCAGCGCCGCCGCCTCCGCGGTGCCCGCGATGCAGGCCGAGGCCAGCGCGCCGCCGCCGACCTGCACGACCAGGTGGTCCAGGCCGACGCCCGCGGCGCGCAGGTCCCGGGCGAGCTCGTAGCCGAGCGTCTGGCCGCCCTCGATCGCCATCCCGTTCAGGTTGCCCTGGCAGGTGAACGGCACCGCCCCGGCGGCCAGCTCGCGCAGCAGCCGCCGGTAGGACGGGTCGCCTGGCTCGCCGGGCACGCGCGGACAGGACATCACCCGGGCACCCAGCTCTCTCAGCCGCGCCACGACCGCGAGGTCAGCGTCGGCGAGCACGAACACCTGCAGCGGCCAGTCCGCGGCCCGGGCCAGCACGGCCGCGGCGAGCGCGGCGTTCCCGCAGCTGGCGATGGCCAGCTCCGGCCGGGCCCGGCGGCCAAGCCCGAGCCGCTCGGCCACCGCCAGGTGCAGCAGGACGCCCATCAGGTGCCGGCCCTTGTGCGAGCCGGAGACGTTGTGCGTCTCGTCCTTGACCCACACCCCGCCCGGCTCGGCGAAGCCGAGCTCGGCGCTGATCGCGGCGTCGCGGCGCAGCGGGGTGGCCGTGAACCCGTGCCCGTCGACCTGCGCGACCCGGTCGTCGAGCCGGCGGACCAGGTCGCAGAACTCCGCGTCGGCCAGGCCCCCCGCGATGGCCCGGTGATAGCTGTGCAGCAGCGCGCGGTAGCGCACGAACGGCTCGGGCTCGCTGTCATCCGCCGCCGGGAAGCGCACCTGGCTGATGTCCAGCGTGCGGACCAGCACATGGTCGACGTCGTCGGTGCCCTCGCGCGGGCAGCGGAACGGGCAGGGCTCCGACTGGGCCGGCCCGGTCCCGCAGCCGGCGCAGGCGACGGTGCTGGCCGGCCCGGTGCTGGCCGGCCCGGTGCTGGCCGGCCCGGTCACGGCGTGACCCCGGTGCGGCCGTTGAACTCGCGGATCATCTCGTCCCACGCGTCCGGCTTGCCGCGCAGCCCGGTCCAGAATGACGGCTCCCAGCGGGCGGCGAACGACTGCACGTCGACCCCCTGCTGCTCGACCCAGGTGTAGTAGCCGAGGTCGAAGATGCGCCGCCGGTCGGCGCGGCTGGTCTCCAGCAGGTTGCCGGTTTCAGCGCCGAGCACCCACCGGCCGAACGCCTCGGCCGCGGCGATCTCGTCAAACCCGCCGGGGTAGTCGCGGGCGCTGATCCGCGCCCGCTCGCTGCCGTACATGCTGGCCCCGTCGGTCGCGACCGTGACGATCACGTCGTCCGGCCCGAGGTCGAGGTACTTCGCCAGCTTCACGCTGGCCACGATGTTGCAGATCGACGACAGCCCGAACAGCGGCAGGGCGGCCAGCGCCTGCTCGCTGACCTTGCGCCGGCCGCGCAGGTAGGCCAGCCCGGCCGGGGCGGCGAACAGCACGGCCAGCTGGTCGGTGGCCCGGTCGCAGACCGCGGTGACGAAGTCGGTATTGGCGACGTTGTGGATCAGCGGGATGTGCTTGTCGCCGATGCCCTGGATGTTGTGCTCGCCGTAGCCGTTGCGCAGCATGGTGGGGCACTCCAGGGCCTCGACCGCGGCGATGGCCGCGCCGCGGGCCTCCTTGAGGTAATCGCCCGCGCCGAGGGTGCCGGCCGAGCCGGACGCTGACACGAACGCCCGCAGCCGCAGGCCCGGCCGCCGCTCGCGCATCTGGTCGAAGACATGCGCGAGGGCCCGGCCGGTGATCAGGTAGTGCGCGAGGTGGTTGCCGAACTCAGCGAACTGGTTAAAGATCACGTTGGCCGGGTCGGCGGCCAGCTCGGCGCACTTGTCGTAGATCTCCTTGACGTTGCTCTCGGTGCCCGGCGTGCGGATGATGTCCGCCGGGTCGCTGACCCACCCGTCCAGCCAGTCGAACCGCTCCCGGCTCATGCCCTCGGGCAGCACGGCCACCCCCCGGCAGCCCAGCAGCCGGGAGATCGCCACGCCGCCGCGGCAGTAGTTGCCTGTGGACGGCCAGACCGCCCGGTGCCTGGTCGGGTCGAACTGGCCGGTGACGATCCGCGGGGCCAGGCAGCCGTAGGCGGCCAGCACCTTGTGCGAGGCGATCATCGGGAACCAGGCGCCGATCGCCACCACGATCTGCGCGTCGACCCCGGTCAGCTCCTTCGGCAGCACCACGTGTCCGGGGATGGCGGCCAGGCTGGCCCGGTCGGCGGCGTTGTACCAGTGCGCCCGGAACAGGTTGAGCGGGTGCGCCTCGTCCGGCTTCACCCCGGTGAGCGCCCCGCGGACCGCGGCCGGGATCCCGGCCGCCGGATCGGCCAGCTGGGCGAACGTCGGCAGGAGCACGCTCGCCTCGCGGAACCGGGCCACCGACCGGTCGTAGACCTCCTGGTCCACCACGTGCTCCTCCAGCCCAAGCGTCGTCATCTGGGCACCCTTGCCTTCCCGGGCCGGAGGCCCGCCTGCCGTATCCTCACGCCGCCGACAGCGGCGTCTTGCAGAACTCGACCGTGTCGATCAGGCCGAGGTCGGTGATCTTCAGCTCGGGGACCACCGACAGGGCCAGGAACGACATGGCCATCAGCGGGGCCGGCAGGGTAATGCCGAGGTCGGTCTCGGCCACCTCCTCCAGCCGCTCGGCGGTCGCGGCCACCTCCTCGGCGCGCCAGTCCGAGACCAGGCCGCCGATCGGCAGCGGCAGTTCCGCGAGCACCCGGCCGCCGGCCACGGCGACCTGTCCCCCGCCGCACTCGCGCAGCCGGTTGGCCGCCACCGCCATGTCCGCGTCGTCGGCGCCGATCACCACGAGGTTGTGCGCGTCGTGCGCATGCGTGGAGGCGAGCGCGCCGCGGCGCAGCCCGAACCCGGTGACGAAGCCCAGGCCGATCCGGCCGGTGCCATGGTGCCGCTCGATGACCGCGACCTTGGCCAGGTCCCGGCCGGGGTCGGCGACGGCCAGGCGGCCGGCCCGGGCCGGCTCGCGGGCCAGGCTGCGGGTGACGATCGTGCCCGGCTGCACGCCGATGACCTTGATCCGGCCGTCCGCCGGGATCGAGAAGCTGGCGGCGGACACCGGCGGCGCGTGCATGCTGCCGCGCAGCGAGTCCGGCACCACTGCGGCTGGCACGCCGAGCGCACGGCCGTCCTGCGCGGCGAGCCGGCCGCGCTTCCAGACCTGCACCGGCTCGAACCGCTGCATGTCCTCGACCGCGACGATGTCGGCGAGGTAGCCGGGGCCGAGCGCGCCGTAGCCGTCCAGCCGGTGCCAGCGTGCCGCGTTCAGCGTGGCCATGATCACCGCGTCGGCGGCCGGGCAGCCGCATTCGACGGCCCGGCGGATCACCTTGTTCATGTGCCCGTCGCGCAGCAGGTGGTGCGGCTCGGTGTCGTCGGTGCACAGCATGCAGTTGGCCGGGCCGCGGGTGAGCACCAGCGGGATCAGCGCCTCGACGTTGCGGGTCGCCGACCCCTCGCGGATCATGATCTGCATGCCCAGGCGGCGCTTTTCCAGCGCCTCCTCGTAGCTGGTGCACTCATGGTCACTGCCGATCCCGGCGGCGAGGTAGGCGTTCAGGTCGCGACCGGACAGCCCGGGGGCGTGCCCGTCGACGTGCCGCCCGGCGGCCTGGGCGACGGCCAGCTTGGCCAGTACCGCGGGATCGCCGCCCACCACGCCGGGGAAGTCCATCATCTCGGCCAGCCCGATCGCCCGCGGCTCCTCGCTGAGCAGCCGGGCGATGTCGGCGGCCTCCAGCGTGTAGGCGCTGGACTCGAACGGCCCGGCGGGCACGCACGAGGAGACCATGATGAAGTAGTCCAGCGGCATCTGCCCGGCCGAGGCGAGCAGCGCGCGGATGCCCTCGACGCCGAACACGTTGGCGATCTCGTGCGGGTCGAGCACGGCCGTGGTGGTCCCGGACGGCAGCACAGCGCGGGCGAACTCATCCACCATCAGCTTGGTGGACTCGATGTGCATGTGCGCGTCGATGAAACCGGGCAGCAGGATCAGCCCCGCCGCATCGACCTCCTCCCGGCCCGCATAGCGGCCGAGGCCCGCGATGTGCTCACCGGCCACGGCGACGTCCGCGTCCAGCAGCTCGCCGGTGAACACCGACAGCACCTGGCCGCCGCGCAGCACCAGGTCAGCAGGCTCGTCGCCGCTGGCCACGGCAATCCGGCGGGCCAGCTCCGCAGCGTGCTGAGCGAGCCGGCCGGCTGCCTCCCGCGATGACGCAGCCATGAGAGTCCTCCCAACCTCGGCGTTTATCCGGCCTGCGCAATGTCCTCCCGCGGCTCGCGGCCGTTGGCCGCCGGTCCGGGACCGGCCCCGTTCGCCGGGGCGGCCGGCGCCGTCTGAAGCAGGCCCGGTGCGGCGCCCGGCGCGCCGGCGGCCTGCCAGCGCACGACGGCTTCGAGCACCCCGCCGCCGACTGCGAGGGCCTTGTCGGAAATCTGCCGCCAGTCGGTGTCGGCGCGCGGGTCGACGTCACCCACCTTCACCCTGGCGGGGACCACGGTTCCGTCGGCGATCAGGCCCCGGATCACCCCGCCGAACGGGGCCCGGATCTGGCCGCCGCCGACGGTCCCGAGCAGCGCCCCGGCCTCGACCACGTCGCCCAGCCGTGCCCGCCAGTGCGCGGCGCCTGCGATGGGCGCGCGCAGCACCCGTTCCGCGCCGTGCCCGCCGACCGGGCCGGGCGTGCCGGTGTCCGCCGCCGCCGAGCCGGACCACAGCACCCGGCCGAGCTGCGGTCCGCGCATGGTCTCGACTACCGCGTGGCAGTCCCGGCCGGCCGTGAAGCCCGGGCCGAGCGCGACGACCAGCGCGGCGTCGGCGATCGTCGTGTCGAGGACCCGCTTGGCCATCCGCGCTTCGACCACGACCGCGGCGTCCAGCGGCGGCAGGCCCGGGGACACCACGACCGGGACTACGCCCTCGCGGGCCAGGGCGGGCGCCTGCGCCGCGGTCGCGCGCACCCCGGTCATGCCCTGGACCTGCACCCGGCCGTCGGTGACCGCGGTGGCCAGCGCGACCGCACGGCGGACGGCCAGCGGCTGCGGCAGCTCGCACACCACGACCGGGAACCCGGCCCGGGTCAGCCGCCACGCCACCCCGGTGGCCAGGTCCCCGCCGCCGCGCACGACGACCAGCGGGCCGGCGATCCCGGCCGGCGCCGGGATCGCGTCTGCCGCGGGTGCCGGGGCGGCGGACGGCCCCGGGTGTCCCGTGACCGCCCCCGCGTGTCGAGCCGCCAGGGGCGCGCCGCCCTCCGCCGTTGCGGCCCGGTCCAGCGCGACGATCTCGGCCAGGATCGACAGGGCGATCTCGCGCGGGGTCTCGGCGGGCAGGGTCAGGCCGATGGGGGCGCGCACCCGGTCCAGGTCAGCCGCCGCGACGCCGTGGGCTAGCAGCTCGCGGCGGGCAGCGTGCCAGCGGCGGCTGCTGCCGATGACGCCGACCGACCGCATCCCGGCGGCCAGCAGGGCCGGCAGCACGGCCACGTCGACGCCCATGTTCCTGGTCACCACCACCGCGTGCGTCTGGCCCGGCCGGACGGCGGCGACGGCCGCCTCGACCGGCCCGGGAACGAGCACGTCGGCGCCGGGCAGCAGCTCGGCGGTCACCAGTTCGGCCCGGTCATCGGTGGCGATCACCCGCATCCCCAGCCAGTGCGCCAGCTCGGTGACAGAACGGCCGACATGCCCGCAGCCGACCACCAGCACGGCGGGCGGCGGCAGGTACGGCTCGATGAACACGGCCAGCTCGCCGCCGCACACCCCGGGGTCGCCGCGGCCGGGGTCGAGCAGCTCGTAGCGCAGCAGCCGGGTGCGCCCGTCGGCGAGGGCGGCCAGCGCCTCGCGCAGCACCCGGGCTTCCATCTCGCCGCCGCCGACGCTGCCCGAGCACTGCCCGCCGGCCCGGACCACCATCTTCGTTCCGGCGTGCCGGGGCACCGAGCGCCGGGTCTCGATCACGGTCGCCAGCGCGGCGGGCTCGCCGGCCGCGGTTGCGTCCAGCAGCTCCCGCAGCAGGTCAGGGGGCTGCTCAGGGGGCTGCTCAGGCATGGCCATCATCTCCTGGGTGCAGCGCGTGCCAGACCCGCTGCGGGGTCAGCGGGATCTCGTTGATGGCGGCACCGGTGGCATCGAGCACGGCGTTGCGGACGGCGGGCGCGACCCCGTCCATCGGGATCTCGCCGACGGCCTTCGCGCCGAACGGGCCGGTGGTCTCCATCGTCTGGACCAGGAACACCTCCATCGGCGGGGTGTCGTCGGCGCGGAAGATCCAGTACGGGCCGAGCTGCCCGTTGACCAGCGCGCCGGCCTGGTCGAGCACCATCTCCTCGGTGACGGCGTAGCCGAGTGCCTGCGCCAGGCCGCCTTCGACCTGGCCGCTGGCCGTGACCGGGTTGATGGCCACGCCGCAGTCCACGGCGATGACCAGCTTGGTGACAGTGACCTGGCCGGTCTGCGTGTCGACCTCGACCTCGGCGGCCTGGGCGGCGAACACCGACGGCGAGTCCGGGGACACGTGCGAGGCCGTGCCCATGATCTGCTCCTGATCGGTGGCGTGCAGTGCGTCCAGGGCCACGTCGGCCAGCGGCACCGACCGGCCGTCCGGCGCCCAGGCGCACCGCTCGCGCAGGGTCACCTCGGCCGGGACGGCCAGCCCGAGCAGCCGGGCGGCCCGGACGGCGATGCGCTCGGCGACGGCCCGCGCGGCCTTGGCCACCGCGCCGCCGGACACGTAGGTGGTGCTGGAGGCGTAGGCGCCGACGTCGAAGGGGGTCACGTCGGTGTCGGCGGCGTAGATGAGGATGTCGTCGACCCCGACGCCGAGTACCTCGGCGGCGATCTGGGCCAGCACCGTGTCCGCCCCGGTGCCTAGGTCGGTCGCGCCGACCAGCATGTTGAACGAGCCGTCGTCGTTCATCTTGATCGAGCACGCGCCCATGTCCATCGCCGGGATGCCGGTGCCCTGCATGCACAGCGCGAACCCCAGGCCGCGGCGGACCGCGGGCCGGGCGGGCGGCTCGCGCCAGGCCGGGTCGGCGCGGCGGCCCCAGCCGATAGCGGCCAGTGCCTGGGCCGTGCACTCCTCGGTGCCGCAACTGGTGACCTGGGGCAGATCCGGGTCGATGTCCTGAACGCCGCCGCGCTCGCCGAGCCGCGGCGCGATGTCGAGCCGGTCGCCGGGCCGCACCCAGTTCCGCCGCCGGAACTCGATCGGGTCCAGGTGCAGCGCCCGGGCGATGTCGTCCATCTGCGACTCCAGCGCGAAGTGCGCCTGCGGCGCGCCGTAGCCGCGGAAGGCGCCGGCCACCGGCCCGTTGGTGTAGGCGACGTCGCAGCGGAACCGCTTGGCCGGGCAGTTGTAGGACGACAGCCCGCGGGTGCCGGTGACCGACTGCACGGTGAAGCCGTGCGTGCCGTACGGGCCGGTGTTGGCCACCACCCGCATGTCCTGCGCGGCGAGCGTGCCGTCGGCGTGCACGCCGGTGCGGAAGGTGATCGTCTGCGCGTGCCGGGTGCGGCTGGCGGCGAACTCCTCTTCCCGGGTCAGCTGCAGCCGGACCGGGCAGCGGGTGGCCAGGACCAGGTGCCCGACGATGTCCTCGATCAGCATCTCCTGCTTGCCGCCGAACCCGCCGCCGATCCGCGGCTTGATCACCCGGATCTGCCGGACCGGCAGCCCGAGCAGCGGCGCGACCATCCGCCGGACGTGGAACGGCACCTGGGTGGAGGTGCGCAGCACCAGCCGCTCGTCGGGGTCCAGCCAGCCGATCGTGATGTGCGGCTCGATCGGGCAGTGCTGGACCCGCTGCACCCGGAACGTGGACTCGAACACGTGGTCGGCGGCGGCCAGGGCCGCGTCGATGTCGGGCACGGTCGCGCCCTCGATGTGCACGGCGACGTTGCGGGCCGCGTCGTGGATGCCGGCGCTGTCGTCCTCGGCGTGGATCACCGGGGCGCCCTCGGCGATTGCCTCGTTCTCGTCGAAGACCGCGGGCAGCACCTGGTAGCTGACCTTGATCACGCGGCAGGCGGCCGCGGCGATCTCCTCGGTGTCGGCGGCCACCGCCGCCACCCGGTCGCCGACGTGCCGCACTGTGTCGTCGAAGCTGACCTGGTCCCACGGGTAAGGGTTGGGCCAGGACTGGCCGCCGGAGGCGTACTTCACCCGCGGCGTGTTCGCGTAGTGCAGGACGGCATGGACGCCGGGCATATTTCTGGCCTGCATGTCATCGATCGCGGTGATGCGCGCGTGCGCGTGCGGGCTGCGCAGCACCTTCGCATGCAGCAGGCCGCGGATCTCGATGTCGTCGGTGAACGCCGGGTTGCCCTTGGCCAGCCTGATCGCGTCGACCTTGTGCTCGGGCCGGCCGACCACGCTGGTCGCGGCGACGTCCGGGGAGATCACCACGCGCGGCACGGCGGCCGGCGGGCTGGCCGGGCCGGGCCCGGCGCCGTCCGGCCCCGCGCCGCTCAGGCTGGCGGCGGACGGGCTGGCGGCGGACGGGCTGGCGGCGGGCTGGCCTGCGGCGCCCGGGCTGGTCAGCCGGCCGACGGCCAGCGGCTCCAGCGGCCCGGGCTTCTCGCCCCGCAGCGTGGCCGCGGCCCGCCGGACCGCCTCGACCACCTTCACGTAACCTGTCTCGCGGTCCAGGACGCCCGACAGCGCGTCGCGGATCTCGTCGTCGGCCGGATCGTCGGTGCGGACCAGCAGGTCCGCGATGGCCAGGGTCAGCGCGCCAGCCGAGTAGCCGGACTGCAGCGCGCCGGTATCGACCAGCGCCTCCTGGATCGGGTGCAGCTCGCCCGTGGCCACGTTGAGGCTCTCGGCGGTGGTGACGTCGTGCCCGTCGGCCTGGGCCGCCAGCAGCACGTCGGCGGGGACCAGCTGGCCGTCGAGCAGTATGTCGGCGGCGCCGGTCTCGCCGGTCGACGAGCCGTACCGGACGCTGAAGCAGCCCTCGCGGCGCAGCACGGTCAGCAGCGAGTCACTGGGCCCGCAGGCGAGGTGACGCGGGATGCCGTTGAGCGTGAAGTGGATGTCCACGTCCGCCCCCAATCGGGTTGGCTATCCAGTGGCTGCGAGGGCCCGGACGGCCAGGACGGCGGCCAGCGCGCGCCGGTAGCCAGGCGAACCGCGGAAGTCGCCAGGCGGGTCAAGCAGCTTGAGGGCCTGGCGGTCCGGCCGCGGCTTGTGGCGGCCGTTCATGCCGTCCGCGCCCGTCAGCGTGAGCAGGATCGGGACCGCGGCGACCCCGCTGAGCGCCAGCCGGGTCCCGTCGGCGGCGCGGCGGGCCACGGCTGCGACGATGGGCCGGTCAGCGGCAGTGCGGGCGGTGCGGGCAGCGCTGATGACGCCGTCGGCGGCCACGCTGACCGTGGTGATGACCGCGCCGGCCAGCTGGCCGGAGTCGGCGAGCAGGGCGGTCAGGCGGGCGGTGCGCTCGCCGCCGGGCCCGGTGAACGTCACGACGGCGTCGCAGGCCAGCAGCGTGGCCAGGAACTCGCTCTCCCAGTGCCGGCCGGCCACGCAGCCGCCGATCGTGACGACGTTGCGCAGGGCGCTCGGCTGCTCGCGCCGGGCCGCCTCGCACAGCCCGGCCGGGAGCGCGCTGTCGTCGGCGATCCGCTGCAGCGTCACCAGGGCGCCGATGGCCACCGTGTAGTCGGTCCGCGGCTCGATGCGCTCCAGGCCGTGCCGGGCGTCCAGCCGCAGCGCCTGCAAGTCGATGATCTCGACCGGCCCGGCTTCCGCGGCCCGGTCGGCCAGCGACGCGTTCACCTGCGCGCCGCCGCCGATGAGGACCGCGTTCGGCCGCTGCAGGAGGGTAACTGCCTCGTCTACTGTGACCGGTCGCCAGTAGGCACGGACAGCTGTCATGCCCGTTACTATCCGCCTGCGATATGCCCCTGACCAGGGTCAAAAGTCCCCGCCGGCGGCCGGCGCCCGCTGCCTGACCAGGGCCTGGCTGGCCTGCCCGGCTGCCCGGGCGGCGGTGTCCTCGTCGACCGTGACCAGGTGGTCGTGCTCGACCACTGGCGCGCCGTTCACCAGCAGCAGCTCCAGCGGCGGCGGCGCGCCGAGCACCAGCGCGGCGACCGGGTCGGCGATCCCGGCGTGCGGCAGCGAGTCCAGCCGCCACAGCGCGATGTCGGCCAGCTTCCCGGTCTCCAGCGAGCCGATCTCGGCCGCGCGGCCGAGCAGCCGGGCCCCGCCCATCGTGGCCAGCTCCAGCGCCTGCCGGACCGTGAGCGCCTGCGGGCCGCCGGTCGCCCGGGCGAACCTGGTGGCCTCCCGGACCTCGCTGAGCATCGAGCACTCCTCGTTGGAGGCGGCCCCGTCCACGCCCAGGCCCACCGGCACGCCCGCGCTGATCAGGTCGCGGGTGCGGCAGATGCCCGAGCCGAGCCGGGCATTGGACGACGGGCAGTGCGCGACCCCGGTCCGGGCCTGCGCCAGCCGGGCGATGGCATCGTCGCCCAGGTGCACGGCGTGCGCCAGCCACACGTCCGGGCCGAGCCAGCCCAGCGAGTCCAGGTACTGCACCGGGGTGCAGCCGAAATGGTCCGCGCAGTACTCGTCCTCGTCGGCGGTCTCGGCCAGATGGGTGTGCAGCCGCACGCCCCGGCGGCGGGCCAGGCCCGCGGCGTCGGCCAGCAGCCCCCGGCTGACCGAGAACGGCGAGCACGGGGCCAGCGCGATCCGCAGCATCGAGCCGGGGCTGTCATCGTGCCAGGCATCGACGGCGGCCTCGCTGGCCGCCAGGATGGCGTCCCGGTCCTCCACAACCTCGTCCGGCGGCAGGCCCCCGGCGCTGCGGCCGAGGTTCATCGACCCGCGGGTGGGGTGGAAGCGCAGCCCCACCTCCCGGGCGGCGGCGATCGTCGCGCCCAGCACGTCACCGCCACCGCGCGGGAACACGTACTGGTGGTCGGTGCTGGTCGTGCAGCCGGTCTTGGCCAGCCAGCCGAGCGCGCCCCGGGCCGCCGCGTGCACGATCTGCTCGTCGATCCGCGCCCACACCGGGTACAGCGCGGTGAGCCACTCGAACAGGGTCGCGTCGGCGGCCAGGCCGCGGGTGGCCCACTGGTAGAGGTGATGATGGGTGTTGACCAGCCCCGGCGTGACCAGGCATCCGGCGCCGTCGACCCGGCGGTCGTCAGGCCGGGCGGGACCGGGCGCCGGGCCGGGGCCGACGGCGGTAATCGCGTTCTGCTCGATGACGACATGGCCGCTCGGGTACTCGCTGCCCGCCGAGTCGACGGTGACGACGGCGCACCCCTCCAGCACGATCCGGCTCACCGGCCCCGCCTCCCAGTTGATCGCCCGGCGGGCGGCCTGTGGCCGCTGCGCCCCAGACCCAGCAGGCATACCACCGCCCGCGGCCAGCTGTCACGGGCAGAAAGTCGCCCGGCTGGCAGGTGAGTTCCATGATCTCGGTGAATTGTCAGGTCCATGTGCGGACGGATTACCGAGATCATGAAATCACGGGTTCGCGGCAGGCTCGGCCGGGGCGGACGCAGCCGGGGCGGACGCAGCCGGGGCGGACGCCGGCGGGGCGGACGCCGGCGCGGCGACGGGCTAGCTGACCTGCTCTACCGTCAGGGCTGAGCCGGCGTAGAGGGTGGTGGGGGTCCGGCCGCCGGAACGCTGGCCCCACTGCAGGGCGAACGTGCCGCCGCCGCCCGGGCCGACCAGACCCTCGGCGAACGCGGCCGTGGCCGACTGACTGCCCGGGCCCGTGGTCGCGACCGATACCAGCGCGCCGGCTCCCTGGGTGACCTGGGTGCGGGTGTGCCCGGCGGGCCCGGCGTAGCCGCCCAGCGCCGGGCCGGTGACCGCCCACTGGACCAGCGCCGGCTGGCCCTGGGCGAGCAGCGCCATCGTGAGGTCGCCCGACCCGGGCCCGTCGTAGATCAGCATGAACCGGAACCAGTAGGTCCGGCCCTCGATCATCGTGACCGCCAGGTCCGGGTCCGGCCGCAGGCCGGCGTCGGAGCGCCGGCCGGTCGGCTGGGGCTTGACCACGGTGAACCGGCCGGAGCCCATCGCGGGCGGGCAGCCCCCGTTGACCACGGAGATGTTCGTGCCGCGCGGGTTCTCCAGGTACGGGGCGATCAGCTGGGTCGGGCGGTTGGACGTCGCCCCGGCGTCCAGCTGGATGGCCGTGCCGGCGATCGACTCGATGTCGGGCCGCTCCAGCTCGATGGCATAGGCGTTGACGTAGATCCCGACCTGGGTCGGGTCGCTCACCGACGGCAGGATCCGGCAGTTGCTCAGCACGTTGGAGTGCGCGCCGCCGGAGTACCGGACGCCGATCGCATTGCGGCCGTCCACGTTGATCACGCAGTCGCGGAGCACGTTGTAATGCGTAATAGAGCTGTTGTAGTCGACGCCGATGCCCGGGTGCGCGCCGTCGACGGTCCGGTCGATCAGCACCCGCTCGATGCGGGAGAACTGGAAGGCGCTCGCGTCGACCGCGGTCCCGCCTGGCCTCGGGTTGACCTGGCTCAGCCGCACGTCGCGCACGGACACGTACTGGTCGGCCGCGGATGAGGGCGCGCTGAGCAGCGTGCCGACCACGGCGTGGTCCCAGAGGATCTGCGAGCTGATCCCGTCGCCGATCAGCCCGGGCTGGCGGATCGCCAGCGGACGTCCGACGGCGTACCGGCCGGCGGGCAGGTAGGCGTAGCCGCCGCCGGCGTCCAGGGCGGCCTGGATCGCCGCCGCCGAGTCGGCCCGCCCGGATGGGTCGGCACCGAAGCGCAGCACGTTCTGCCCGCCAGAGACGGGCAGCAGCGGATCAGCGGGGACGGACACCGGCGCGGCGCCTCCTGGAGGGAGTCAGTGCCTGCTCAGCCTTCCAGACGGCGCCTTTGCGGAGACGGGAAATCGGGAGATACCGTCATCCTGAATGGCTATTCAGCGTGCCCGGGCCGACGCGGCGGCGCGGGCGTCACTGCGCCCGCTCTACGACCCGAAGTCCGAGCGCCCGCGCAGCTGAGCATCAGCCGGAACACTGCCCTGGCCCGGCACGGTACCCGGCTGAAGGCATTTCCTCCAGGCTGGGAATATCGCGTATCCCGCTGACCGCGGAGACCTGACTCCATTTCGCCGTGCCGCCCGGCAAAGCCGACCCGTTACATCAGGCGTGTTACGGCATATGCTGTGCCTAACGTGGGGTTGTGGCGCGGCGGGGCCGGCATTCTGCGGCGCGGTCGTGACCGGACCAGGGGGAGGCGGCCATGCTATGCCCTGGATGCAATCGTGATAATCCGCCCGGATCGGCGTTCTGCGGCTTCTGCGGTCAGCCAATCCCGCAGTCATTAGCCTCGGTAGCGGCAGACGGATCCTCCGGTGCCGTGCCGGCCGCCCGCCAGCCGTGGCCGTCCGAGCAGGCGCCAGAGCCGGCCAGCCAGTTCACCGAGTCGCGGGCTGACGCACCCGCCCGCCGTGACTCTGACAATGCGACGACCCGGTATCTGTGCGCGGGCGTCGCGCTCAGCCCGTCGCTGCGGCGCAGGGTCCTTGAAGGCGTGCTGGAAGAAGAGCACCGCGCGGTGATCACCACGCCTGGCGTGGATCTGGTGACGGTTCTGAAATATGCGCTCGCAGCGCACCGCCGTGAGATTATCCGCGATGTCGTTCTGCTGGTCCTGCTGTGCGCAATGATTGCCTCGATATTCCTGGTGCGGTCGGGCATCCTGTTCCTGCTGCTCCTGATGGCGGCCTGGGTGACGGTCAGCATCGAGCGATACGCCAACTCGCACGGGGCCGAGCGCGGCTTGCGGGCGGAGACGTTTAGCCCTCAGAAGGCACCCTCCCCCGCGCGGAACTCCTACGCCGGCCGGCAGCTTGAGCGGATTGCAGCGGCCGGCACGAGCGGCAACGTCACCTTGTACAGCAAGTTCCCGCCCTTCGTCGGCTACGGGGTAGTCCTTGCGAGCTGGTCGTTCGCCGTGGATGTCACCAAGCCGCACCGCGCTGCCCGGCCGCGCGCGTTCACGGTGCAGGAGGTCTATGACTGCGTGACGGCCGGGCTGCACGAGCTTGACCTGCCGGGCATGGAGGTCACCGACCGGGTATTCGTTGACGGCCGCGACATTAAGGCCGACCGGCGCTTCCTCCCCGACCCGGGCGGCGCTCCGGTGACGTCGATCGGCACCGGGCTACTGCGGGAGCTGATGGCCAGGCCCGAGGAACGGGCGCGGCCGTACCTGGCGATCGGCATGACCAGCTGGCAGGGCGACCTGGTCGTCACGATGTTCATCCGTTTCCTGCTCTCGCGCACCGACCTTTTCGTCGAGGCCGCGCACACCGTGATGCCACCGCTGCGGGCCAGTTTCAAGGCCATTGACGATGGGGATCCGGAAATGCAGCCGGGCGAGTTCTTCGCGCTCGTCGGCGGCAGCCTTGTCAGCACCATCCCGCGGCTGCTCGGCAGCGTGCCCGGAATCATCCACGAGCTCGGCGCGAACGGGCGGCGCGAGCGCAAGCGGCGCCAGGTGGAGGAGGCGGGAAACTACGGCGCGCTGCTGAGCGTCCGCGAAGAGGCAGCGGACTCCAAGTGGCATAGGTACTTCCAGGTTCTCGACGACGCCCGGTACATCAAGGTCATCCAGCAGCGGATCTTCCGCTCCCTGCTGGAGTTCCTGGAAGAGCACGACATCGACACCTCCAGCCTGGTGGCCCGGAGCGAGACGCTCGTGAACAATGGCGTCATGGTCACGGCCTCGGGGAGCGGAACAGTCAACATGGGCGCCGCCGCCGCCGGCAACGCGCAGGCCGTCGGCGCGGCCGGAGCGGGCGCGGAGGCCACCGGCTTCGTCGCGCGCGTTCGTGCCGCCGGGGGCGGAGGGGAGCAGGGCTGATGAGACCTGGAAACGGCAACGACGGGATCCGGATCGAGGGATCCGGGACGGTCACCGTGGGCGCGATGGCCGCTGGGCCAGGCGCGACGGCGGTGGGCAGCGCCAGCTACTCAGCGACGGCGGCGCCCGCCGACCTGGCGGAGCTGCGGGATGCGATCGGCGCGCTGATCGCGCAGCTGCGTGCGGCGCCGCCGGGAGTGCAGGATCCGGAGGCGCTGGCGGAGGTCGCGGTATCAGCTGAGCGGGAGGCCCGCAAGGACAAGCCGGACAAGCGGATCCTCGGCGGCCTGCTGCACGCCCTGATGGCCGGCGTTGCCAACTCGGCGGCGCTCGCCAACGCGGTGACCGCGATCCAGCACGCGGTCAGCGTTCTGCTGTAGCCGGCCGCGATTTCAGCCCGGGGAACCAGCCAGGGGGAAACCATGCCCTATTGCACCAAGTGCGGCAGCGCCGCCCGGCCGGAACAGGCGTTCTGCACGACCTGCGGTAACGCCCTGAAAGAGCGGGCCGAGCCGCCGCCCGATCCGCAGCCGGGTCCGGAGCCCAGTTCAGGGGCATGGTCCGCCGCCGACGCCGAGCAGACCCAGCCGCCCGCACCGTGGGCACCTGTCGGCTCGGCCTGGGCCGCCGAGCAGACCCAGCCGCACGCACCGCGCGCGCCTGCGGAGGGGGCTGTGACTCCGCCGCCGGCGGGTCCCCCAGCTGCCGGGCGGTCGCCTGAGCCCGATCCGCTGACGGCCACCTGGGTTCCCCCCGCGCCCAGGACCTCTCAGCCGACGCCTGCCTCAGAATGGTTGCCGCCAGCTGAAGGGTGGCCGCCGTCGGCTGGCACCAGCCTGCCACCAGCCGCGTCACCGCAGGTCGCCGACTCATCGGCCCATGCCCCGGAAGCTGGGGGCCCTGCCGACGCCGCCGGCTGGCCTCCGCCGGAGCCGCCGCCGGCCGGCCGGGGCAGCAGGCGCCGCGTGGGCACGGTCCTCGCTGTGGTCGCGGTCCTCCTGCTGCTCGGCGGCGGAACAGCGGCCGCCTGGAAATTCCTGGGTCACAAGACCGTCCAGCACGGAGCCCGCCAGACCGCAGCGGGCCAGCGTTCCGCCGCTGGAACCGCCGGGTCCACGGCGTCCGCCAGCACCGGAGCGGCCACGCCAACGGCCACGGCGTCGTCAGCGCCGCCGTCTCAGACCACCGGATCGAACGCGGTCGCGATTGCGCCGGCCGCCAGCCAGCAGGCCAGCGCCCCGCAGGCCGCCGCCTTCCTGCGCACCTATTTCCGGGCGATCAACACCCGCAACTATGGGCTGTACTCGTCGCTGTACGAGCCATCGCTCCGGCCGACCAGTGGCCAGTTCTACCAGGGTTACCGATCGACGCACGACTCCGGCGCGGTCCTCACCAGCCTGTCCAGCACCCCGGAAGGCCTCGCCGCCTCGGTCAGCTTCACCAGTCACCAGAACGCCGCCGACAGCAAGACCGGCACTTCGTGCACGCGCTGGGACATCACCTTGTACCTGCAGCCCGCCGGGTCCAGCTACATCATCGGCGGCCCGCCGTCGGACTACCACGCGCAGTATCGGGCCTGCTGAGTGCCGGTATCCGCCTGCGGTGGTCAGGCGACCTGGCTGACGGCGGCCGGCGGGCGGGCGGGCACGGCGCCGGGGTGCAGGAGCGAGGCGAGGACTTCCACTCCGTCGACGACGCGCGGCCCGGGCCGGACCACGATGCCGTCGGCGTCGATCGCCCAGAGAGGGACGCCGGGCAGCACCCGGGCGGCGGCCTGCGCCTGCTCGATCGCGCCGTCCAGGTGATAGCCGCACGGCGCGACGACCACGATCTCCGGTTCCTCGGCGGCGATCTCCGCCCAGGTGGTCGCGACCGAGGGCGCGCCGGGACGGGCGGCGACGGGCTGGCCGCCCGCCGCGGTGACCAGATCGGGAATCCAGTGCCCGGCGGTGAAAGGCGGGTCCACCCACTCGATCACCGCCGTCCGCGGTCGAGGCCGCCCGGCAACGCTGACCGCGACGGCCGACAGCCGCTGCCGCAGCGCGCCGACCAGTTGCGCGGCGCGCTCCGGGACTCCGGCCCGCTCCCCCACCGTCAGGATCGATTCCAGCACGTCCACCAGCGAGTGCGGGTCCAGCGCGAGCACGTCAGCCTGGCACCCGAGATAGCCCAGGGCCTCGTCCACGTGCCCGGACGGCACAGCGCACACCCGGCACAGGTCCTGGGTGAGGATCAGCTCCGGGCGCAGCCCGGCCAGGGCCTGCGCGTGCAGCGTGTACAGGTCCTCGCCCGCGGCCAGCTGGCCGCGCACGTAGCTGTCGATCTCGCCGGGGGTCATGCCGCTGGTGTCGCGGCCGCCGACGACGATCGTCTTGCCGGCCCGGGCGTCCGGCGGCTCGTCGCACTCGAACGTGACGCCGACCAGGTCGTCGCCCAGGCCGAGCGCGTAGACGATCTCGGTGGCCGAGGGCAGCAGCGAAACCAGGCGCATCTGGCCAGGATAGGCACCGGTGCGCGACCGGAAATGACACGCGGGCCCTACCAGCACCACCGCCGCATCTGCGCACCGGCCAGTCACCACCACATCCGCCCCGGCCGCCAGCGCCGCCGCGATTCCGGTCGTCTCGCCCGGCACCCGCGCGGCGCGGCCCCGGTCGGCCGCCGCGCACATTTCGCTTTGGCAACATTGCCGCTACCTGCCGTGTACCGGCCTTTACCGCCGATACCCTGCCAGCCAGCACCTTTCCGGCTGCACCTGCGCCCCGCCCGGAACGCCGTGGGCTCGCAGCGGAAGCTGCCGGGCCAGATGTCGTCGACGCCGTGACCTTGAGCACGCCAGAGCCGGAGTGCTATGCAGAGTGGGGGTCCAGGGATGGCAGGAACTGCACAGCCGCGCCGGCGCGGCTTAGGAGAACGGCTCTCCTCAGCGCTGAAATGGTTCAGCGGAATACTCGCCTCGGTCGCGACAATCGTCGCCGCTGTGGCGTCCATCATCGCCGTCCACCAGACCAGCCGGGCGAACCAGCTGAGCATCATCGTCAAGCAGCAGCAGCAGGTAATACGGCGACAGCAGTCCGCGCCGCGCACTACCGGTCACGCTGACTCCGGCGGCGGGTCCAGCGCCAGCGGCGGTGCTGCGGCTGGCGGCGGGACCTACCTGTCGGCGCTCCAGCCGACGGTTGATCATGCCAATTTTTCCACCGGATCACAGACCATGTCCGCGGTGCCCTACCCCGACAGCGTGACGTTCGACTGCGTTGGCACTGTCGGCAACGACCAGCCGGCCGAGGCATTCAATGTTGCGGGCCGCAGCGTTTTCCATGCTGTCGTCGGGATACCCGACAACGCGTCGGATGCCACGAGCCTGGATGAAACGGTGACCTTCGCCAATCAGGATGGCACGCAGCTGGTGAAGCCGATCGTGGTCAGCCTGGGCAGTCCGGTCAGGGTGCGGCTCAACATCGCGGGCGTGAATCAACTGGAGGTCAACTGCTCGGGCGTCGATCCGCACACCCAGCAGACCAATGACAACAACGAAGTGACGCTGGGCAACGCCTCCATCTCCGGCTGACCGCTCAGGCCGCCGACAACTCAGGCGCCGACAGCTAATGCCGCCGACAGTTCGGCGCGGCGGCGCACGGCGTAGCCGGGACGGTCGGTGATCAGCACGTCGACGCGCTGATCGGCCAGGAACCGGTCGATCAGCCGGGGCGAGTTGACCGTCCACACCATCGCGCCGACGCCATGGCGCGCGCACTGGGCCAGCACGCCCAGCCTCGCCAGGCGGTAGTTGACCGCAACCCAGTCCGCGCCGCAGGCCCTGATCCGCGCCAGCGGGAACATCTCGCCGAAACACGTTTCCGCCCACTGCGCCATCGGCACGCCGGCCAGCTGCCTGCCGACTGACAGCGCCGCCCGGACCTGCGGGAAGGCTCGCTTGACCCGCGCGATCGAGGCGTCATCACCAGTCGTGACCACGAACCCGCCGAGGCCGAAATGGCGCAGGGCCATTTCCGCGACCTCTTCTTCCATCCCGGCTTCCTTGAGGTCCAGATGGCCGGCGAGCTTGCCGCCCAGCGTCCGCATCACGTCCTCGGCCCTGGGCACCAGCTGATCATCACAGTCGCAGAGCTGGTCATAGGAAAGATCGCCGACCAGCGGCCCGTCCGGCCCGACGCGGGGATCGTGGTGGACGACCAGCACGCCGTCGCGTGTCCTGCGGATATCGATCTCGGCGTATTCCGCGCCCGTGCCGATCGCGGCCTCGTAGGCCGCGTGCGTGGCCGCACGGGCAAATTCCGAACCGCCGCTGTGCGCGGAAACCGCTGTTGCTCGCACGAATGCTTCTCCTCCGGTAACTGGCGGGACCTTGGCCTCTGCCCGGCTGCTCAGGCTGGGCGCACTGTTCGCACATGCGCAGATACCTGGTCGTGGCGAACAGGACCCTGCGGGTCCCGGAACTGATCGATGAACTCCGCAGGAGAATTCAGACTGGGCCGTGCTCGTTCTTCGTGCTCGTGCCGAACACCAGGGCCGAGCACTACGACCCTGTGGCCGCCGGGATCGAGCTCCCGCCGACCGGCATGTGGTGGTGGGCGACCGAGTACGCGGGCCCGCGCAGCGACGCCGAGGCCACCGAGCAGGCGCGGCACCGGCTCAGCCGGATGCTGACCGACCTGGCTGCGCTCGGCGTGCCGGTCCAGGGCGACCTCGGCAGCCCGCAGCCGCTGGAGGCCATCGAGAAAGTCCGCGCCGACCACGAGTTCGACGAGATCATCATGGCGACCCTGCCGCAGCGGGTGTCCCGCTGGCTGGGCGCGGACCTGCCGCATCAGGCCGAGCGCCGGTTCAAGCTGCCGGTGACGACGATCACGACGAAGTGATGCGCTGCCCGGCGAACCGCTCCGGCCGGTAGGGCGCAAGCGCCGGGGCTGGCTCGCCGCTGGTCAGCTCGGCCGTGATCAGCTCCGCGAGATGCGCGGCGAGGGTCACCCCGCTGTGCGTCACCGCCACGTACATCCCCGCCGCGCCCGGAAGCGGCCCGGCGATCGTCTGGCCGTCGGACGGCATCGGCCGGACGCATATCCGGTATGCCGTCACGCGGGCCTCATCCAGCCCGCCGACCACCAGCCGGGCCCGGCGCAGCAGTTCCTCCGCCCAGCGGGCCAGTTCCGGCTCGGCCGTCTCCAGGTCTGCCACCACGTCCGGTGCCTCCAGGTGCACCAGGCCGCCCGAGTGCGGCCGCAGGTACACCTCCGGGGAATGCACCACCCGGCCCGGGCCCGGCGGGGTCACCGGCCCGGCCTGCACCACCAGGCCGGGCGCGGCGGCACCCGGCCCGGCCCATCCGACCAGCGGCACTAGGTCCTCGGCCCCGGCCAGCGCGGCAAGCTCGGGCGTCCAGCGGCCCGCGCAGCACACGACGGCGTCCGCCTTGGCCACCCGGCCGGTGGCGGTGCGCACCAACCGCATCGCGCCGCCGGCCACGTCCAGGCCGATGACCCGCCCCTGCTCGCCGGTCAGCACGCTCGCCCCGTACTGCCGGGCCCGCTCGACCAGGGCGCTGACCAGCGGCGCAGTCAGCAGATAGCCCTCATCGGGGAACCAGGCGACGGCCGGCGCCGGGTCGGGCAGCCGCAGCGACGGCTCCAGCCCGGCCGCCTCGGCGGCGCTGATCAGCCGCGCCGGGTATCCCCAGCCGGCCAGCCGTTCCACCCGGGCAGCGAGCTGCTCAGTGGCGTCCGGCGTGGCCTCCCACTCGAGGTTCCCGGCCGGGTGGTACCAGGAGGCGCTATCCATGCTGCCCGTCAGCCGCGCCCACGCCTCCAGCCCTGCCTGGTTGAGGTCGTGATACACGCGGGGCTGCTTGTTGTTGGAGTTAAGCCAGGCGAAGCTGAGCCGGGTGGCGCCGCTGGCGGGCGTATCCCGTTCCAGCAGCGTGACCTCGACGCCTGCTTCCGCGAGCCGGGCTGCCAGGCACGCGCCCAGCACCCCGGCGCCGATTACCGCGCAGCTGCGCAGCCGGATGCGCTCACCTGGCATTCCACGCCTCTCCGGGCAGACGGCGGCCCGCCAGCCCCAGCCAGTGTCCCAGTCACTGGGCTCCGGGGCCATGGGCCCGCCGGCCAGGTCGGCGACGCGGGCCCGGACCCGGCCGGCGGACGGGACGACCGCGCTGCCGCCGCGGTTGCGGTAGTGCATCCGTCATCTCCTCCGCCGGCTGGCGACGGCTGGCGGTCGGTGCCGGGGGCAGGCCGGGCGGCCGCGTTTGGCCTGAACCAGGGGCGGCGTGGTTCTAGGGTGATCACATGAAGCCGTTCCTGCTGCTGGCGACCCGGGCCGAGGATGCCGCCGCGGACAACGAGTATGAGTCGTTCCTGGCGTTCGCGGGCCTGCCCGAGAGCGGGCTGCGCCGGGTGCGGCTGGAGCAGCTGCCGCTGGGGGCGGTCAGCCTCGATGAATGGTCGGGGATCTTCCTCGGCGGCGGTCCGTTCTGCTCCAGTGACCCCAAGGACGCCAAGTCGGCGGTGCAGCAGCGGGTGGAATCGGACCTGCGCGGGCTGCTGGACCGGGTGATCCACGCCGATTTCCCGTTCCTCGGCGCGTGCTACGGCGTCGGCACGCTCGGCCAGCACCAGGGCGCGGTCGTGGACCGGACCTACGCCGAGCCGGTCGGCCCGGTCACCGTCAAGCTGACCCCGGCCGGGCGGCGCGATCCGCTGCTGGGCGGGCTGCCCGCCGCCTTCCACGCGTTCACCGGGCACAAGGAAGCGATCAGCCAGCTCCCCCGGCACGCCGTCCTGCTAGCCGCCTCGGATGCCTGCCCGGTGCAGGCGTTCCGGATCGGCGCGAATGTCTACGCCACCCAGTTCCACCCCGAGCTCGACCTGGCCGGCCTGCACACCCGGGTAGAGGTCTACAAGCACGCCGGCTACTTCGACCCGGGCCAGGCAGACGAGATCAAGGCCCAGGCCAGCCGGGTGAGCATCGTCCATCCGCCGGCCATCGTCCGCCGCTTCGTCCAGCGCCACGCCAGCGGCAGGCAGCCGGCCAGGATCAGCGCATCGCTGCGCCAGGCCGAGCCGACCCAGGTATGACCGGGCGGGCCGGCCAGCCACTCGGTCATGCCTGCCGGAAGGGGCGCGAGGGCGCGCGGCCCTGATCACCATCTCCTGGTGATCCGGGCGCCGTCCCAGCTTACTGGCCGCCGCCGGGGTCGAGCAGGCCGGCGGTGTCCTGCGTGATCCAGAACCAGGCCCCCTGCGGGTCCTGCAGCGCGGCCATCCGCCCGACCGGGGTGTCGACAGCCGGCACCGGGTTGCTGCCGCCGGCTGCTGTTGCCCTGGCGATGGTCTCGTCTGCGCTGGCCACCAGGAAGTAGACATCCCAGTGCGCGGCGGTGTCGGCTGGGGCCGTGGTGCCGAGGTCCCCGATTCCGCCGATCGTGTTGCCCGGGCCCGCGCCGTCGATCGTCGTGTAGTCATCACCGCCGGGCATCGGGGTGTGCCTGTACCCGAACACGGCCGTGTAGAACTCCCGCGCCCGGGCGGTATCACGGGACATCGCCTGGTTCCAGACCATGGCGCCGGGCTCGTTGACCCGGCCGGCCCCGATGAATCCCAGCTGCTGCCAGATGCCGAAGACCGCCCCGGTCGGGTCGGCGGCCAGGGCCAGCTTGCCGGTGCCGGGGATCTCCATCGGCGGCGCGACGATCTGGCCGCCGCTGGCCGTCACAGCCTCGCAGGTCTTGTCTATGTCGTCGGACGCCAGGTACGTCGTCCAGGCCGGCGGCGGTGCCTGAGCCGGGTCCGGCGGCTCGCCGATGCCGGCCACCATCGCCCCGCCGACCGCGGCCATCCCGTAATGGCCCATGTCCGGGCCCGAGTCGGTGATCTGCCAGCCCAGGACATCGGCGTAGAACGCCCACGCTGCTTCCCGGTCAGTCGTCATCAGGTCCGTCCAGCACGGGGTGCCAGCCGGCCAGGGTGTCGCGCGCGTCGTCATGGCGCTCCCTCCTTCGCAGCGAGGCGCCGCACCCCGCCGTGTCGGACCACCTAATCACGGGGGTCCGACAGCGGGCTGCACGCGCGCAGAGTTTCCTGGATCGACGTCAGCGCAGAGAGCAGCATTTCCCTGCATACCAGGCCTGGTGCTGGCACGGCGCCGCCCAGATCGCCGCGTAACGGCCAGACGCTGAATAAGTCAGGACAGCCACGCCGCCACGAGCGCCTCGGCGAGCCGGCGGTCAGCCGCTGGAACGGCGTACGGCGATATGACCGCGCCGGTGCTGCGGCCAGCCTTAGCGCAACGGCAGCCCCGACAATGAGAGGGTGCTGGCCGGGCAGCATATGAGGCGACCCCGCTGGTTGCGCCGTGGACAGCCGGGAGAAAGAGGCGGGGATGGATCGCGGCTGGGAGTTCTGGATCGACCGCGGCGGCACGTTCACCGATGTCATCGCGCGCCGTCCGGATGGCAGACTTGACGTCTGCAAGCTGCTGTCCGAGGACCCGGGCCGGTACGCCGATCCTGCTGTCGCAGGCATCCGGCGCCTGCTCGGCGTGGCGGAGGGCGCTCCCATTCCGGCCGGGCAGATCGCCGTTGTCCGCCTTGGCACCACTGTCGCGACCAACGCGCTCCTGGAGCGCAAGGGCGAGCCGACGGTGCTGGTCATCACCCGCGGTTTTGCGGACGCGCTCCGCGTCGCCTACCAGGACCGTCCGAGGATCTTCGACCGGCAGATCGTCCGGCCGGAGATGGCGTACTCGCGGGTGATCGAGGCCACTGAGCGGATCGGGGCTAGCGGCGAGGTCATTACCGTCCTCGACGAGGACGCAGTTGCGCGCGACCTGCGAGCCGCTTACGACGACGGCTTCCGGGCGGCTGCGGTGGTCTGCATGCACGGCTACCGGTTCCCGGCGCATGAGATCCGGATTGGCGAGATCGCCCGCCAGGCAGGGTTCACGCAAGTGTCGCTGTCGCATGCGACCAGCCCGCTGATGAAGTTGGTGTCCCGCGGCGACACCACGCTGGTGGACGCCTACCTCTCTCCGCCCCTTGGCCGCTACGTGGATCAGGTCGCCAGCGAGCTCGCAGGCGTCCGGCTGCAGTTCATGCAGTCCAACGGCGGCCTCACCGACGCCCGCCTGTTCCGGGGTAAGGACTCCATCCTGTCCGGGCCGGCCGGCGGCATCGTCGGCATGGCCCGTACCGCCCAGGCAGCGGGCTTCGACAAGGTGATCGGCTTCGACATGGGCGGCACCTCGACCGACGTGTCCCATTACGCGGGCGAGTTCGAGCGGCAGTACGAGACGCAGGTCGCCGGGGTGCGGATGCGGGCGCCGATGCTGAGCATCCACACGGTCGCTGCTGGCGGCGGGTCGGTCCTGCACTTTGACGGCAGCCGGTACCGGGCTGGCCCGGACTCGGCCGGGGCGCGCCCCGGGCCGGCGGCCTACCGGCGCGGGGGCCCGCTGACGGTCACCGACGCCAACATCATGCTCGGCCGGATCCAGCCAGCGCACTTTCCGAGCGTTTTCGGCGAGAGCGGCGACCAGCCCCTCGATGCCGGCATCGTGCGAGAGCAGTTCGCCACGCTGGCAGGGCGGATCGGCGAAGCTGCCGCCCGCCCCTCGCCCTCGCCGGGATGCGGCGCAGCAGCCGCCGGGCGCAGCGCGTCCCCCGCACCGGAGCAGGTCGCAGCCGGCTTCCTGGAGATCGCGGTCGCGAACATGGCTAACGCGATCAAGAAGATCTCGGTGCAGCACGGCTATGACGTAACCCAGTACGTGCTGGCGACGTTCGGCGGGGCCGGCGGCCAGCATGCCTGCGCCGTCGCCGACGCGCTCGGAATCAGCCGGGTGCTCATTCACCCGCTGGCCGGCGTGCTGTCCGCCTACGGGATGGGACTCGCGGACGTGACCGCGATGCGCGAGTCGGCGGCGGAGGCACCGCTCACCGCCGGGCTGCTCCCCGAACTGGACCGGGTGGCCGGCCGGCTGGAAGCCGACGCGCTCGCCGAGCTTGCTCGGCAGGGGACCCCGCCCAGCCGTGTCCGGGCGGTTCGGCGAGCGCACCTGCGGTACGACGGCACCGACACCGCGCTGCCCGTCCCGCTCGGCGGCCTGGCCGAGATGGCGGCCAGTTTCGAGCAGGCTTACCAGCAGCATTTCTCGTTCCTCATGCGCGGCAGGGTGATCATCGTCGAGGCGGTGTCGGCCGAGCTAGTCGCCGCGTCCGAGGTGCTGGCCGGGCAGCCGCTGGCCGGTTTCCCGCGGGCTGCGCCGTCTCGGCCAGGGCATCCGGGCGGCACGGGAGCCACGGTGGCGATGTACGTGGCGGGAACATGGGCGGACGTGCCGCTGGTGCGCCGGCGCGACCTGCGGCCCGGGCAGCGGGTGGACGGGCCAGCGCTGATCGTGGAGGACTTCGCGACCACGGTGACCGAGCCCGGCTGGCAGGCGGAGCTGACCGGGCTCGGCAACCTGCTGCTCACCCGCGTGGCGGCCCGGCCGGAACGGCGCCTCGCCGGGACCGCGGTGGATCCGGTCATGCTGGAGATCTTCAATAACCTGTTCATGTCCGTCGCCGAGCAGATGGGGGTGCGGCTGCGCAGTACCGCGCACTCGGTCAACATCAAGGAGCGGCTGGACTTCTCCTGCGCCATCTTCGATGCTGACGGAGGCCTCATCGCCAACGCCCCGCACATTCCGGTGCACCTGGGCTCGATGGGCGAGAGCATCAGGATCGTCGCGATGCGCAATGCGGGCACGATGCGCCCTGGAGACGTCTACGTGCTCAACGACCCGTACCACGGCGGGACGCATCTGCCGGACGTCACCGTGGTGACGCCCGTGTTCGACGACGCCGGCCGCGAGATCCTCTTTTACGTCGCATCCCGCGGGCATCACGCCGAGATCGGGGGCATCACGCCCGGCTCGATGCCCGCGTTCAGCGTCCGGGTCGAGGAAGAAGGGGTGCTGATCGATAACTGGCTGCTGGTGCGCGGCGGGGTGCTGCGCGAAGCCCAGACACTCGACCTGCTCCGCTCCGCGCCGTTCCCGTCCCGCAACCCGGAGGTGAACCTGGCCGACCTGCAGGCGCAGATCGCCGCGAACGAGAAGGGGGTGCAGGAACTCCGCCGGATGACCGGGCACTTCGGGCTGGACGTGGTGCAGGCGTATATGGGGCACGTTCAGGACAACGCCGAGGAAGCGGTGCGCCGCGCCATCACCGCGCTGCATGACGGTGAGTACGCTTACGTGCTCGACAACGGAGCTGTCATCCATGTCGCGGTCCGGCTGGACCGCGCCGCCCGGACCGCCGAGATCGACTTCACCGGCACCTCGGCGCAGCTGCCGGGCAATTTCAATGCGCCCTCGTCGGTGGCCATGGCGGCCGTGCTGTATGTATTCCGCACCCTGGTGGCCGATGACATCCCGCTCAACTCCGGCTGCCTCAAGCCGGTCCGGGTAATCATTCCGCCAGGTTGCATGCTGGCGCCGGAGTACCCCGCGGCGGTGGCGGCCGGGAACGTGGAGACCTCACAGGCGATCACCGGGGCCCTGTACGCCGCGCTGGGCGTCATGGCCGAGGGCTCGGGCACGATGAACAACGTCACCATCGGCAACGAGCGCCATCAGTACTACGAGACAGTGGCCAGCGGATCGGGCGCAGGGCCTGGATTCGCGGGCACCGACGTGGTCCAGACCCATATGACAAACTCCCGGCTCACCGACCCCGAGGTGCTGGAATGGCGTTATCCGGTCCGGCTGGAGCGGTACGAGATCCTGCATGGCAGCGGCGGGGCGGGGCGCTGGCCCGGCGGTAACGGCGGCCGCCGCGAACTGCGCTTCCTGGAGCCGATGACCATCACGACGCTGAGCAGCCACCGCCGCGTCCCGCCGTACGGGATGGCGGGCGGGAAACCGGGCGCGCTCGGGAGGCACTGGATCGAGCATGCCGATGGGTCGATCACCTCGATGCGCGGATGCGATTCGGTGACCGTGGCTGCCGGAGACCTGTTCGTGATCGAGACACCGGGTGGCGGCGGATATGGCGCACCGGCCCAGTAGCAGCGCGAGTCGGGCTATCGGCAACGCTGGAGGGTCAGCACAAGATGGAACATGATCTCGTCACAACCCCGTTCGGAGCGCAGACGACTGCCGCTGAGGTCCTCCGGGGCGTCGACCTGGCCGGCGTGCGCGCTGTCGTGGCCAGCGGCGCCTCCGGCATCGGGCTCCGAGACGGCGCGAGCGCTCGCGGGTTCGGGCGCTGAGGTCACGATCGCAGTCCGGAATACCGGCGCCGACGAATCCAGAGATACCGGACCGTGCTGGAGGTCCTGTCCGGGATCCCGGTGGTGGAGGTGGCCGAGCGCCATGGCGCAGCCCGCCAGACGGTGCACCGCTGGCTGGCCCGGTATTGAGCCGACGCGATCACCGGGCTTGCGGACCGGCCGCATGCGTCCATGGCCCATCCGTGGTGGATCGCCGCCGACATCGAAGCTGCCATCTGCGAGCTGCGCCCGCGCCACCGGCGTGCAGCCGTCGCCCGGCGTGGCTCGCTGGCTGCGACGGCAGGCTAACCGGCGAGCACACGCCCGCCGAGTGGGTCGGCAGGAGCAGATTACGTGTTCTTTGCCCGGACTTGCTAGCGGGCTTCCAGCACGGCCAGGTCGCGGACCGCGAACCGGTAGTGCTCGATCTCCTCGTCCATCACCACGCTGATGCAGTCGATCACGGTACGCTCCTCGTCCGGGTAACCGGGAGCGGGCGACCGCCGGCACGGCCGTCCCAGGTCGGCGTCGGTCAGGCCGGTCACGATGCGCCGCATCACGGCCATCCGGTCGGTGCGGGCGGCCAGGATCTCGGCATAGCCGGGCTGGGCGGTCAGGTCGATGCCGAGCGCGGCCGCGTCCGCTGCCGGATACCAGTTCTGCGGCAGGCCGAGCGGGTGGTAGGGTATCGGCTCGTCCAGCACCGTCCGGCTCGCCCACGCGTCGGTGATGAAGACCAGGTGGCGCAGTGTCTGCTCGAATGACCATTCCTCGCCGACCTGCTCGGCCAGCGCCGCCGCGGGCAGCCGCCCGGCCCGCTCTCCGGCCTCCGCCCACAGTCGCTCGATGGTGTCCCACATCGCGCGGACGTCGTCGGCCGTCTGCCCCTCGCGGAACTGCACCCGCTCCGGGTGCCGCCGGTCCAGCTCCGTGCTGACGAAATCAGTCACGTCGACGCCGTTGACCGTGACATTGCTGAGGTAGCCGGAGATGCTCACGTTCACCAGCCAGCCGTCCCTGATCGTGACGCCCGTCAGGTCACAGTCGGTGAACCGGGCACCGCGCAGGTCCGCGGCGTCGAACCGGGCGCCCCGGGATTCCGCGCTGCCGCCGCCCTCGCCTGCGTAGAACCGGTGCGGTCCGAACTGCGCCTCTGTCGGTTCACCGGACCAGGCGGGAGCCGGGTCGGGCGGATCGCTGGTCGCTGTCATGGCCCGGATGATAGCGCTGATCTCGGCAGGTTTTCCCTGGTGGCACGTCCGGAGGATACGAGACTTTAAGGGTGCTGCGGACGACCCTGTGCTCGTAAGGCGCAGCCTGAGTGTCCGGTGGCCTCCCGCCTGCGTTTCCGCTTCGTCGGTGTCCACCTCGGCCGGCTGGTGCCGGTATGTCAGTGCTGTTGCCGGATGGCCGGCTTCCGGCGGGATGGGGGGTGGTCATGTCCAGCAGGATCATGGCGTCGTAGTCGGGGGTGCCGGGTTCGGTGACGTAGACGCCCAGGCGCTGGCCGGGGGTTCCTTCCAGTTGCATGCCCTGGAAGCCGAGGGTGATCGTGCCGA
>JBKQSL010000314.1:0-9451 GCA_052143655.1 Streptosporangiaceae bacterium | reverse complement strand
GCGCCCGACGTCCGGCTGCCCGGCCACCGCCGCCAGCACCCGGCATGTCCGCAGCCTGCCGTGGGCGCAGCGGGTGCTGGACTTTGCCAGCGTCTGGCCGCTGGCCGAGGGGCGCGGCATCACGGTCGCGGTCGTCGACAGCGGGGTCGACTACAGCCCGCAGCTAGCAGGCCGGGTCACGGCCGTCGATCTCACCGGATCCGGGCCGCAGGACTGCGTCGGCCACGGCACCGCCGTGGCAGCGATCATCGCCGCCAGCGCCCGCGGTCCGGGAGGGAGCCAGTTCGCCGGGGTCGCGCCCCAGGCGCGCATCCTGTCGGTCAAGGTCAACTCGGGCAAGACCGGCCGGGCCAGCCGGCTGGCTGCGGGCATCCGGGAAGCCGCCGCAAGGGGTGCCCAGGTCATCAACGTTTCCGTCACGACGAGGACGAATGCCCCGGTGCTGTACGACGCGGTGCGCTATGCGCTGCGCCGGGGCGCGGTCATCGTCGCGGCGGGCGGCAACGACGAGCTCAGCGCCCAGGGGAAGGTCAGCAGGGGACCGTTCTACCCGGCCAGCTACCCGGGCGTGCTCTCGGTCGGCGCAGTCGGCAGCGACGGCACCCTCGCCCCCTTCTCCGACATGCACTCCGAGGTCGGCGTGACCGCACCCGGGGAGGACATCACCAGCGCATGGCCAGGCGGCTACGAGACAGGGCTGGCAGGCACGAGCTTCGCGACCCCGTTCGTGTCCGGTGTGGCGGCGCTGGTCCGCTCCCGCTACCCGGGGCTCACGGCGGCCCAGGTGGTCGGCCGGATCGAGGGCACGGCCGACGGCGGCAACGGGCCAGGAACCGGTGCCGGGCTGGTCAACCCCGTGCAGGCGGTCACCGCGGTGCTGCCGTGGACCGGCCCGACCGCGGCAGCCGCACCGGGCAGTCCCGTGCCGGTGGGCGGGCCGCCCGCGCCGGACCGGCCGGCCCGGGTGACTGCGCTGGCGCTGACCGCCGGCTGCCTCGCCGCCGCTGCGATGATCGTGGTCGGCGTGCCGGTGCTGGGCGCGGCCCGGCGCCGCAGGCGGGCCACCCGCGGGCTGGCCGGCCAGCGTTCCTAGCAAGCAGGCGGCCAGGCCGCATGTTTATGCATCGTCAGCGCTGGGCGGGAATGCGCGCTTCTGCCGAATGCCGTGCGCCAGGTTGGCCTGACGTAACCGCGTTCGCCGCCACTTGAGCCAGCTTGAGGCGGGAGGCGCTCGCCGCGTATGCGGCCCAGTCTGGTGGCAACGCTATGCATGCGTCTAGCAGTGTCCACGGGAACTCAGCAACCGCCTGCGGCG
Source organism: Streptosporangiaceae bacterium (assembly GCA_052143655.1). GTDB lineage: Bacteria > Actinomycetota > Actinomycetes > Streptosporangiales > Streptosporangiaceae > CAVSUR01. The sequence continues at coordinate 8,136 of JBKQSL010000314.1, read as the reverse complement.
GGGAGCTGCGCAGCGGCTGGCGTCCCGCCAAAGTCAGTCCGCCACTGCGCGCTGGGATCGGCGAGCAGCGCGCAGCTGTCGTGCACTGCAGGTGCTGGTGACGTCGGCGGCAGGGTGAACAGCGACCCGTCGAGAGTGGCACCGCCGACGATCCCGCTGTGGTCCTGCCAAAGTGCGGTCACGAACCCGGTGCCGCCTAGCTGGGTGTCGAGGATCTGCGCGCCCGTGGCGCTTGAGTAGAGGAGCAGTTCCGAATTCCGGCCGCTGATGATAGCGGCTGTCGGAGTCAGCACAGCGCTCAAGGTGTAGGTGTCGTCAGTGGTCAGTGTGAGGCCAGGACCGCCCTGCGGGCCAGAACCCCTGGGTAGCAGGACGGCGTCGCCATCGTCGAGTGTGATCATGATCTCGCCGTCAGGGGACACAGCCACGCCCTGGGCGCTGGCAGTGCCGACGATTCTGGGGTCACGCAGCTGCCCACTGGTGGTGTAGCTAAATGCCATGACGCCGTGCGAGGTGCAGGCGTAGAGCGTGTGGCGAGCGGGATCAGCCGTCAGGCAGGCAATGCGCCCGCTGGTCGAAGTCCGGGTCAGCTGCAGCGCCGGTGAGGTGAGCCGTCGCACGTAAAGGTGGGTGTCAGCGGCGACGAACAGAAGGCTTGTGTCGTCATCTACTGCGATGCCAGAAATAGGCGAGGACGCGACGCTCAAATTGCGTGCCACGGTGGTTAGCCGGTCTTCGTGAATCCGCCACACGTCCAGGGACGATGTTGTCATGCCTGTGGCTACGACGTCACGTGGCGTCGTTACCGGCCGCTGGAAAACGTCTGTCGCATGCGAAAAGCGTTCGAGGGACGTCACCTGGCCGGTTGTGCTGTTCACCAGCGCGGTGAAGGCCCTCACGTAGAGCAGTCCCGAGGTAACGGCGAGGGTGGAGCGATTCACGATCGCGGCCGAGGCGACGTCCTCGACCTGCACGGGCGGGCCGCTGGCAAGGTCGATGGTGGAGATGCGGATCTGGCCGTCCGCCAGCACCGTGGCGGCGAGGCGGCCGTCGCCGTCGGTGGCGAGCGAGGGCAGGCTCATGCCGCGAATGGGAATGCCTACGGCGTTGAACGTCCTGTCACTCCCGCTTCCTGCGGTGATCTGCGCCGGCTCGTCGGGAAGCAGGATAGCTGCGTTGGATGCGGCCGCCACGACTTGCGCAGGACTGCGTACCTTTAGCAGGCCGTCAGGCGTTAGTTCAGACAGGCGGGCGCCTGGCCGCAGGGTCAGGGTCGTATCGGGCGGGATCGCGATGCTGCTCACGCGCCGCAGGCTGGTGGCGAACCCGTATAGCTCGCCGGCCCTGGTGACGGCATATGCGCCGCCCGACTGCCCCAGCAAGACACTGGTCGCCGGAGATGGGAGCCTGGTGCTGGCGGCGACGCCGCCTGCCGTGCGCAGCAGCTGCAGCGTGCCGGAATTCTCGCCCACGAGCACGGTCTGCCCGTTCGGCGCCAGCGAGACGTCGGCCGCCGGCGTTTGCGAGAGCGTGCGCGAGGTTCCGGTCGCGCTGTCCCAGAGCCGTATTCCCGCCGCTGAGGCAGTCACGAATGTCCTGCTGTGTGAGCTGGCAGATATGTCGCTGATGCCTGATCCGCCCGTGCCGAGATGGCGGATAGCCCCCGTGACAGGGTCAAGGACGGTGACAGCGGTGCCGGCGGCGGCCAGTGTCGGGCTGCCGCCGACGAAGCTGATCGCGGATGTCCTGCCGGGAGGCTGGCGGACCGGGAGAACCTGCGGCGTCTTCGCCGCCAGGCTCCAGACCTCGATCCTGCCGTCGCCTAGCAGCGCGGCCAGCAGTTTGCCATCGCGGGAGAGGCTGAGCTGTGTCACCGCGGCCGCAGGGGACAGGTAGTGCAGGGCGCGCGGGTCGCTGGCTGCAGCCGCGATGACGGCGTCAATGACGGCCGGGCTGTGCGGTGCCAGCCTGTATGCGGCGGCGGCGGCAGCGATCGCGCGCGGCGGATCTGCGCTGAGGGCCGCTTGCGCATCGCTGGCCAGCGTGGCGGCCTCGGCCTGCCGGGCATGGGCGCTGGCGGCAGCGCGGTTGCGGGAGTCGGACTGGCCAGACCTCGCCACCGCCAGGCCGGCGATCAGTACCACCGTGGCGAGCACGCCAGCCGCGGCCATGCGCCTGAAGTGCCGGGCCTGCACGGGCTGACGTCCGTGCGCGACCGCATCGTTGACGACATCGGCATGGCGGAGTGCCAGCCGTGCGGGCGGGGCTGGCTGCTTACTGGCGACTACCAGGCGGCGCAGCCGGGCCCGGCTTTCTGGCGACACCTGGCAGGTCGGTACCATCACCGTTCCGTCAGCCGCCACGGCAGCGAGATAGCTCGTGTGCCGGTCGAGCCGGTGAAGCCGCTGATGACGGACCGCGAGCTGCTGCAGGCTTACCGCGCAGGCTAGCCCGATGGCATCACCGTTCCCCCGTGATGCCCGGCTTTCGTCGGGGTGCAGCAGCAGCCGCCATCGCACGCTGATATCCGGGTCGAGGCCCTCTTGCGCCGTGGCCCACGCCCACGCGTCCCGCAGCGCCGCCTGGAACGGCGCGTCGGTTGCCGTCAGCCCGGCCTGGGGCGCCCGCCACAGGCCGGGCTGACCAGCCGCGACGGCCTCCAGCACGAACTTCGCAGGCTTGACCCCGCCCGGCTCCTCGACCCATGTCAGGACCTCGGCTCGAAGCGTCGCGGGACGCTTATCCGTGGCTGGATCCGCGTGGAGCACCATCTCCTCCACAGGTGCCCACACCCGCGGATCGTGTTCCGCCCGCTCGGCCTGCAGGCTGCCGTTGAGCGTGGCCAGCGGTGTCGGCGGCGTAGCAGGATCACGGTAGTCGAGCCCGTCCACGGCCGCCCACCAGCGCGCGGCGCGGCGAGCGGCTTCGACGCACGCGACCTTGTCCCCGGAAGCCCAGGCTCCCGCTGCCGCGGCGGCCGTGCTCTGAGCCAGGAAGGCAGCGCGTGCCTGCGGCCCCTTGCTGTCAGCAATGAGGTCCGGGATAAGAGCGTCATCCTCGTGCTCGCCGACCTGCTGGGCCAGCCAGTCGGGGGCCTCGCTGATCGCGGCGATACATGCGGACATCCAGGTATCACCGGCATAGATAGTGTCGATGGCGCTGGATTGGGTGCCTTCCGCGAGCAGCCGTTGCCGGGTCTCGGGCACGAGGCGGAGAACGCAGGCCAGAGGCTCGCTGGTCATGGGCACGCCGACGTGGCTGCTTGCAGGTTGGTCCGGTTGAGCGTGCTGGCCGTGGCGGGCGGGGAGGGCGCCATGGCGCAGGCCCTGGCGGTCAGGATGGCGGTGTCCGTCGTGAGGGTCTGCAGATGTCCTTCCGCGGTGCCGAACACTGCGTAGCGGCCACCGGGCGTGAAGGAAGCGGCCCAGGCAGCAGCCGCGAAGGGACCTGATGTGCTGGCGTCGAGCGTGGAGAACCTGCCGAGCGGCTGGTCTGCGCTGAGGTCGAACAGGACTGCAGTCTGATCCGCTGAGGCGATGACGAGGCTCTGGTGGGCGGGATCGAGGCCACCGCCCAGGATGTTGGAGGTGTCGGGATGCGCGATCGGGGAAGGGCTGGCCGGCAGCGGCAGGGCGAGCCGGTAGAGACGGCCCTCGCCGTCGCCCGCGATGAGCTCGCTGTCGTTTAGCCAGGCCAGCAGCCCGGCTGACAGCAGCGCCGTCGACTGCGCGGCCGTGCCGTTGACGCGCTGAACGATGAGACTGTCTTTGACGTCGCTGCTGGCGATGAGCTCGCCGGCAGGATCGAAGGCGATGTCATATACCCCGCCAAGGTGCGGATGGGGCAGTGTCCGCAGCAGTCTGCTGGTGGTCGCATTGAACAGCGTTACCTGACCGCTCGAGCCCCCCACGGCGAGCGTGTCTCCGGCCGGGTCGAGGGCCAGGCTGAGCACCTTCTCCGGGAGGTGCAGGAGCCTCACCGGAGTCGCGCCGGGCCTGCGGGTGAGCCGCAGGACTGTGCCGTCGACGTAGCCCGCGAAGATGGCGTCGCCTTTCGCTGCGAGCGCGGTGGCTGGCCCGTGACGGCTGGCGATGATGGTGGATTGGCGTCCTGTTGCCGCGTCGAAAGCGTCGACGGAGCCGTTCTCCCGTGACACGATCACGCCATCGCGGTCTAGCGGGTCGGGGACGATGCGCAGGACCTCGGAAGCTTTCGGCTTGGCGGGTGACCATTCGGCTAGGACGCCTGAGGTCGTGCCAGTGAGGATGGTGTGGCCGGGCCCGACGGCAGCGGCCGGCGTGAGGCAGGTGAGACTGCCGCTGAAAGGGGAATCCTGGGTGCGCCCGGTGGCCGTGTCCACGTCGGCGAAGCTGGTCGATGGGGTTCCTCCGTACGGCGGCGCGCTGATGGTGAGCGAGCTAGTGGTACCGACTAGCACGTGCGCGGGATCGAGCGGTACCAGCGCGTCCACCGCGTCGGGAACGTTGATCTTCCTCACAGTGCTCAGCGAGCTGAGGGGCCGCACTTCGAGGTACGTCTCGCCGACGACCAGATCGCTGCCGACGACGGCCAGGGCTCTGACACCCGGAACGATCAGGTTCGGGGTCAGCGGCGAGACGAGTACCGTGCTGGTCAGGTTCCTCGACGCCGTCTTCCAGACCACGAGCTCCTGCGATGATTGCCTATCCGGTGCCGCAGTACCCGTGACCAGGCGCCCGTCAGGGAGGAAGACCGCCGCAGAGACCGGCTCAGCGCCATTTACGACGCCGTGCTCCGGCGCCGGCCGTCCGCGCGTCCACACATAGACGCCGCCGTCCGACGTGCCAGCCGCAATCTGATCGCCGCCGTCATTGATCGCCACCGTGTCTACGGCGTCGTTCACGCGGAGAGCGCCGGCCGGCCAGCCAGCGGCCCGCCGGCCCGCCGGCGTTGTCAGCTTGATGCGATCGCCTCGTACGACCGCGACGAGGGCGCCGTCCCGTGCTACGGCGACAGCGCCCACCGCGGCTCCCCGCGACAGTATGGAAGGTCTGCATGTGGCGCAGCCGGGATCCCAGCTGCGTACGGCGCCATCGCTGTCAGCCGAGACCACGACCTGGCCGGACAAGGACCCGGCCAGCCGGGTTATGCCCGGGCCGCCTTCAGCGCCGAGATACGACCTGATCCGCGGATCAGCCTGGGTGAGCTGGACCAGCGCCGCCCGGGTGTCGACGGATGCGGGATCGAGCCGGAATGCCGACACGGCCAGGCGCAGCGCAGTCGCCGGCTCCGCGGCGGCTAGCTTGCCTGCCAGCGACGCCAGATGAAACGCCTGGCTGTCGCGGGCATTAACCCGGGATACCCGCGCGGCGTCTGTAGCAAGGTCGGCAAGATGCCAGCTCACAAGCGCCAGTGCGAGCACGGCGACGGCGACTGCGGCGACGGCGGTGCGGATGGAGACCCGCGGCTGCGCCGCCTTCCTGGCGGCCTGAAGTACGTCATCGGCGGCGAATATCTTGGGCGGGCCGCCGCCGACGACCCGCCGGGCTGTCTGCTCGTCGTCGCTGCACACGACCAGCCGCCGCCAGTCGCGGCCGCCTCGGCCGAGCTTCGTCGGCAGCTCGGAAACGGGCCCGAGGATGCCCCTGTCATCGACCGTAGCGCTGAGCGCGCAGCGCAGATCGACCTTACGGCGACCGCCCGCAAGTCCTGTCAGGTACGCCAGGCCGACCGCGGCGGCGGCACCGGCGGACCCGCCGGAGGTCCGGGGATCGCCGCTATCACCCAGAACCTTCCAGCGGACACTCAGGCGCTCCACGCCCACGCCGGCGCCGCAGGCCCAGAGCCACGCGGCATGCAGCGCGGCGTCGAAGCTCGGATCAACAAGGGCAGCGCTGAGCTCAGCCGGGTGCGCCCACAGGCCAGGCCTGCCCTCCACCCGTTCCAGCCGCAGCGTCCGCAGTCGCCCGACGTCGGCATCAGCCACGGGAAACCGGACATCAACTGTGCGGCGGTTTCTGCCCGGCGCCATTAAGTTCATTCGGAAGAAACCGCGCTCCCGCGCTCCCGTGTTCACTCCTGGCTGGCCAGGATCTCGGCGATTCTCTCGCGGGAACGCTCGTCCGCGGCCGCCTGACTGCGCCGCAGAATGCCGGCCGGCAGGTCAGCGAGCCGCACCGGGGCCGGATCGAGCTCCCATCTGAGCCCTGCGCGTGCCTGCCCGACGGTCAGTGACGCCCTGACCCCGCCCGCCGCAGGAGACCATCGCAGGTACAGCGCCCACGAGGTAACCGGGCCATCACCTATCTGGCTAGTGACAACCAGAGCGGTATCCGGCTCAGGCTGAGCCAGCCCTTCGACGGAGATGCTCATCTTCTTGTCGGGCGTCTCGTATGCCGTGACAGTCAGCGGCGGCGAGGCGAGCACGACACGGTGGCGGAAGCGGACCTCGGTCTCGGCGGTCGCCGCTGCAGGAGCATGCCTGCCCAGTTCCGGAAGGCTGATGAAAAGCCGGGGACTCTCGCTGCGCCGGGCGCGGATGCGCATTCCGCTGACCGCGCCGATTCCCGGGCTCCTGAACCGCGCGACGCCAGTGTCGTCGAGTCGGCCCAGCAATGACACATCTGACACGCCACCCGTGTCCTCGCCGTCATCGAGCCGGAAGGAGAGAACGACAGCCGTGCCGGCCACCGCCGTTACGAGCGCCGATGGCGCCCGTAGCGTCAATTCGAGGTCGCGAGGATTCGCCGTGGCCCGCGCTAGGCGCAGCACCGCAGGTCCTTCCACGTACTCGACGGCCGCGGGCAGCCCAGCCGCCAGGCCAGCTGCCAGGCGCTTCAGGACGCCGACCGCATCTGCATCCGGGCCGGTAAGTTCCGCAGAGGCACTTCCCTGGGATGGGTGCTGGCTGCCATAGCTGACCGTCATGCTGTCGCCCGCGGGAGCTGGACGCGCCCCAGCAGCGATCAGGAAGCGCGCCAGTCGGGGCCTGACGGTGACCCGCAGCCACGGTGGCCCCTGGCGGGCGCCCGTAGCCATGCGGCCAAGCACACTGTCAGACGGCACTTCCCGCTCCACCCGCAGCACCACCATCAGGGGTGTCGTCTTTGGTTTCGGCAACCTCGACACCGGACAAAGCTCCGCGGACGGCGGAAGGCGCACCTACGCCCAGCAGGAAGGCGGGCCACGGGCCGGTCATCTGTGTGTGCGCCGCTGCAGCGACGATTGCGCCGAGCACCACGCCGACAGCTACCACGAACAGCCGAGGCCAGATACCGTCCTCAGCGCGTTTCCACGGCCACCGGAAACCCGCCGTGCTGACCGCTGCCGATACCGCGACAAGGCCCGCTGCTAAACCACCGAGCAGCCCCCACCCTCCGGCATTTACCAACCCCATGAACTGAACCTAGACCTGCCCCGACCGAAGTGGGGAAGACCACCCTAAATTTCGCGCGCTTAGGAGAACACCGCAAGAGCGGGCTCCGACGCACATCCACCTGTCCGCTGGATACGGCGGGACAGATTGGCCGGACAGCGCTGAGCTCTCGTATCGTGAGCGGGCGACGAGCCGAGTGATCAGTCGTGCCTCAGGCGGCCAGGCACGCCCGTTCTGGTCATGGTCGCGTTCTCAGCCGCGCGGTGCCATCGAGCGTCGACCTGGCTTCGGTCATACTCTGGCGGCGGGTCTGCTGGTCATCTGCGCATCGGGCTAAGCGGTTCAACCCGGGATCGCCGGTTACGGCCGGAGTCTGGCGGCAGAATAGGTGCGCGGGCCAGGGTGCACCGGGCCCGCTCGGTCTCCTCCCGGCAGGGCAGCTACCTGGTCGCGCTCTTCGCGGTCATGCTCTACCCCAGCGCAATCGCTTCGACAGCGGTGTCGGCGGAGGTTGTCCCGAGTCCCGTAGAACTTCGGTGGCGGCCCCGTGATTATCAGGCCGCGCTCACGGTCTCATCATTGCAGTCGGTGCTGACAGTCTTGTTGAAGTGCGCGTCCAGCGCGGCGCGGAGTTTCGGCAGGTGCAGGCGGCCGTTGACGCGGCGGAACTGGTGATCGGCTTCGAGCATCCCGGCGGCGCACCAGCGCAGCGCCATCGTCCCGTCCCGCCACCGCTTGACGTTCTTGGAGTGCTCCCGGCAGATCTCGATCATCGACTCGAT
>JBKQSL010000313.1:0-3300 GCA_052143655.1 Streptosporangiaceae bacterium | reverse complement strand
CGGTAGAAGCCCTCGGCGTTCGGATCGGCTTCGACGCGCAGGGACGTGAAGCCGGCCGCGCTGGCGGTGCTGAGAGCGTGCTGCCACAGCTGGCGCCCGAGGCCAGTGCCGATCAATTCGGGGATCATCCACAGGTTGCCCAGCTCGCCGTCGGGCGGCTGTCCGCCGATGCTGTAGAACCCGAGCAGATGCCCAGACGAGCCGGCCACGGTGAACCGCCGTCTGGCTACCTCACCGGGCTGGAACGTCAGCTCAGCCCGGCAGGCGCTGAGGAAGTCCGGGCCGTGACCCCAGTGCCCTTTGGAGCGCAAAGCGAGGTCGCTGAGCAGACTGGCCTCATCAGAGCGGGCAGCCCGGAATGTGATGCTGTCCATATCCGGATGGTCGCAGGCGCCCGCCAGTCGCCCGGGGATCAGGGGCCCGCGGTGTGGTGCTGATCCGGCGGCGCGTCCCAGATCGCCCGATCGGTATCCCCAGGGATAAGCGAACCGCGAAGTGCTGATTGACGGTGATCCGCTTCCTCTACGTCTACGCAGGTTACGGACCACTCCGCAGCTGGCCGACAGCCCGGTGACAGATGCTGCGCCTGCTCAGGAAGGGGCGCCGAAGCCGAGGGACGTACGTACCACGTCACCCTCTTGAGTGGTACCCTCATGTTATGAGTGGGACTTATCAGGTAGCGATGGGTGACCGAGGGCGGCTGGTTATACCAGCCGACTTGAGAGAGCGTGCCGGGCTTACGGAAGGAACGGCGCTCATCCTGCTGGAGACACCGGGAGGGCTCGTGCTCCTGACCCGCCCGCAACTGCAGGATCTCGTGCGGGCAGATCTCACCGGCCTGGACCTGGTGGGCGAGCTTCTCGCCGAGCGCCGGACCTCGGCCACCACCGAAGATGCAGCGTGAACGTCTTCGACGCATCCGCGCTCCTTACTTTCCTGCAGGGCGAGAACGGTGCAGCGCCCGTCGAGGAGGCACTCCAGGAGGGTGGCGCCTGCGGCGCTGCCAACTGGTCGGAGGTCGCGCAGAAGATCCGCGCGCACGGCCGGAATTGGGACCTGTCTAGGTCGCTGCTGGCCAGTTATGGAGTGCAGGTCGAATCCGTGACGATCACCGACGCCGAATGGGCGGCCCAGAGATGGGTCCGGGGCGAAGGACTCTCCCTGGCCGACCGGTTGTGCATGGCGCTCGGCAGTCGGCTGGACGCCGACATATGGACAGCTGACCAGGCCTGGGGAACGAGTGGGCGAATACGGCAGATCCGATGACCCCATCATCCGGCCCGTGGATGGGCTGCTGCTCACCGTCGACGGCCCTTTGCCTACTTCCGGCACTCCAACCTCATCGAGAGAACGTTCGGCGAGACCCGCCGCCGGGTCAAGGCCATCGGCCGGCTACCCGGCGAGACCAGCTGCCTGACCCTGGTGTGGGCCATCCTCGACCGGGCCTCCCGCGGCTGGCGGGGCTTCACCATGACCGCCGCGGGACTACGCCAGCTCCAGGACCTGCGCCGCTCGCTGCTCGATCCACCCACCCCGCTGCGACCACGCACCGTGACCGCCGCTCAGATCACTGACAGCCCCGAAACTGTCAGTGCCACCGCCTAACCTGACCATGAAGCCGGAACCACGCCCGCCGATTTACACCGGATTCCGGACGCCACCTCGGTACCCCTGCAAGTAGTAATACATCAGGTGACGACGGTCATGGGAGTACCGATGTCTCGGTCAGGTCTTCACGTTTGGGCGTGAGCTGGGCGTTCGTGGCGTGATCGGGGTGCCACCCACGGGTTAAGCGGGCTGTGCCCACAGTGTTATGGGGTGTTCTGGGCGGTATCGCGGGGGGCGGGCCGGCGGCCGCGCTGCCGCTGCCAGCGGGGGTCGGCTTCGAGGGCGGCGGCTCCGAGTGCTTCGAGCCGGGCGAGGAGGTCGCGCAGCCGCCTGTCGTTGTCGATCCAGGGCTGGTAGTCGTGGTGCTGGCCGGCGCTGAGCCAGCGGCAGATGGTCCGGGCGGCGACCTTGCGGGTCCATTGCCAGTACGGGCCGTGCAGGCGGGGCGGGTCGGCGCGGCAGCCGCAGGTCTGGTGGCCGCAGCGGGTGCGCCGCTCGGTGACCGAGCCGGGCAGGATCATGCCGGTGCGGGCGATGGCCGCGAGCTCGCCGGCGATCCTGGCGGCCTCGGCCTGGTGGCTGGCGGCGACACGCACGGGTTCAGGGTGGCACAGGTCCGTGATCCGGGTCATGTCTTACTGTATATGTACAGTATGAGCGCGCGGGAGGCGCCCGTGCTGCCGGGGCCAGAGACCGGAGTGGCTGCTTATATCGCCGGCTGGCGGCCGGCGTCGGTGAGCGCCGCGGCTGCGTCCTTCGCCCGGGCCGTGGTGGCCGGGGCGGCGCCGGGCGGCCGGGAGCGGGCGAAGAACCTGCTGCGGGCCGCGGGAAAGCTCGCTGACTACGGGCTCGGGCTCGGGCTGGACCCGGTCCCCGGGGTGCTGCTGCACCCGTCGGTGATCGGGCGGTTCACCGCGCACGGCCCGGGGCTGTCCGGCCCGGCCCGCCGCACGCTGCGGACAAACCTGCGGTTCCTGGCCCGGGCGGTCGTTCCCGCGCTATGCCCGGCGGACGCGCCGCTGCCCCGCGAGCGGGCCAGGGCCCCGTACAGCCCGGCCGAGATCAGCGGCTATCTCGCTCCCGCCGATGCCCAGCCGGCCATGGCGCGGCGGATGCGGGCGGCGGGCCTGGCCTGCCTGGGCGCCGGCGCCGGGCTGATCCGGTCCGGCCTGCGCCACGTCCGCGGCGCCGACGTGATCTGCCGGTCCGGCGGCGTGATCGTGACCGTCGGCGGCAGCAGGCCGCGCGCGGTGCCGGTGCTGGCCCGCTACCACCAGCCGCTGCTCGCCTCGGCGGCGTCCGCCGCGGAGCACCTGGTCACCGGCGGCACCGAACCGGGCCGGGAAAATATCACGAACCCGCTGGTCACCGCGCTGGCCGGCGGGACCGGGCTGCCCCGGCTGGATACCTCCCCGGCTGCGGGCCACCTGGCTGGCCGCCAAGACGCTGATCAAGGTGGATGTGCCAGGACCGAGAAGACAAGGAGATAGGGACAGACCGGACTATCGTCGCTTTAGCCCAGGTCCTGGATTGCCCGCGACTGCGCGGTCATCTGGGTGAACCGGTGCGGCGGATCCCGTCCAACGCCATCAAGGGCGGTAGACGTCGGCCCGATGGTCGATCCTGAGGACGACGACCCTTGGCGTTTCGTCGTCTATCTCATAGATCACCCGGTAAGACCCGCGCCGTGCG
>JBKQSL010000312.1:0-12424 GCA_052143655.1 Streptosporangiaceae bacterium | reverse complement strand
GGTCCACTGACGGGACTCCTCATGATCGGCTCTTGGTCGAACCAGATCATCGAGGGGTCCCGTTGCCACTTAAAGCACCGACACGCCCTTGACACACCAGAACCGGACGTTAACTACACGGCCTTGCCGCTAGCCCGGCGCGGGCAGCAACCGCGTTCCCCGGTCTGCGGCGCTCCCCGGTCTACTCGGCTACCCGGTCGGCGGTGGCGAGCATCTCGCGGCCGACGGGCTGCAGGCCGATCCTGGTGCACAGTAGCCCGGTCGACGCCCGCTCGGCCACGCCCCACTCGCAGATCGCGGTCGCGTCCAGGCCGCAGCGCGCGGCCAGCCAGTGTGCCTGGGCCCGGGGGTCGCCGCTCAGCAGTTCCACCGGCTCCTCGCGGATGAGCACGCCCAGGTCGTATTCGGCCTCGGCCAGCAGCCCGTCCGGGTCGACCAGCGCAAGGGGCCCGTGCCTGCGGAGGGCCATTGACCTGGCGGTAGCTCGTCTAGACTGAAAGCCCCCGCGGCCGCCCGCCGCGCGGCAGCCGGCCGGTGCCAGTGCCGCGGGCCGGTAACCATCCGGCGGACCCCCGGGCGGCGGGCGCAAGCGTCGGCCGGACGGCCGCTGACCGGCAGGCCCGCCGCGCTGGCCGGCCGCGAGACCGCGCTCCGGCGGCACCGCAGGCATCCCACCGACGGAAGGCTCACCGTGCCCGCATCTGCTCACCACCAGGACGGCGATGCCCACCCCGTGCTCGTCGTAGACTTCGGCGCGCAGTACGCCCAGCTGATCGCCCGCCGGGTGCGGGAATGCCAGGTGTACTCGGAGATCGTGCCGAGCACCATGTCCGCCCGGGAAATGCTGGCCCGGCAGCCGTCGGCGATCATCTTGTCCGGCGGTCCCGCGTCGGTGTACGCGCCCGGCGCGCCGCCCGCCCCGGCCGGCCTGCTCACGGCAGGCGTGCCGATCCTCGGCATCTGCTACGGCTTTCAGCTCATGGTGGCCGGGCTCGGCGGCGTGGTCGAGCACACCGGTGGCGGTGAGTACGGGGCCACCCGGCTGGCCGTGGCCGCCTCCGGCGCCGCCGGGACCCAGCCGGGCGGCGTGCTGCTCGGCGGCCTGCCGGCCGGGCAGCGGGTCTGGATGTCGCACGGTGACACCTGCGCGAGCGCGCCGCCTGGCTTCACGGTCACCGCGCGGACAGCCAGCACGCCGATGGCGGCCGCCGAGGACCCCGGCCGCCGGCTGTACGGAGTGCAGTTCCATCCCGAGGTCGGCCACACCGAGCACGGCATGGCCGTGCTGCAGCGGTTCCTGGACGCGGCCGGATGCGAGCGGAGCTGGACGATGCGCGGCGTGATCGCCGAGCAGACCGAGCGAATCGCCGCCCAGGTAGGCGACGGGCACGCCATCTGCGGGCTGTCCGGCGGGGTGGACTCGGCGGTCGCCGCTGCCCTGGTCCAGCGGGCCATCGGCCCCCGCCTGGCCTGCGTGTTCGTGGATCATGGCCTGCTGCGCAAGGGCGAGCCCGAGCAGGTCGAGAAGGACTTCGTCGCCGCCACCGGGGTCAACCTGACCGTCGTGGACGCGCAGGACCGGTTCGCGGCCACGCTGGCCGGCGTCACCGATCCCGAGGCCAAGCGCAAGGTCATCGGCCGGGAGTTCATCCGGGCGTTCGAGCGGGCCGCCCGGCAGATCGCCGCCACGGCCAGCTGGGACGCCGGGGTCAGCTTCCTGGTGCAGGGCACCCTGTACCCGGATGTGGTCGAGTCCGGCGGCGGTACCGGCACGGCGAACATCAAGTCGCATCACAACGTCGGCGGGCTGCCCGACGACCTGGCCTTCAGTCTGGTCGAGCCGCTGCGGGCACTGTTCAAGGACGAAGTGCGCCAGGTCGGGCTGGAGCTCGGGCTGCCGCCGGAAATCGTCTGGCGGCAGCCGTTCCCGGGCCCTGGCCTCGCGATCAGGATCGTGGGCGAGGTAACCGCCGGCCGGCTGCAGATAGTCCGCGAGGCCGACGCGATCGCCCGCGAGGAGCTGACCCGGGCTGGCCTGGACCGCGAGATCTGGCAGTGCCCGGTCGTGCTGCTGGCCGACGTCCGCTCGGTGGGCGTGCAGGGTGACGGGCGCAGCTACGGCTATCCGGTGGTGCTGCGCCCGGTCACCAGCGCCGACGCGATGACTGCCGACTGGGCCCGGCTGCCCGATGCGGTGCTGACCGCGATCTCCACCCGGATCACCAACGAGGTGCCGGCGATCAACCGGGTGGTCCTGGACGTGACGAGCAAGCCGCCCGCCACGATCGAGTGGGAGTAGCCGGCCGGCCTACTCGTCGTCGAGGTAGGACTTGTCCTCGGTGATCTGCCGGATGCGGTCTGCGGCGTCCCAGACGTCGGTGAACCGGGTCGCGATCGGCGCGGGCCCCAGCCGGATCCGGTCCGGCGTGCGGTAGTCGCCGATCACGCCCGACCGGGCGAGCGCCCGGCTGATCCGCTCCGCCTGCGGGTGCGCGAGGGTGACGTGACCGCCCCGGCGGGCGTCCTGCCGCGGCGTGGCGAGCGCGAAGCCGAGCGGCTCCAGCCATTCGTCGGCCAGCGCGATGAGGTAGCTGGTCAGCGCGGTGCTCTTGTGCCGCAGCCGGGTGATTCCCGCCTCGCCGAGCAGCCGCGTGCCCTCCTCGACCGCCACCGTGCCGATGATCGGCGGGGTCCCGGTGCCCCAGGACTCGATCCCGGGCGCTGGGTCGTACTCCGGCCCCATCTCGAACTGCTCGCGCTGGTCGAACCAGCCCCAGACCGGCTGCCGCAGCCGGTCCTGCAGCCTCGCGCTGACGTACAGGAACCCGGGCGCGCCTGGTCCGGCGTTCAGGTACTTGTAGGTGCAGCCGACGGCGAGATCCGCGCCCGCCGCGTCCAGCTCGGCCGGTACCGAGCCCACCGAGTGGCTCAGGTCCCACAGCATCATGGCCCCCGCGTCGTGCACCAGGCTGGTGACGCGGGCCATGTCGGCCAGCGCGCCGCTGCGGTAGGCCACGTGGGACAGGCAGACCAGTGCGGTGCGCTCATCCAGCGCGGCGCGCAGCGCCTCCTCGCTCAGCCCCGCGTCGATGTCGCTGTGGATCGTCCGCAGCTCGCAGCCGCGGTCGGCGGCGATCCCCGCCAGCACGTAGCGGTCGGTCGGGAAGTTGTCGTCGTCGGTGACCAGCACGCTGCGGCCCGGCTGGGCGGCCAGCACTGCCGTCGCGAGCTTGTAGATGTTGACCGTGACCGAGTCGCATACCAGGATCTGGCCAGGGGCCGCGCCGAGCAGGTGCTCCCCGATGGCGTCGCCGGCCTGCCGCGGCAGGCCCAGCCAACGGTCCCAGGACCGGATCAGGCCGACCCCCCACTCCTGGTCGACGACATCGGCGATCCGGGCCTGGGTGCGCACCGGCAGCGGCCCGAGCGAGTTGCCGTCCAGGTAGATCAGCGACGGGTCGTGCCGAACGAACCGGTCACGAAAGTGCGCGAGTTCGTCACCTGCATCCTGTTCTTCCGCATAGGAGCGGTCTGCCGAGAATGTCATCACGCCTCAGGGTAGCTGCGGGCAAGGCAGCCGCTGCGGGCAAGTGGCCAGCTCGGCCGCAGGCGGCTGCCGGATGGCCTGGAACCCGGCCGGCTAGCCGCGGCGGCGCCTGCGCCCCAGGACCAGCCCGATGGCCACCCCGGCGGCGACCCCCGCGAGCGTGGGCAGGGCCCGCTTGAGCACCGGGAACCCGGCGACGCTCAGCAGGTTGGGCGCGTCGTCGTCGGCCGGGCGGAACGGGGCCGGGGATGGCGGGACCGGCCGGGGCGGCGGCGCCTGGCCGGCCGGAGCCGAGCCGTTGACCTGGCCAGCGGCGGCCATCTCGGCGGCCGCCGCGCCACCTTCGGCTGCCGCGGCCGCGGCAGCTGTTCCTGCGGCGGCCGCGGTGCTGGCCTGGCCGGCCCCGGCCTCGGTGAGGGCCAGGCCGTGCTCAGCGAGCCGCTGACGGATCTCTTCCACCGACGCGGGACCGATGTTCTCGATCGCCAGCAGCTGCTGCGGCGTGTGCGCGGCCAGCTCGCCGATCGTGTGCACGCCCTGCCGGCGCAGGCTGTTGTACGAGCGGAGCGGGAGGCGGAGTTCCTCCAGCGGCAGCGACGAGCTGCCGGCGGCCGCGCCGTCGCTGGCCCCCGCCCCTGCCGTCTGCGCTCCGCCGCCCGCCGCTCCGGCTGGCTGCGCACCGTCAGCGGCGGCGGTACCGTCAGCGGTGACTGTGCCGCCCTCCGGGCCGGCGCCGGCCGCAGCCGCGGCGGGCCCCTGGGCGGTGAGCATCTCGGCCAGGTTCGCGGCGAAGATGCCGATCAGCTTGCCGCTCACCTCGCTCATGACGCCGCGGCCGAGCTGGGCGGGCTTGCCGGTGATGTTCAGCGAGGTGTGCACGATGACGTGGGTCTGGTCGCCCTGGCCTTCCAGGATCGAGCGGATCCGGGCCGACGCCGTGCCCGCCCCCCTGGTCTCCTTGCCGCTGGCCTCCAGGGTGATGTAGTGCGCGCCTGGGTCCTGCTCGACGAACCGCGCCGTCCCCGCGTACGTCATCGCGATCGGGCCGACCCTGACCTTGATCCGGCCCGTTATCTCGTCGCCGTCCACGGAGTCGACGGTGGCGCCCGGCAAGCAGGGCGCCACCCGCTCCACGTCCAGCAGCACCTGCCACGCCCGCTCCTCCGGGACCGGGACGGTGAACGAGTGCTCTAGATTCATACGTCAGACTCCTGCCGCAGCTGCCAGTGCCCGGCCGGTCAGCACCCGCGCCAGGTGGCGGCGGTAATCGGGCGCCCCATGCAGGTCGGCGGGCGGTTCCGTGCCTCGGCCGCCCGCGCCGCGGCCGCTCGCAGAGCATCGCGGCTGGCCTGCGCTCCGGCGGCGGCGCTCTCTGCTGCCGTGGCCCGGACGGGAACCAGGCCCATATTGGTGAGCCCGATCCTAGCCTCGGCGATCGTGCCGTTGGCGCGCCGGGTCAGCCGAACCGGCCATGCACGTAGTCGGCGGTGCGCGGGTCCTTCGGCGCGGAGAACATCTGCTCGGTCGGACCGGACTCGACGATGTAGCCGGGTGTCTTGTCGGTGGCCAGGAAGAACGCGCAGTTCTGCGAGACCCGGGCCGCCTGCTGCATGTTGTGCGTGACGATCACGATCGTCACCTGGTTCTGCAGCTCGAAGATGGTCTCCTCGACCCGGCGGGTGGAAGTCGGGTCCAGGGCCGAGCAGGGCTCGTCCATCAGCAGCACGTCCGGCCGGACGGCCAGCGACCGGGCGATGCACAGCCGCTGCTGCTGCCCGCCCGACAGCGCCCCGCCGGGTGACCGCAGCCGCCGCGACACCTCATCCCACAGGCCGGCCCGGCGCAGGCTGTACTCGACCACCGCGTCCTTGTCACGGACCCTGATGCCCGCCAGCTTCAGCCCGCTGGCCACGTTGTCGTAGATCGACATCGCCGGGAACGGGTTCGGCTTCTGGAACACCATCCCGATCCGGCGCCGCACGTCGGTCGGCCGCCGGTGCCGGTCGTAGATGTCCTCGCCCTCCAGCAGCACCTGGCCGCCCAGTGCGGCGCCCTTGACCATCTCGTGCATCCGGTTGAGTATCCGCAGGAACGTGGACTTGCCGCAGCCGGACGGGCCGATCAGCGCGGTGACGGTGCCGGGCTCCATCCGCAGCGAAACCCGCTCCAGCACCTTGTGGCTGCCGAACCAGGCCGACACCTCCCGCGCCTCAAGGCCGGCCAGCGCGCCGGGGGCCACGGCATCGCGGTCCGCGCCGTCGTAGTCCAGCAGCGAGGTGTCCGCGCCGGTGCGCGGCCAGGGCAGCAGGTCCGGCCTGGCGGCGGCGGTCGCGGCCGCCAGGCCGCCCGCGGCGGCCGGATCGGCGGCGGCAGCAGGGGGATCCCCGGCCGCGGCCGGGGCGTCGGCCGCCCCGGGCCTGCCGTCGGGCAGCGGGACCCCTGTCAGGTCACTGGTCATGCACCCTGCTCCTCATGCACCCGGCTCCGCTCCTCGTGCGGCCGTCCGCGGCGGTCGCACGCAGGTTTCCGGCTCGCGTCCATTGCGCTAGAAGACATTCGGCAGCAGCATCGCGAGGTTTCCGTACAGATTCCACAGCACCGCCAGCGCCAGCGGGATGGCTGCCAGGTAGGCCGGCCAGGGTGACCACCGGGCCGCGGCGACCGTGCCCCCGGCGGAGACCAGCAGGAGCGCCAGGCTCCACGCGGCCGCGGGCCACAGCGCCTGGCTGTCCCCGGTCAGCGGCAGGTCAGCGGCGGGCACGACGGGCGCGGCCCCGCTGTACTGCTGGGGCGCGGAGACCAGGTGCGCGTCCACGTCGATGTAGTACTGCGGGACGACCGGAGAAGAGGCGGTGAGCAGTGCCAGCCGGCTGGGTATCGGGTCGTGGATCACCGTGCCGCTGTTGCCGAACGCCGCGACCTTGTAGGTGGCCGTGCCCTGACCGGTGGTGACCTTGATCAGGTCACCCAGCCGCAGCTGGCCGAGTCGGGCGAACGGGGCGCCGAACGTGGCCCGGCGGCCGTATATCGCCGACACGCCCAGCTGGCCGGGCAGCACGGTGCCGGGCAGCAGGCCCGGACCGCGGGTCAGGTCGGCCGCGCTGGTCCCGTCGACCACCACCATGCCGCGGATCCCGATCGCCGGGATGCTGAGTATGGCCACCGGCGTGCCGGGGGTTATCGGATTGACCGGGGCCGGGACCGTGCCGGGCTGCTCCAGCGGCGCGACCTGGCTGGCCAGCTGGTTTCGCAGCTGCGCGTACAGGACAGCCTGGCTGCGGGCTTCCTGGACGCCCGAGAGCCCGTACAGGTACCCGAGGAAGCCCAGCGCCAGCACCGCGACGAGCAGCATGCCCAGCCCCGCGGCCTGGAACACCGGCCTTTCCTGGTCGGCTTGAGCGCTCCGGGCACTGGCCGGGGACGCGGCGGGCGCGGGCGCCGGCGGCCGGGCGGCGGCCGGTTCGGTGCCTGCGGTAAACGGCCCGGCGGGCTTGCGCACTGCGGCCGGGCCGGACGGCGCGGGGAGCGCCGTGACCGGGCCGCCGCCGTCAGCCACGAGCCTGCCTGCGGCGGCGCAGCCACAGTCCGAGCAGCGGGGGCGCTAGCACGGCGGCGATGATCGCCAGCGCGGTCAGCACGGCCAGCGGGACCTGGCTGGCCGGGTCCGCGGCCAGGTTCACCACCTGACCGGTCACGGTCGAGCTCGTCCCCGTCCCCGTCCCGGTCCCGGTCCCGGTGCCGGTGCCGGTGCCGGTGCCGGTGCCGGTCCCCGTCCCGGTGCCGGTCCCGGTCCCGGTTCCGGGACCCGTCCCGGTGCCGCTGCCTGAGCCGGTACCGGAGGAACCGGAGCCGCTGCTGCCGGAGCCGCCGGCCTGCGTGGGCTTGCCGTGCTTGACCACGCAGTTCAGCGGCGCGCCGAGCTTGTCGCACGGCGACGGGTACGGAGCGGTGCTCAGCAGGATGTTGTGCCCGCGGATGAACGTCGGGTTGCCGCAGCCGCCCAGGCTGGCCAGGCTCGGCGTCGGGACGTGGCCGGGGATGTGGTCGATCTGCAGGAAGGCGCCCTTGACCAGGTTGATCGGCAGCGGGGAGTAGCCGAGTGCGGCGACCTGGCGCTGGCCGTCACACAGGGCGAAGTTCAGCCAGGTGCTGAGCGTCCGTCCCTTGGCCGTACTGAAGTTAGTCGGCAGCGTGGTATGCACCCGGGGCACGATGAAGTAGCTGTAGCTGGATAGCGGGTAGCTGCGCGGATCGGTGAAGGTGTAGACGTTGTCCAGGTTCTGCTGCAGGAAGTCCGGGCTGCTCGGGACTTCGTTGATCTGCGCCCTGGTCAGCGCGACGGCCACGTTCGAGGCGGTCGGCAGCACGTAGTAGCCGCCCGGATTGAGCAGCTTGACGACCGGATAGTGGTCGGCCAGGGCGTAGGCGTACTCGTCGTAGCCGATGGCGCCGTTGCCGTAGCTGGACACGATGTAGTTGGCCACGTTGGTGGAGCCGTCCTCGGCCTTGGCGTTCCCGAAGTTCGACGGGTAGAACTCGGTCTGCGGGCACGGGAGCGTGACGCCCGGATGCACCTTCTGGCAGAAGGCGTTCCACTGGCTCGGGAACTCGTGCGCCATCCAGCGGGTGAGGAAGTACGTGGCGCCCGATCCGTCCGAGCGGACCACTGGCGTGATCGGCAGGCTCGGCAGCTGGGCGCCGTAGTCGTGGGTGATCTGCGGGCTGTCCCAGTTCGTGATCTGCCCGGTGAAGATCTCCATGATCGTCTTGGCAGACAGCCGCAGGTTCGTGATCAGGTGCCCGGCCACGGTGAGGTGGTACATGAACGCGGTGCCGCCGGCCACGTCCGGCACGTAGGAGTAGCCCTGCGTGGGGTGCTCGGGGGCGGGGTCGGGCGCGAGCTCGTCATGGCCGTTGCGGAACGGCGGGTCCGAGGCGGCGAAGTCGTCCTGGTTCTCCATGTAATCCTGGCGCCCGGTCGCCGAGCCGTTGGGGTTGAAGTTGACCGTGATGCCGCTGGGCGCGACGTCGGTGGCCCACTGGTCGATGGCCGGGGCGGCCCAGGACGAGCCGGAGCCGTTGATCGTCACGTAACTGCTCGCGCTGGCCGGTGCGGCCGGGGCCGCGAGGCCGAGTGCGCTCAGCGCCAGGGCCGCCGCCATCCGGGCCGCCGCCCGCCGGGTGCTGCTCATGTCCGCCTCCTTCGGGCCGGTGCCACGCTGCCGGGCGCTCTGGTTCTGCCGGGGTTCATGCGCCGCCCCGCAGCCAGCGCCGCAGCGCGACGGCCGGGCCCCAGGCCGATCCGGACAGGATCGTCACCCCGGCCAGCGCGGCCAGCCCGCCGAGCAGCAGCAGCACCGGCAGCACGTAGCGGGTGAACGCCGACTGGTCGGGATTGGCGAGGGCCTGGGTGGTGATCCGCTGGCTGGCGGTCGGGCCCGGGAGGGTGACCGATGGCCGCGGGCTGGCTGTCGCCGATGGGCTCGACGTGAGCCCGGAGCCGGCCCCCGAGGTCGCGGCCGGCGATGCGGAGCCGGATCCCGAGCCGGAGCCGGTCGTGTGCCCCGACGGGGACTTCCCCGGCTTGCTGCCGGACTGGTCCGCCACCGCGATGGCGTCCCGGCGGGTCTCCGCTCGCAGGGACGCCGGCAGCGGCAGGCAGCCCGGCGGCAGCTGTCCCGGGCCGGGCCCGGGCTGCTGCCCGGGCCCGGCGGCGAAGTCCAGGAACCGGGCGATCGCGGCGGCCTGGGCGTGCGAGGCGCCGGCGGTCGGCACCATCGCGTAGATGACCATCGTCAGCGGATAAGCCCCCGGGTCCTTGCTGGCCTGGTTCACCTGCAGGGTGCCGCTGCCGTCACTGGTCATGTGCGCGACCGCGGCCGCCATCGATGCGTTGGTCGGCGTCACGTAGTTCCCCGCCGCGTTGCGCAGCGCGGCCACGGGGAAGTCGTAGGCGGCGGCGCTGGCCTGGTCCACGATCGCCAGCAGCGCCCGCTGGCCGACGGCCTCGGGCGGGTCCGCGGACGGCGTGCAGTTCTGCGCGCCCTTCAGGCAGCCGACGATGCCCGCGTTCTGGTTCAGCGCCTGATCCAGGGCGACCTTCTGCGGCGGGGACACCGGCAGGTACTGGTAGTCCGACGGGCTGTTGGGGTTGGAGTAAAAGCGGTCGCGCACCGCGAACTGATCGGTCGGGTACTTCAGGTGCAGGTAGGCGGCATCGATGTGCTCGCCGTCCGGCTCACGCTGGCCGCGCAGGAACGCGGCCGCAGCCGGATCAGCGGCCACCCACCGGGTCAGCGTCCAGGTCATGTCGCTGCGGCCGTACTGCACGGTGGGGATCTCGAAGGACTGGCTGAAGGTCTTCCCGGTCATCTGCGGGTTGAGCTTCTCGAATTCCGGATCGCTGGTCAGGTCCGTCTGGTCGCCCTCGACATACCGGTCGCAGGGCGGTGACGTGCCGGCGCCGCAGGCCGATCCGGCGAAGTTGTAGGACGTGGTGATCAGCTTGGCCACCAGCCGCTGGTCCAGCCTCATCCGGGTGAACGGCAGCAGGTTCTGCGTATTGTCCAGCCAGTACCCGACGGAGACCGCCGACACGGCGATCGGGGCATAGACGAAGTGATCGGCCGGGTTCGCCGTCAGCTTGTCGACGCTGGCCGGGCGGGTGGTGAGGGCCACCTGGCTGGCGGATGCCTCGGTGACGGCCAGCGGCTCCTGGACCGACTGCAGGTAGGCGACCGGCAGCGGGTGCTTTCCCCGGCACAGCCCGGCCTGCCATTGCTGCATGACCCGGCTCGCCAGCGGGCCGCCGGCCGCGGTGAAGGCCACGTTGTTCTGGATCGGGCAGGGACGGGTGGACGCGGAGAAATGCAGCGGGATCACGATCTTGTCGTTCCAGGAGCAGTAGCCGTAGGCCGGGGTGAACGTCGAGGTCGGCTGGGCGTAGACGTAATCGTTGACGTGGTTGCTGCACTGGAAGCCGGTGCCCGGGCTGGTCTCGTTGCCGCCCTGGCCCGGAACGATCACCAGTGAGCACGGATGGGCCTGGTCACAGCCCAGGGCGGTGGTATAGAGGGCGACTCCGACCTGGCCGGTCCCGTTGGCGCCGGTCACGGCGTACCCGGTGTTGTAGTCGCCGTCGGTGCCCTGGCCGCCGGTGATGCCGCCCTGATCAGCCCCGTAGCACTGCTGCCAGCGCACCGGGCGGGTGCCCCGGCACTCGGCCACCATCACGGTGTACTCCAGGTTGGCCGAGATCGAGTACGGCGTCAGCGGCGGGCTGGTGGGGGTGAAGTTGGCCCACGACACCTGCACCTCCTGCTCGGACAGGCTGGCGTCCTGGCTCACCGTGACCGTGCTGCGGCGCGGCAGCAGCCCGCCGCTGGCCGGGTTGTAGAGCCGCGGGCCCCGGACGGTGACCGCCGCGGCGCGGGCGGAGGAATGCGCGGCGGCCGTCCCGGCCGCTGCCGGGCTGGCCGCGGCCGGGGCGAGCGCCAGCCCGGCAGCGAGGCAGGACAGGCCGGCCGCCGCCAGCGCTCGTGCGGCCCTGGCCCGGCCGGGATGGGTTACGCGCAGCATGGCGAGCTCCTGATCTCGTGCGAAGACCGGTCCCCTGCCAGCCGGGCCGGGGGCCGGGCGGCTGGCTGCGGCCAGGGAACCCGGTTCATGCGGCGGCCCCCTGCCGGGCCAGCCGGCGCCGCTGCCCCCGGGTCAGCTCGCCCGGCGCGGCTCCGCCGATGCGCCGGGCCAGCGTGAACAGTGCCAGCACGACCAGCACCAGCGCGACGGCCGCGCCGAAGCCGCGGTCGATGAGGCTGGCCCGGACGGCCTCGGTATGGGCGTAGTTCCAGATGAACAGCGGCAGGTTGATCTGCGGCCCGCTGAACGGGTTGACGTTCAGGTTCTTCGCGAAACCGGACACCAGCAGGACCGGCGCGGTCTCGCCGATGGCGCGGGCCATGCCCAGCACCACCGCGGTGGAAAGGCCGGAGCGTGCCGTCGGCAGGATCACGTTCCAGACCGTCCGCCACTGGCTGGAGCCGAGGGCGAAGGACGCCTCCCGCAAGGTGCCCGGCACCAGCCGCAGCACCACTTCCGCGGCCCGGGCCACGATCGGCAGCATGTTGACCGACAGGGCAATGCCGGCCGCCAGGCCGCTCTTCTGCATGCCGAGGGTGAGGATGAAGGCGGCGTAGACGAAGACCCCGGCGACGATGTCGGGCAGCGCGGTCATCGCCTCGACGATCGTGCGAACCGGCCGGGCCAGCCGGCCGCCCACCTCGGCCAGGAACAGCGCGGTCGCGATGCCGAGCGGCACCGAGAACAGCATGGCCAGCGTGAGCTGCTCCAGCGTGCCGACGATGGCGTGCAGCACTCCGCCGACCGACAGCGGGGTCAGCGGGCCGGCGAACTCCATGTCCTGGGTGAAGAAGTTCAGGTGTCCGAGCGCGCCGATCCCGCGCTTGAGCACGAACAGCACCGTGCCGAGGACGACCGCCAGCGTGAGCACGCCGAAGGCGCCGATCGCGATGGTCGCGACCCGGTGGCTGGCCTCGCGCCGGTCCCACTGCAGCCGGGCCATCGCGGCGTACAGCGCCAGGAAGACGGCGTACCAGCAGAGCCAGAAGCCCAGTGCCCCGGAGAACGGCAGCACGCGCTCGTACAGCACCCAGACCAGCCCGAGCGACCCGGCGGCGGCGCTGGCTGCCGTCGCGGTGCCGGCGGCGCTGACCCGGGGGATCCGCACCCTCGGCTGCAGGTCCGCCATCTGCGGTTCAGCGCTGGGCGGGGCTGCCTGGGTCAGCATCGGGTCAGTCCGCCGACGCGCTCGCGCCCGAGCGCGAGCGGCTGATGATGATCGCCGCGATCGTGTTGATC
>JBKQSL010000311.1:0-13412 GCA_052143655.1 Streptosporangiaceae bacterium | reverse complement strand
TCGGCCGCTCCGCCGTCCGCGCCGCGGCTTTCGCTGTCCGGGCTGACGCCCGCTGCGGCGATGCCGGGGCCGTCGCCGCCGGCAGGCTGAGCCATTTGCCCGGCCGGCGGGCTGTGCTCCTGGTCCGGACCGGGCGCTGGCTCAGACGCACGCTGCGCCCCAGCCGGCTCGTCACCGCCCGGCCCGTTGCCGGCCTGCGGATCCTGCGGCACCGGGCTTGCCCCTGCCCGGCGCGGCTGCCCCGGCGGCTGCCGGGGGACCTGGCCGTCAGCGGGCTTGCGGACAGCCTCGAGCCGGGCGGCTGCAGCTGCGGCAGCCCGGAAGACCGGGCCGTCAGCCGCGGCGCCCGCCGCCATGCCCTTCCCCGGCCTGCCCGGCTGGCTGACCGCCGCCGGGCCGGCCGACCGGGGGCTGGCCTGTTCCAGCGCTTCCAGCGGGACCGCCGGGTCCAGCGGGTCCGGGCGGGCCGACGGCTTGCCTGGCCGGCCGCAGCCCGCCTCGCCGGCCGGACGGACGGCGACAGGCCCCTCTACCGGGCTGGCGGGCGCCTGCATCGGCACCTGGACCCGGCTGATCGGCATGGTCTGGTCGGCGGGCTGCTGCGCGGAATCGCGGCTGCCGGGCAGGCCGGCCACCAGGGCGTGCACGGGCCCGAAGCAATCGTGGCCATCCAGCACCGCCGCCAGCTGCTCGGCTTCCTCGGCGTCAACGCCGAAAACCACGCGCGGCTGGCCCCAGGGCTCCTCCAGCGAGTAGCCCACGTAGCTGGACACCGGCGGCAGCGGATCGACTCCAAGGCCATGCATGGTCCGCCAGCGGTGCCACGCTTCCTCCAGCGCCGCCGCTGCACGCTGCGCCCGCAAGACCAAATCCGGATCGCGCATGGTGCGCTCCTCCCCCATTACCGACTGCCCGCTTCCGCCTGGCGGCGGGCCCCCCGGGGCGTGGCGTACGTCACCGGCGTAAATCGGTTCCGGAGCACGGTGGTGCACGAACGCCTGCTCTGCCACGGCGCCGGCTGATGCCAGCGGGCCGCGGTATCGCGATAAGTATGACCTGACCCCCATCGCCATCAGGGGTGATTACGAGAAGTTGCTAGAGATAACTAGGAGTGACTAACGTGGCGCCTGGCTCCCCCTGGGACGCCTGTGCAATCAGCCCGGCCCGGAACGCAGAAAGCCGGCCAGGATGGCCGGCGTGGTCGCGCGCTCGCCTCCTGCCGCCGTGCGGTCATCAGGAGGCCGGTCGACCCCGGCTGTCCCGCGGCAACGACGCTCATGCTGCGCCCTGTCAGAACAACGCCCCCCTACGCGGCGTGCGTGCCGCCGGGGTCGACCCCCCTATTCTTTTTTCCCTCCGATGCCGGCCGCAGGCGCCTGGGCGCCCGGCGTCCGGGCCCTACTCTGAGCGCTGCTGGGGGATTCCCGCCAGCAGGGCACGGACCTCGGTCTCCCGGTACCGGCGGTGACCGCCGAGAGTCCGGATGGACGTCAGCTTGCCGGCCTTGGCCCACCTGGTGACCGTCTTCGGGTCTACCCGGAACATGGTGGCAACCTCCGCTGGTGTCAGCAGCGGCTCAGCCTCTGGTGTGCGTGCGGACATATGTGCGGCCTCTCCTCCTGGACCGGTACTGCGATCCTGCGTTTGTGCTATTCAAGGCTCCATCGGGGAGCCTGCGCTGGATGTCCTATATGGCCCTCAGAGGCCATATTGCCATCACGACCTGTAACAAGTCGACCACCGGGAGCAAATCTTTCGTTCCGAGTCCCGCTGCTGCCCCGGAGATGTTTGTCACGCTGCGTGATTCTAGCGACACGCACCGTCGCAACGGGCAGATTCGGAAAAGTCATCTCCGCCTCCCGTCGGTTCCGGCTTCCGGCTTCCGGCAGGCTCGGCCCTGCATGACATCAGCACAGGTCAGCGGGACTATAGGGATCCGTCTTCCGGCTTGGCCGGGAAAGTCAGCGGATAGCCGGCGGCGTCGGCGGGCCGACCGGGCCCCCGCCGGCAGCATCGCGCCGGGCCGCCGGAATGTGACCGGGCGAGCCCCCCGGCTCTGGCCCGGCTCCGCCCTTAACTTCGAGTAATCGCGCTTTTCGACGGAACAATCCCCCCATGCTCGGCTAACGGCCGCTTTCCGCACCAATTCTCCGCAGCCCGCCAGCGCCGCCGCGCCGCCCGCCCCGCTCCGGATCAGCCCAGCACGGTGCGGCGGCCGTGCCCGGCGGCCCGCAGCGCTGCGGGCCGAAACCGGCCGATTCGGTCGCATGTGGCAGACAAAGGACAGCATGACCAATCGTGACATACCGCTGCCGTTTGCAGAAGAGCGCTGGGCGCCAGATCAGCATGGCCGGTCTCCTACACCGCTGCCGCACGGCTAACCTGAGGCAACCCCGTGTCGACGGGGACACGGGACGAAACCCCGGGAGTTCCCGCAGTGACGAATGTCTTCTCCAGCGCCGCAGGTACCGCGACCGCCGATGTGCGCGACACCGACCGGGATGGCCCTGAGCAGGTGGTTTTCTGCCAGGACCGGCCGAGCGGGCTGCGGGCGATCATCGCCATCTACTCAACCGCGCTGGGCCCCGCGCTCGGCGGCACGCGGTTCTACCCCTATCGCAGCGAGGACGCTGCCCTGGCCGACGTGCTGAACCTGTCCCGTGCCATGGCCTACAAGAACGCGCTCGCCGGCCTGGATCACGGCGGCGGCAAGGCCGTGATCATCGGCGACCCGGCGACGGACAAGTCCGAGGCCCTGCTGCGCGCCTACGGCAGGTTCGTCGAGTCGCTCGGCGGCCGGTACATCACCGCGTGCGACATCGGCACCTACAGCGACGACATGGATGTCGTGGCCAGGGAATGCAGTCATGTCACCGGCCGCACGGTGCCGAACGGCGGGGCCGGCGACTCATCGGTCCTCACCGCATTCGGCGTCTTCCAGGGCATGCGCGCCACGGCCGGGCATGCCTGGGGCAGCACCAGCCTGGCGGGCCGCACGGTGGGCATCGAGGGCGTCGGCAAGGTCGGCCACCGACTGGCTGACCTGCTGGTTTCTGACGGCGCCGAGGTCGTGGTCTTCGACGTGGACGCCCGGGCGATCGAGCAGGTACGCCAGCTGCACCCCGAAGTGCGGGTGGCCGCCAGCCGGGACGCGCTGCTCGGCCAGGCGCTGGACGTCTACTCGCCGTGCGCGCTCGGCGGGGCCGTCGATAACGACACCGCTGCGGTGCTGCGGGCCGGCATCATCTGCGGCGGGGCGAACAACCAGCTGGCGCACCCGGGAGTGGAGAAGCTGCTGGCCGACCGGGGCATCGTGTACGCACCGGATTACGTGGTCAACTCGGGCGGCGTGATCCAGGTCGCCGACGAGCTGGCTGGCTTCAGCTTCGAGCGGGCTCGCGCCCGCGCGGAGGGAATCTTCGGCACCACGAAGAAGATCCTCGCTCTCGCCGACGAGGATTCCGTTCCGCCGGCGGTGGCCGCCGACCGGCTGGCCGAGCGCCGGATCGCCAGCATCAGCCGCCTGCGCGGACTGTGGCTGGGCAGCTGAGGTGCAGTTCCTGCCGGCGCCCGGAAGCGCCAGCCGCGTAAAGCAGGTACGGTTATCCCTGTACGGAAGAATCTGGCTGCGCTGCGCTTCGGAAGGGAAGACTGCGGGCTGGTTCCGACGTGCGGTAAGCCCGCAAGCATCAGCACGCTGCAACACCAAGCCGGCAGCGCACTGACCAGGGGTCCTGACCGGGTCCCGTACGTTCGAGGGGGTCGAGCCAATGGGGCGCGGCCGAGCCAAGGCCAAGCAGGTGAAGGTAGCCCGCCAGCTCAAATACAGTGGCGGCGGCATAGACCTTGACCGGCTGCGGGCTGAGATTGGTGTCGGTACTGACCAGTCAGACGCGGACGACCACGCCGCCTACGCGGACGGCTATCCGGGTGAGGACGAAGACGAAGACGAAGACGACCTCGACGAGGATGACCTCGATGAGGACGCCGACGCCGACGACCGGGCCTACCGCTAGCGGCTGAGGCGGACCAGGCAGGGATGCCCTGACGTTCTCCGGGTGCTCCCCCGTGCCGGGAGCATTTCCGTGTGGTCAGACGGGATGCTTCCCGTGCAGTTCTGCCGTGCCTGAGCCCGGCGTGATCTCGCCGGCCGCCCAGGCGGGCACCCCCCGGCTGGCCAGCAGCCGCAGCGCCCGGTCCGCGGCGTCGGCAGCGACCACGGCTGCCATCCCGACGCCCATGTTGAAGACCCGCTCCATCTCATCCCGCCCGACGCCGCCGCGGGCGGCCAGCAGGCCGAACACCGGCGGCGGAGTCCAGCTGCCCCGGTCCAGCCGGGCCCCGGCATCCGGGGGCAGCACCCGGGCCAGGTTGGCCGCCAGCCCGCCTCCGGTCACGTGCGCGAACGCGTGCACGTCGCCGCCTGCCGCCAGGGCCAGGCAGTCCCGGGCGTAGATGCGGGTGGGCTCGAGCAGCTCGGCTCCCAGCGGGCGGCCCAGCCCAGGCGGCTCGCCATCCAGGGTCAGGCCCGCAGCCGGGCTGTCCACGATCTGCCGGACCAGCGAGTAGCCGTTGGAATGCAGCCCCGACGAGGCCAGCGCGATAACGGCGTCGCCCGGCCGGACTCGCCCGGGGCCGAGCAGCGACCCGGCCTCCACCACGCCGGTGGCCGCGCCCGCCAGGTCGAAGTCGTCGGGGGCGAAGTGGCCGGGGTGCTCGGCGGTCTCGCCGCCGACCAGCGCACAGCCGGCCAGCACGCACCCGTCCGCGATGCCGGCCACGATTGCGGCGACCCGCTCGGGCACCAGCCGGCCGCAGACGATGTAGTCGGTCATGAACAGCGGTTCCGCCCCGCATACGACCAGGTCGTCGACGACCATCCCGACCAGGTCCCGGCCGATGGTCGCGTAGCTGCCCAGTCGCTGGGCGATCGCCACCTTGGTGCCGACCCCGTCGGTGGAGGTGGCCAGCAGCGGCCGCTGGTAGCCGCGCAGCCGGGACGCGTCGAACAGGCCGGCGAACCCGCCGATGCCGCCGACGACCTCCGGCCTGCCGGCCCGGGCCACGGCGTCGCGGATGAGATCCACGGCGCGCTCGCCCGCCGCGATGTCGACCCCCGCGGCGGCGTAGCTCGGGCCCTGCGGCGCGGCCGGCGCGGGGCGGCCGGCGCCGCCGGAGCCCCGGCTCACGGCCGCCCGACGGCCGCGGCCGTCTCCCGGACGTGCTTGCCCCGCTCGGCCAGCGGCACCGGGATCGGGTAATTGCCGTCGAAGCACGCCCGGCACAGTCGCCCGGCCGGCACGGTGGTGGCCTCGGTCAGGCCCTCCAGCGAGATGAAGCCCAGGCTGTCAGCACCGATGGCCTGGCGGATCTCCTCGGCGTCCAGGCTGCCGGCGATCAGCTCGGCCCGGGTGGCGAAGTCGATCCCGAAGAAGCACGGCCACGCCACCGGCGGGCTGGAGATCCGCACGTGCACCTCCGCGGCGCCGGCTTCCCGCAGCATCGCCACGATGGCCTGCTGGGTGTTGCCGCGGACGATCGAGTCGTCCACCACCACCACCCGCTGGCCGCCGATCACGTCCCGCAGCGGGTTGAGCTTGAGCCGGATGCCGCGCTGGCGGATCGTCTGGCTCGGCTGGATGAACGTCCGGCCCACGTAAGAGTTCTTGACCAGGCCCTGCCCGTAGGGGATGCCGCTGGCCTGCGCGTAGCCGATGGCGGCCGGGGTGCCGGACTCGGGGACCGGGATGACCAGGTCGGCGGCAGCCGGGTGCTCGGCGGCCAGCCGGCGGCCCACCTCCACCCGGGCGGCCTGCACGCTGCGGCCGGCGATCGACATGTCGGGACGGGCGAGGTAGACGTACTCGAATAGGCAGCCGCGCGGCTGCGGCCGGGCAAAGACGTGCGAGCGTACCCCCCGCTCATCGATCGAGACCATCTCGCCCGGCTCGATCTCGCGGACGAAGACGGCGCCGACGATGTCCAGCGCCGCAGTCTCGCTGGCGACCACCCAGCCGCCGGACAGCCGACCGAGCACCAGCGGCCGGAACCCGTGCGGGTCGCGGGCCGCATACAGGGTCCGCTCATCCATGAAGACCAGCGAGAAAGCCCCCTGGACCAGCGGCAGGGCCGCCAGCGCCGCGTCCTCGATCCCGGCCGGCCGCTCCGGGCCGTCCTGCACCGCCACGGGGCGCTCGGCCGCGCCACGGTCGCCGCCGCCGGGCCCGGCTGGCCCGGCCTGGCCGGGGACGGGCCCGCCGCCGGCCCGGCGGCCCGGTCCTGGCCCGGCCGGCGGGCTCTCCCCGACACTGGCCAGGATGCCCGGCAGCGCGGGCTGCGCGACCGGCGCCGCGAACAGCGCGGTCAGCACGTCAGTGTCCGAGGTGGCCAGGCCGGCAGCGCCGGGCAGTCCCGGCTGCGAGCCCACCAGCGCGGCCAGCTCCAGCGTGTTGATCAGGTTGCCGTTATGGCCGAGTGCGACACTGCCCGCCGGCGTGGCCCGGAAGGTCGGCTGCGCGTTCTCCCAGACCGACGCCCCGCTGGTCGAGTACCGGCAGTGCCCGACCGCGAGGTGGCCGCGCAGCGTGTTGAGCACGGACTCGTCGAAGACCTGGGCCACCAGGCCCATGTCCTTGTAGACGACGATCCGCGACCCGTCGCTGACCGCGATGCCGGCTGACTCCTGCCCGCGGTGCTGGAGCGCGTACAGGCCGAAGTAGGCGAGCTTGGCGACGTCCTCGCCGGGTGCCCAGGCGCCGAACACGCCGCACGCATCCCGTGGCGGCCGGTCGGCTGGATCCAGATCCTCGCTCAGGCGGCCATCGGGCTTGATCACTTGTTCAGTCTAGTGACCTGCGGCAGCTGCCGGCCTAGTGACCTGCGGCCGATGGCCTGCCATAGCCGGCCAGCGGCAGGCAGCCGGACAGGTCAGCCCGCGGGCCGCTGGCCCGCATCGCCCCGCTGTCCACCGCTTCGGCCCAGGTCATCGCGCCGGTGGCCAGCCGGATCCAGGTAACCGGATCGGTCTCGGCCACGTTCGGCGGAGTACCCCGGGTGTGCCGGGGGCCCGGCACGCACTGCACCGCGGCGAATGGCGGCACCCGGACCTCTACCGCACGGCCCGGTGCCTGCTGCGCCAGCAGGTCGAGCAGGTAGGACACGGCCGCGCGCAGCGCCGCGCGCTGCGGGACGGCTGCAGCGGCGAGGGCCGCCTGCACGACGCTGACACAGGCGGCGCCGAGCGCGGCCGGCGAATCAGGACCGGTCCAGGGCGCGCTGCCAAGCGCGGCCCGCTGCTCGTTGACCGCGGCGAGCAGCCGCGCGGGATCGGTTCGTCGGGGCGGCATCGCTGTGACGCTAGCGCACCGGTCCGGCACGCTGCCGTGCGCCCGGCGGGGCTGGCGGCGGCCCGGTGAAGAGGCGAGGATTGCCGTTATGGCACTGTGTCTTGTGGTTTTTGGCGATCTTGCACCCGGCCGGGCCGGATTCCGGTAATCGTTCCCTATGCCTGGTCAGCGCAGCGTTCCCCGGCGCCGGGCGCGAGGCTCCTGGACTCCGCGGATCATCGGCATCGTGCTGGTGCTCGCGGCCGCCGCCGCGGCCGCCGCCGCGATCCTGCTGGCCAGCCCGGGCCGGGCGGCCGGGCATGCGAACCGGCTGTCGGCGAAGGTGCGCAGCGTGCAGGCCTCCGGGCTGGTCGATCCGGGGCCGCCGGGTGGCAGCACGGACGCGCCGCAGGCGCTGCAGGCCACCGCGGCCGGGCTGGTGTTCGCCCCGGTGCCCCGGTCCCAGCTGGCGGCCGGCAGTCCGCAGTGGACCGCGGACCTGATGGCCGACGGGACCTACATCTTCATTTACGCGCCGGACGGCCAGTGCCTGTCGGCAGCGGGCGCCGGGCGCCGGCCCGCGGTGCTCACGCTGCGCCGCTGCGACCTCGGCGACGGCCAGCGCTGGCGCCAGCGCGGCAGCGGGGCGCGGGCGGGCGGGCACATCTACTACCAGTTCGCCGGCCGGGCCAGCGGCCTGTGCATCACCGCAGGCGGGCCGGAGCCCGGCGCCGCCGGGGCCAGGGCGGCCGGGCTCGCGGCCTGCACGGGCAGCGGGCCCTGGGAGCAGCAGATCGCGTTCTGGTGGACGTCCTGACCGGGCCGGGCTAGCCGACGTCGCCGGGCAGCCGACCGGGCACGGGACGGCCGCCGGAGACGCCCGGCGCAGCGCGCCAGCGCGGCGCGGCGGGCGGGGCGGGGCGGGGCGGCAGCTGCCGGTCAGCCGAACAGCCGCGGCAGCGTGCCGCGGTGCGCGGCGGCGAGGTCCGCCAGGCTGACCGAGAACGACCCCGGATCGGCGGCCCCAGGCCAGGAGACCGTCAGCCCCTCCCCGCCGGTGGTCCCGAGCGGGGTGGCGGGAAGGGCGTGCTCGGCGCACAGCGCCGCGAGCCCGGCTGCCGCGCCCGGCGCCACGGCCACCACCGCGCGGGCCGCCGACTCACTGAACAGCAGCGTGCAGACGTCCAGCGCGGCGGCGGGCAGCGCGGCGCCGGCATCCGTGCCGCTGCCCTGATCGCTGCCGCTGGCTGGCCCGGGCAGCGTCACCGTGCAGCCGGCCTGGCCGGCCAGGCAGCTCTCGGCCAGGGTCACGGCCAGGCCGCCGTCGGACAGGTCGTGGGCGGCGGCCAGCAGCCCGCGGGCGGCCGCGGCGCGCAGCACTGCGGCCAGCGACTGCTCGGCGGCCAGGTCCGGCGCGGGCGGGGTGCCGCCCAGATGCCCGTGCACCACGTGCGCCCACAGCGAGCCGCCCAGCTCGTCGCGGGTCGTGCCCAGCAGCAGCACCGGCAGCCCGGGCTGCGCGAACCCGATGGACAGCCGCTGCCGCACGTCGTCGTGCACGCCGAGCACGCCCACCACCGGCGTCGGGTGGATGGCCGCCGCAGCGGTCTGGTTGTAGAAGCTGACGTTGCCGCCGGTCACCGGGATGCCGAGGGTCCGGCAGCCGTCGGCCAGCCCGCGCACTGCCTCGGTGAACTGCCACATCACCGCCGGGTCCTCGGGCGAGCCGAAGTTGAGGCAGTTGGTGACCGCGAGCGGGCGGGCGCCGGTGGCCGCGACGTTGCGGTAGGCCTCGGCCAGCGCGAGCTGGGTCCCCGCGTAGGGGTCGAGGCGGCAGAACCGGCCGTTGCCGTCGGTGGCCAGGGCGATGCCGAGGTGGGTCTGCTCGTCGATGCGCAGCAGGCCCGCGTCCTGCGGCGCCGCCAGTACCGTGTCGCCGCGCACGTAGCAGTCGTACTGCTCGGTGACCCACCCCGGGTCGGCGGCGTCCGGGGAGCCCAGCACCGCCAGCAGGGCGGCGCGCAGCTCACCGCCGTCGCGGGCCCGGGGCAGCCCCGCCGGGGCGGCCGCCAGCAGCGCGTCCTGGCTGGCCGGGCGAGCCGCGGGCCGGTCGTAGACCGGCCCCTCGTCGGCCGCGCTGCCCGGCGGGATGTCCACGACCAGCTCGCCGTGCCAGGTCATCTCCAGCCGGCCGGAGCCGGTGACCTCGCCGATCACCGTGGCGCGCACATCCCACTTCGCGCAGATGGCTCCGAACGCCTCGATGTCCTCCGGCGTCACGATCGCCATCATGCGTTCCTGGGACTCGCTCATGAGGATCTCGGCGGGCCCCAGGGACGTGTCCCGCAGCGGCACCGCGTCCAGCCGCACCGCCATCCCCGTCCCGCCGCCGGCGGCCAGCTCCGTGGTGGCGCAGGCCACCCCGGCGGCGCCCAGGTCCTGGATGCCCACCACCAGGCCGGCCGCGTACAGCTCCAGGCAGCACTCGATCAGCAGCTTCTCGGTGAACGGGTCGCCGACCTGCACGCTCGGCCGCTTGGCTCCCTCGCCGCCGCCGCCGAACGAGGCGCTGGCCAGCACCGAGGCGCCGCCGATGCCGTCGGGGCCGGTCGTGGAGCCGAGCAGCACCACCTTGTTGCCAGGCCCGGTGGCGGCGGCGAGCTTGAGGTCGTCGAGCCGCATGACCCCGACGCACAGCGCGTTCACCAGCGGGTTGCCCGAGTAGCACGGGTCGAAGGCCAGCTCGCCGCCGATGTTGGGCAGGCCCAGGCAGTTGCCGTAGAAGGAGATTCCGCTGACCACGCCGGGCAGCACCCGGCGGGTGTCCGGCGCGTCGGCCGGCCCGAACCGCAGTGCGTCCATCACGGCCACCGGGCGAGCGCCCATGGCCAGGATGTCGCGGACGATGCCGCCCACGCCGGTCGCCGCGCCCTGGAACGGCTCGACGTAGGACGGGTGGTTATGCGACTCGATCTTGAAGGTGACCGCGTATCCCTGACCGATGTCGACCACGCCGGCGTTCTGCCCGATCCCGGCCAGCAGCACGTCCGAGCCGGCCGCGGTGGCCGCCAGCTGGCGCAGGTGCAGGCGCGAGGACTTGTAGGAGCAGTGCTCGCTCCACATCACCGAGTAGATGGCCAGCTCGGCGTCGGTGGGCCGGCGCCCGAGCAGCCCGGTGATCCGGGCGTACTCCGGCTCGGTCAGCCCGAGTGCCGCGAACGGCTGGGACCGGCCGGGGCTCGCCGCGGCCCGGGCGACGGTGTCCGGTGCCGGATCCGGCCGGGTCCCGCTGCCCGCTGGCGGGGCGGCGGCCCTGGCCGCGCCGGTTTCCGTGCTGCCGGTTTCCGTCATGCCGGCCCCTGTGCGGCCGGCCCCGGGGATGCCGGCATCTCCGGGCCGGGCAGCGCCGCGACAATCGCGGCGAAGAAGCCCAGGCCGTCCGCTGACGGGCCGGTGAGCTCGTCGATCGCGTGCTCCGGGTGCGGCATCAGGCCGGCCACCATGCCGTCCTCGCTGACCACGCCGGCGATGGCGGCGGCCGAGCCGTTGGGATTCGGGTCGCAGTAACGGGCCAGCACCCGGCCGTCGCGCTCCAGCGCAGCCAGCGTCGCGGGGTCGGCCACATACGCGCCCTCGCCGCTCTTGAGCACCACGGTGATCTCCTGCCCGGCCGTGTACCGGGAGGTCCACGGCGTGCCGGCGGCCTCGACGCGCAGCCGGACGACCCGGTTGACGAAGTGCAGGCCGGCGTTGCGGGCGAGGGCCCCCGGCAGCAGGTGCGCCTCGCACAGGATCTGGAAGCCGTTGCAGATGCCGAGCACGGGCAGGCCCGCGCGGGCGGCGGGCACCAGCTCGGCCATCACCGGCGCGAACCGGGCGATCGCCCCGCAGCGCAGGTAGTCGCCGTAGGAGAAGCCGCCGGGCAGGACCACCGCGTCGACTCCGTGCAGGTCCCGGTCGGCGTGCCAGAGCGGCACCGGCTGACCGCCGGCCAGCCGCACCGCGCGGCACGCATCGCGGTCGTCGAGCGAGCCGGGGAAGGTCACGACGCCGATCCGGGCGGTCACCAGCTTCTCCTGCTGCTCACCGGCGTCCTCGCGTGCGGCGCATGCCCGCAGGCTACCGGGTCAGGCCGCCCGGCGGGGCGGCAGGCCGCCCAGGCCGCCCAGGTTCCCTCAGCCCGCGTCCCGCAGCTGCCAGTCCGGCAGGTGGGTCAGCGGCGCGTCGGACCGGAACTCGATTCGCTTGCGCATCGACACCACGGTGCCCTGGCCAGGCCCGCTGCGCAGCGTGACGTCATCCACGCAGGCCCGCATGATCGCCAGGCCGCGGCCGGACTCGGGCAGGTCGGCGACGGACTGCTCGGCACCGCCGCGGCGCGGGCGGCCGAGCCGGGACAGCAGCGGCACCGGCCCGGGCTGCGCTGCGGGCCCGCGGCCGCGGCGCAGCCGCCCGGCCTGGCGCCGCTGGCGGCGGATCGACGGACGGCCCGGCGGCCTGCGCACGGCCGCCTGATCGGCCAGCCTGGCCGGGTCGAAACCCCGCCCGGTGTCGAGCACCTCAAGCTCGCAGCGGTTGCGGCCCACCTGCGCGACGATCTCGTAACGGCGGGCCGAGCCCGCGTGCCGCAGCACGTTCGTGCATGCCTCGGTGACCGCGAGCAGCAGGTCCGCGACGCAGTCCTCGTCTACGCCCAGCTGAATCAGTGTGTCCCCGAGAACCCTGCGCATCACCGGGATGCTCAGCGCCTCCCGGGGAAATACGAGACAGAACCGAACGTCTGCGGCCGGCTCGCCGGAATGCAGCACCCGAGTTCGCATCGGCTCCTTCGCCCCCGCTAGTTGCCGGTCACACTGATTCACATTGTGAGGGTTTCCCGTGACCGACCCCGGTAATCCTGAACTCGGGCGATCTCTGGACGAACAGTCTGCATACGGGAGCGGGGCGGACCACCGCGGCAGCACGCCCGGACGGGGACTTTCCCTGACCACGGCGGCTCCGGCGCAGATGCACCGCGCCATTCCGGGTGCCGGAATTGCGCGCTCAGGCCGGCCGGACGGTGAACTCCTCGATGACCGGATTCGCCAGCAGCTCGGCGGCCAGCTCGGTGACCTTAGCCAGCGCGGCCTCGGTGCCAGGCCCGCCCAGCTCCACCTCGAATCTCTTGCCCTGCCGTACCCCGGTCACCTCGCCGAAGCCGAGGCGATGACAGGCGCTGGCGATGGCATCACCCTGCGGGTCGTGAATTTCCGGCTTCAGCATTACGTCGACGACAACTCTGGCCACGGCAGGCAGCGTATGCCACCGCCGCCGCGGGTAGGGATCCGGGCAGGCAGGCCCGGCCGGTCAGCGACCTGGCGGTGCCCTCCGGGGTACTGCCCGGCGCGGCAGCGCCCCGGGCCTGGCACGGCCCGGCAGGCCGCAGTCCCCGGAAGGGAGCGTTCGCCACGCCAGTCACGGCAGTGCGCACAGGCGCACTGCCGCTTGACCGGCGATGCGCCTCGCCGGGTACTGTCGCAGCGAACACCACCGCAGACCGGCAGGGACGAACGTCACCTGTTCGGCCCAGACTTTGCGAGGAGTGGCACGTGACCGTCGACGGCGCCGGGCGAGCTGCTCCTGATTCCCGCCGCTTCAGCGGACTGGCCGAATCAGGGGAGGCTGTCCAGCTTCTGACCCCCGAGGGCGAGCGGGTCGAGCATCCCGACTATCCCCTGGACATCTCCGCCGGGCAGATCAAGGACCTGTATCGCGACCTCGTCCTGGTCCGCCGGATCGACTTCGAGGCCATCGCCCTGCAGCGCCAGGGCGAGCTGGGCATCTGGGCATCGCTGCTCGGCCAGGAAGCCGCCCAGGTCGGCTCGGGCCGCGCGCTCGGGCCGCGGGACATGGCGTTCCCCACCTACCGCGAGCACGGCGTGGCCTGGTGCCGCGGGCTGGACCCGCTGCGGCTGCTGGAACTGTTCCGCGGGGTCAGCCACGGCGGCTGGGACCCGGCCGAGCACCGTTTCCACCTCTACACGATCGTGATCGGCAGCCAGACCCTGCACGCGACCGGATACGCGATGGGCATCCAGCGCGACGGCG
>JBKQSL010000310.1:0-21450 GCA_052143655.1 Streptosporangiaceae bacterium | reverse complement strand
GGGCCGGGCCGCGTGCACGGCGGCCAGCGCGAGCGCGAGGCGGACGGCAGGCGTGACGGCGGCGGCGGCCGCGTCGATCTCGCCGGGCTGGAGCGGCTGGATGAGATTCAGCGGCCGCTGGCCGGTGCCGAGGCCGCGGGTGGGGTCGGCGAAGATCCTGCCGGTCTTCTTGCAGTGCCCGAACAGCGAACGCAACGCGAGGACGGTCTGCCGGCGCAGGCTTCCGGACAAGGTCTCGGCGGCGGCGGTGACGTCGGCGGCGGTGACCTCGCGCAGGTGGTCGTAGCGCCCGGACCACGCGAGCAGGAGCGGGTGGACCCGGTTGAGGTTCTGCCGGACGGTGTGCTCGTTGCGGGGATGGCTGCGTGGCCCGCCTTCGCTGCGGGTGCGCAGCCAGTGCCCGACATCGGCGGCCATCGGCGCTGGCAGCAGCGCCAGCCGGGCCGGGGTGCCCGTCATCGACTCGCAGTCTGTGCGCGTCAACGGCCGCAAGCGGCACATCGCCGTCGACACCACCGGGCTGGTCCTGGACGTGGTGATCACCGCCGCGTCCGTCCAAGACCGCCAGGGCGCCCGGCCGCTGCTGTCCAGCACCCGCCGCGCCTGCCGCCGGGTGCGCCTGGTCTGGGCCGATGCCGGATACACCGGCAAGTTGGCCGGATGGGCCGCGTCGCTGAAGATGACACTGCAGGTCGTCTCCAAGCGCAACCCGCACGCCTTCGAGGTCCTGCCCCGCCGCTGGGTCGTCGAGCGCACCTTCGCCTGGATCAGCAAGCACCGCCGCACCGTCCGCGACTACGAGCGCCTGCCCGCCAGCCACGAAGCCATGATCCTCTGGGCCATGAGCACCCTCATGACCAGGCGCCTGGCCGCAACCGCCCAATAGTCAGACACTCACTTAGATAGGCGACCGGGTCGCTGCGTCGTTGCTGACCCGGGGAGCGGTGGGATGGATGCTCAGGCCGTCTGTAACCCAAACGCTCGTGTGCCGCGTCCTACAGAGTGACCATCAAGCGTTGAATGTTCCGGTTCGGCGCCCGGAATGTATGGGGGGAAGTGGGGGGCAGGCGTCTTTTGCACGTTTAGCATGACGTGCCAGTTCTGCTGGATCTTATTGGGGGCAGAGTACTCTCTGTTGCCAGCCTCGGTGCATTCCGACTGTGGTGCATCTGGTGGGGATGGCGGAAAGTCTTTTTCGGGATCTCGACAGGGAATTGGTGAATACTGCGACCTTGTGGGCCGGAGGACTGGCGGGTTTTGTCGCGTTGCTCGTCATTATCTATGTGACGCTCCTGCTTCGGGCCCTACAGAATGAGCGAGTGATCGGCATGGCCATCAAGGCTATGCATGATGCGCTTGCCGACGGGCCAGCGCCGCAGCCTGCCTTGCTTCGTGCTGTTGCCGACGTGTTGGTGGCACAGGAACGGGCGGCCGGGCGCATTGAGGTAGCCGTGCATGACGCCGCGGCTCGGCACGCGGCGCCGCCCCCGGTTGCCGAGTTGCTAAGAGAACTCAACCGCCTGCCCGAGCCGCAATTGCTGATTACTGACTTCCTGGTAAAGCATGGGGGAGGCCGGGGCTCGATGGCTGCATTCACAGGAATCGCCACCAGCTTGGTTCGCGCGGCTACTGTCGAGGTGTTCAGCGATCTGGTAAACGACTCGACGATCGAACTGGAGCGGCTGCTCCTGCTGGCGGATGAGGGCCGGATTGCCGGGTTAGCTCTGGCCGGGCTGGAGTTGTCGCAGAACTCCACTCTCCCGTCCTACCGGGCGCCACGGCTAACGGACCAGGATCCTGCGGCGCTGGTAGCCCTTTTTCATGCCCTCGACGGCACGACCCGCCGCCACCTGAGGCTGGCCACCCTGCTGCACGGACAGGCAGAAGTGATGCTCCGTGTCCGGAAGTACCAGCGGTCGCGTGGCCTGGCTCGGCTACGCGCCTGGGCGCGGGAACAGGCGCATGTGCCCTGGTTGCGTACTCCAGACATCAGCCGAGCTGACCTGGCCGCTCTCGAGGTGGCTTTCGACGCGCTCGGCGAGGCGCTCGACCTGGCGGCCGATCATCTAGCTGACGGGGAAGTGGCGCACGCTATCTACCTGCTGGCCGGGTTGCGCGTGCCGGCGCCCGCAGGGCTTCCCGGACGCCTGCATCACCGGGAAGTCCTGGCCCAGGTCCGCCCGCTGGCAGCAGTCGGGGTCTGGCACCGGCTGGCGGTCTCGCGCTGGGCTGCCTCGGCCGTGCACGCTTTGGAGCGAAACTGGCCGCCCGCCGCCTCCGCCTGCGCCGGGGCACGTGAGACGGATAGGACGCGGGAGACGGCTAGGGCGCCGGAAACCGAAGCACCTGGGCTGGCTGGTGCCCGATGAATGAGAACTCAGCTATTCGCGCCGGGCGGTCGGCGGCTACGTCCACCTGGACCCGGCCGCCGGTGGAGCCGGCCCGCTATCGGCTCGCAGCCCGGCTCTCGGACATGTTCCACGGCTGGCTGGATGGCCGCCGCGGCCTGCCACCGCTGCCCACGGACTACGAGCGGCCAGCCCGACGTGAGCGTCCCGCCGATATCGATGCCGAGGACGCGCCTGTCCTGCCCGCGTTGTCAACGCCCCGGATGGAGGTGCTATCCCGGGAGGCTGCCCAGCATATGGAGGGCGAACGGATCCGCTGCGGTGAAGAGTGCGCACTGCTCAAGCGGGAGGCGGCACGGTTCCTGGGCATCCGCGATTCGCTGGCTGCGGAGGTAGCGGACACGGCCGAAAAGCTGGGCCAGGCGCGTACTCCGCTCGCGGCTGAGGAACGCGCCGCGCGGCGGCTGGCCGAGCGCGATGAGCAGAGCCGGCCAGCGGAGCTGGTCCATGCGCGTCGCCAGACTGGCTGGGAACGGCGGCTGACCGGCGCTGAGCAGCGCCATCAATCGGTGACCAGGCGGCTGGCAGAAGCGAGCCGGGATGCGCAGCTCCGCGAGGAGCTCATCCGCGATCGCGAAGCAGCCGCCCGGGCCGCCGCACGGCGGCACCACGAACTCGGCATGCGGCGTATCGCCACCTACCTACAGCAGCTGACCCGGACTCATAAGCACGGCGCCGAACTCAGCCCGCTGCTGATGCGCACACCGGTAGGACCCGATCTTCCCGAGTGGACCAGGGAACCGATGACGGACCAGTTAGAGAGGTGAGTAGATGATCCGCCGACGGCAGCACACGGCTAAGCCAGCGCCGGTCGCTGCGCCTGCGGGTGAGCCGCGCATGGACCGGATCATCCAGCGGCTGCGGAGGCCGCGGCTGCGACGCCGGGAGAGGCGCGTCGAACTGCTCGGCGGCTATCCCCAGACCGGTCCCGATGCCCAACCGGAGAGCTTCCAGCCCGTTCTCGACGAAGGCGCACGGATCCAGCAGATCCTCGGCGGCGTCTCCACCCTCGGACCGGAAAGCGTAGACGAGGCCACCGGCCACCCGCTGGACAACCTGATCAACGCGCAGGGAGACTCCTGGGCGCGCAAGCTGAATCAGCAATACCTGGCTTACCTGCCGATTGCACAGAACCGCCTGGGACAGGCCCACGCGATCGTCAAGCAGTACGAGCAACTACACGAGCAGGACCTGGTACGGCTGCACAGCGCGGAAATCGCCGTAGAGACCGCGCTACAGGCCCTAGGCGGCCGCGAGCCCGAGCCGGGAACGAGCCCGGTGCGGGTGAGCGTCCTGAGCGGGACCGTGCCCCAGCCCGAGGTGGCCCGACGTGCTGACCGGCCACCCGCAGATGGCCTGGCCAGGACTCTGGCCGGGCCTTCCTGGTCGGACTCCCGTGCGCTGCTGACACCGACCAAGGTGAGCCGGACCGAACTACGGCGGCTGCTGCAACCACAGGATGCCAGCAGCGTGCCCAGATGGGGTGAGCCTGGCTTCCGCGATGGGGCGCTGCTAGCCGGGCGTCCGCGCACCGCCTACCTGCACGCACTGGCCTTGCTGCTCGCCGCGGGAGCAGACATTGGCGCGTTCGTGCAGATCGTGGAACTGGTG
The DNA here is from genome assembly GCA_052143655.1 of Streptosporangiaceae bacterium. Lineage (GTDB taxonomy): Bacteria > Actinomycetota > Actinomycetes > Streptosporangiales > Streptosporangiaceae > CAVSUR01. The sequence continues at coordinate 17,431 of JBKQSL010000310.1, read as the reverse complement.
ATGCCGCAACAGCAGGACTGGGTGATCTGGCTGGTGGTGTCCGGGCTCACCTCGGTGGTGCTCTATATAGCGCACACGATCGGGGTGATACTGCGCGAGCTCAAAGCGGGCCAGTCCCTCGCAGTCGGCCTGGCCAGCCGGATAGCGGCGTGGCTAGGACGGCGGGTGGCGTTGTTTGTCTGCGTCGTCATCTGGCTCGCGCTCGGGCTGATGGCCTTCTGGGTCCGGATGACCGTGACGCTGCCCGGGACAGTACAGCTAGGGTCCGGCGGGATCGGATCCGGATCTGGCGGTAGCTCAGGTGCCGCGGGAATCGGCGCGGGCGGTATCGGCGGTGGCGGTATCGGCGGTGGCGGGATCGGCTCGGGCGGTGGCGGCACCGGCTCGACTGCCGTCAGTGGGCACCCACCACAAGCGGCAGTGATATTTCTCGGTCTCTACCTGGCCACGGGGCTGGTCGCCGCGATCGGCGCGTACTTCACCCATAACCCGTACCGCGGCCGGTATGCGGCCGCGGTACGGGCCTATCGGAAGGCCAGTGAGGGCGTTGCCGCGTCGGCTTACCAGCTGCGCCGGGCTGTCGCCATCCATGATCAGCAGCAGGCCGAGATCGCAGCGGCTAAGCGAACACTGGACGAGGCCCAGGCGCAGAACGCGGCCTTCACCGAGCAGCTCAAGCAGACCGTGCGCATCAGGATCGCAGGCATGGCCAAGGATCCTGCCGTGACCGACGCGATCTTCAGTCCAGACCAGAGCCCGTACTGGCCACGGCCTAACGTGCCGCCCGCGGGCTGAGCCAATCCCGGGAGCAGTGAAATCATGAGGCCAACCTCACGGATGATGGCCAGCGGCATCTCGGCCACCCTGGCCGCGGCCATCCTGGCCGGCTGCGGCAGCAGTGGCAGCAGCGTGACTAGCTCCGCCGCTGAGGTCCCATCCTGCCTGGCGCTCAAAAGGCCGGTAGCGCTAGCTATCGGCGCTCGGTCGAACAGCCCCATGCCCACCTTGTCCGCGGGCGTCACCACCGTGATCAACAGTGCCATCAACGCCGAGCAGCAAGTCACCGTGGTGCGGCTGGACGGCAATCCGCACGTCGTGTTCAGCCAGGCCTTTAGCCCGCAGGGCGCCAATTCGGAATCACGCAAAACCGATTACAACCAGTACGTCTCGGACCTGAATGACGTTCTGCAGGGAACCCTGCAGCCTGCGACTGACATCAGGGCGCAGACGCCCCAGGCGGACGTGCTGGGAGCCCTTGGCATCGCGGCGAGCGAAGTTCCTCCGGGCGGGAACGTCGTCCTCATGGACTCCGGGCTGCAGACGACGGTGCCGCTTAACTTCGGTGCGGGGCTGCTGAACGACGAGCCACAGACCATCGCGGATTACCTTAAGCACGCCGGTGAACTCCCTGACCTCAAGGGCCGGAGGATCTATTTCGTCAGCCTCGGCTGGACGGCCTCGCCCCAGCCCGCACTGGGTGTCCGCTACCGGGACAAGATTCGGCAGATATGGGCGGATATCGCGCGCGATGCCCAGGCCAGCTGCGTCGGCTTCGATAACAGCGCTAACACGCAGAACGCCGTGCCGGGTCGGCCGCGGGTCAGTGTAGTAACGCCCCCTCCGCCGCAGCAGCCGCCAACTGCCTGCGCGGTAATAGACCTCGGCGACGCCAACAACGTTGGCTTCGATTTCGACTCGACGGTATTCCGCGACCCGTCAGGGGCCCGCGCGACGCTGCAGAAGCTAGCCAACGTCATGCTGCGCACTGGTGAGTCGGTGACGCTGACCGGGTCCACCTCGTCGGAAGGAAGCAACGAGTACAACCTGTGGCTGTCCCGGCGTCGCGCCGTGGCCGTGAAAGCCATGCTGGTGCAGCTGAAGGTGCCGACCAGTCGTATCGCCACCTTCGGTGATGGGTCGCACCTGCCCGGCCGGGTGAACGACCGCGGCCCGCACGGCCAGCTGCTGATCGGGCCGGCCATCCAAGATCGCAAGGTGGTGGCCAAGCTGACCGGAGCCGGGTGCCACTCGAAATGAAGCCGATCCGGTACGGTCAGCGGGAGCGCTGGACCGACGCGTTCCACGGCTGGCGGGACGGCCGCGCCGGGATTCCGGCGCGGCCGCCGACCGGCGCAGCCCCCGGCCCGGTCACCACCCCGCACCGGGAAGCGCTGATCCGGCAGGCTCAGGATGCCTTCGGCTTCGAGCATCTGCACTACCAGCGGCTGGTCGCCGAGCCGCATCGCCGTGTCATGGCCGAGCGAGCCCGGCTCGAGGCGGCCAAATCTGCCCTGGCCTGGGCCGAGCTGAACCTGGACGGCGCCAGGCCGCTGAGCCTAGTCGAGACCAGCCGGCGCCGCTTCGGCGAGGAGAGCCACCCTGAGACGGTCATTGTCCAACGCCGCCGCAAGGAGCATCAGAAGCTGCTAGCCCGCGGCGAAGCCGTCGTGCTTCGCGCTCAGGCCGACATGGCCGCAATTGAGGCTGACCTGGCGCAGGCCATGCAAGAGGCCGAGCAGCACCAGCGGGCGGCGCGGACCCGGGTGGAGCGCATCCACGAGCACATTCACCGCAGGCTCGCGGTATACCGGCGCGCTCTGGTCCGGGCCCATCCGGAGGGTGCCTGGGCCAATGCGGTGCTCAGCGTGCCTTCACCCGAGATCCCGGGCTGGGCGCTGCCCGATGCCCACGGACCGCAGAGCGTTCCCCTGCCCACGGTGGTCCCTGAGACCGACGGTGAACCTCCGCCCCCAGACGCCGACGAAGCCCTCGCCACGATCATCGATCTGGACCACCCGATAACCCGCTTCGGCTGCTACGACCCGGCAGAGTCCGCCGCAGCCGGGGAGCAGGGCGACATCGCCGGGGATATTGGCTACGTCACTATCACCGCCCCCATCGCGGCGCCGTGGCACTTCACGATCGAGCAGGCAGGCGACCGGCTGCTCCTGCGCACCCGGGGGTATGAGCACGGGCCCTACATCGGTGACGCGATCGCTGGCACGGTATTCCTGAACCCAGGAGACGCTTTCGACTTCGCCGAATACCGCTACACCATGCAGAGCGTGCACCGGCTGGAACGGCTGCGACTGGGCAAGTGCGACCTGATCGCCGCAGGCCTGGGGGCGGTCTCCGGCGCTAAGGCCAGGCTGACCGAGATGTCGTTCGTGCAGCGCGAAAACTCGCTGCTGGCCATCCTCGGCCCGTCCGGAGCAGGCAAGAGCTCTCTCTTCGCCGCGTTGCTGGGTGAACTTCCGCTGCAGTCCGGACACCTGTTCTTCCAGGACATGTCCATGGCCACCGAGTCCGGGCAGATCCGGAAACGGCTCGGCTTTGTGCCGCAGCAGACCGACCTGCACCCGTCCATCACCGTGGCGGCCACACTGAGGTACGGATTCGGGCTGCGCAGCCCGGCGGGTAAGCGGGCCAGGGACAAGGCAGTCACTCACGCGCTCGAAGTGGTCGACCTGGAAGACCAGCGAGACCAGATGCTGAGCACGCTGTCCGGCGGCCAGCTCCGGCGGGTCTCCATTGCGCTGGAACTGCTAACCGATCCGCCGCTGCTGATGCTGGACGAGCCGACATCCGGCCTGGACGCCAACATGGACCGGCAGATCATGCGGTTCCTGCGCGAGCACGCCCACCCCAAGGACGAGGGAGACGAGGGGCACACGGTCATCGTCGTCACCCACGCGACCGAGCACCTGTCCCTGGCTGACCAGGTTCTCGTCGTGGTGAAAGACGGAGCGCCGGCCTACTCGGGGCCACCCCGACAGACCCGGCGGCACTTCAAGTGCACGTCCTATGCCGACCTTATGGACATGCTGATCCGGGAGCACCGCACCTGGGCGGAACGATACCGCACGGGGCGCATGGCTAAAGAGGCCGAGAGAGAGGCCAAGGAGCTGATAGCGCGGCAGGCGGCCGAGCCGCGACAGCCGGCCCGCAGTCGGCCGGCCGTCGGCCACCGGATTCCGCGCGCGGCAGTGCGCAAATTCGGGGTCCTGCTCCGGCGGCAGTCCGGGCTGATGATGTGCCGCGGGCTGACCAAGAACGCCCGCGACCGCACCTGGCTCGACCAGGCACGAAACGGGCTCATCGTCTCACTGCCGCTGCTCATCGCGGCCGGCTCGGCTGCCTTGGCCGCTATGGTCGCCGGCTCACCCGGACTGGGGGCACAGCCGTCCGCGGCCGGCCCGACCTCGCTGATGCTACTCACCACGCTGTGCGTGCTGAGCGGGCAGGCCCTCGCCTACAGTGACGTGGTCAATGAGCTGCCGATCATCAAGCGGGAGTTCCGCGCCGGGGTGAGCGCGGTGCAGGTCCTGCTCACGAAGTGGCTTGTCTACTCCGTGATCGCGGTGGCGCAGGCTGGGCTTATCACCGTTGTGTTCTGCGCCGTCCCAAACCGAGCGCCGCAGCGCGGCGTGCTCTATGGTCCGGAAACCGACCTGTTCCTCAGCCTCGCCGCGCTCAGCGTGACCGCGATGACCTTGGGTTTGCTCGTCTCCACCATGGCCGCCAAGCTGGAGCATGCGGTCGCCCTGGTGACCCTGACCTCCATCGTGCAGATCGCACTGAACGGCGTTACCTCCGACCTCTCGCAGCCATCGTTCATCCCCGGTCTGGCTGCGCTTTTCCCCGACCGGTGGGGACTCGCGGCGGCCGCCTCCGCCGTGGACCTGCAGGGCATCAACGCTCGCCACCCGACACAGGTCAGCCCGGATGCGCTGTGGCACCATTCGACCGGCCAGTGGCTCTGGGATGTGGCGGTGCTTGGCGTGCTCTGCGTTCTGCTCTTCGCCCTGGCGGTCTGGCGGCTGAACCGAAGGCTTCGTCCGCCCCGATCGGCCCCGCGATCGCAGGGTATTGAATCATGGGGCTGCGCCGCATGGGATCTTCCAGGCGTTCATGTGAGGCCGGAGGTTGATTCCGATTGACCAGGCACTGGAGTTCCGGGCTGGGCAGAGCCTCCGGCTTGTGCCGCAGGCTGCTGGTCGTGCTCGCCACCTTGATAGTTCCCCTCATTGCTGGTGCTTGCGGCAGCGCGGCGGTGCGGCAGCGCGCGCCGGCAGCCACCTTCAGCTCGGAACCGGTGGTGGCTCGCCCTGCCACGGCTAAGGCGACGGCCAGCGGCCGCGCTGTCCCGCGTCGCGCCGGGACGTTGCGGGTGCTGGTCGAGCCGCAGGCCGGGCTGGGGCCGGTCTACCGGCTCATCACCGGGGCGCGTTCCTCGGTCGAGCTGACCATGTACGAGCTGGCCGACCCGACCGCGGAGGCGGACCTGGCCGCGGCCGCGGCCCGCGGGGCGGACGTCCGGGTGATCCTCGACCAGCACCTGGAGAAGTCCCGTAACCAGGGCGCCTACGACTACCTGGCCGCCCACGGCGTGCACGTCCGGTGGGCCCCGCCTGACACGACGTGGCACCAGAAGACCCTCACCACCGACGGGACCACATCGGTCATCATGACCCTCAACCTCGTCACCAGCGATTACCCGGCGACCAGGGACTTCGCGGTCATCGACACCCGCCGCGCCGACATCGCCGCCATCACCGCTACCTTTAACGCCGACTTCGCCGGCCGGGCCATCACCCCGCCGGACGGCACCGACCTGGTCTGGTCACCGACCAATGCGCAACGCTCGGTCCTGTCGGTCATCGACGGGGCTGACCGCACCCTGGCCGTGGAAGACGAGGAGATGGACGACCCCGCCGTCACCGCCGCCCTGGCAGCTGCCGCGCGGCGTGGCGTGGACGTCAGGATCGTCATGACCGCCGACCCGGAATGGGACCCGGCCTTCACCGAGCTGGCCCGCACCGGGGCGCATGTCCGGCTCTACCCCGACACCGGCAATGCCCTCTACATCCACGCCAAGGCGATCGTCGCCGACGCCGGCCTGCCCGGCCAGCGGACACTGGTCGGGTCGCAGAACTTCTCCGTCGCAAGCCTCGATTACAACCGGGAACTCGGCATCCTGGCCCGCAGCCCAGCAGTCGTGGCAGCCATCAGCACCACACTGGCCGCAGACTACGCCGGGGCTGAGCCATACTCCCCGGCGCCTGCGCCAGGACCAGCCCGCCGCGGGAAATCAGGTGCCTGGTGCAGGGCCACCGCGAGCGTCTACAACGCCGCCGACGACGAGAACAACGTCTACGTGCATTCCAACCAGCCCTACCAGGACGCGACCGCAACCGCAGACGGCTACTCGCACACCTACCAGGCCGACAGCTCCGGCTATGCACTGATCTACCTCAACGGCCCCCCGCCCGGCGCGCGGATAACCGTGACTATCGGCACCGCAACGTGCACCACCAGCGACTGACCGGTGTGCCACTCGCTCATGGGAGCAGGCCGGCTGCCCAGGCTGCTGGAGGGCCTCCCAGCGGCGACATCCGACCACCTCAGCCGTCGATGTCAGCGGACAAGGTCCGACGCGGAACGGGGCAACCTGAGGTACCTGCCAGCATCCGCCATCTGATCTGGACGTGCTCCCGCATGGTCATCCAGCAGACAGGCACGACCCTGGGGCACGGTTCCAGCACGACAACGTGCCGGCTCGGGACGGCTGAGGCGGCGGCCAGCGCTGGGGCGACCAGCGAGCCGAAGGCGATGACGCCGACGGCCATGAGCGCGCTGACGGATGCGGCGATCTTCAGCTACTTCGATCGTGAAGGTGAGGACGGCGAGGAGCCCTTGCCGGTTCTGGACGGCGTTGAACGTTGAGGTGCCGGCCATGACGGCGCGTATGGCGGTGCCGGTCAGCCACGGCGGGCCGAGCGACTGGCCCGCCGTTGACATGTTCTGGTAGGCGGCCCTGGTGGCTTTCACGTCGGCGGGGTCTGTGCTGCCGGGACCGGGCGAGGCTGACGCAGCTAATCGCCATCTGTTCTTGCTGGTCGCCGTCGAGGCCGGGCGCCTGGCTGGTTTGTACGGCGACATGGAGACTGTGGGCGGGGCCGGGGCTGCGTATCTGCTTCCAGGAGCTGCCGTTCCAGTGCACGATCAGGTCCTGCCGTTGCCAGCGCCGACCGCCCAGGCATTACGGGCGGAGATTGCGGCCACTGCGGCGAGGACGCCGCTGACGCTGACCGAAGATGCCGGGCTCGCAGGCCCGGTCCGGGCTACAGCGGCGGTGGCCGTACGGCCGCGGCCGCGGCGGCCGATGCTGCTAGCAGCATCGGGACGGCCATGACGGTGACCGAGCGTGTGGCGAGCTGGGGCGTGCGCACCGGCTGCCACCTCCCCCCTAGGCAGCCCGCAGGGCCAGCCGGTCCCGGAACCGGCGGCCCGCCGGCATCGGCGGAACAGCCGCAAGTGGTGGAGGGGACACCGCCCGCAGCCCGAGCATGAAACCCAAGCGCATGAGGGCAAGGCGTGACGGCCAGCACGCCCGCGGCACGAGTGAAACGCCAGCCCGGCTGACGACTGCCGGCCGGGTCACTTCCACGCCCTGCCGTTCCACCGCAGGATCAGGGTCCTGGGGTGGGCAATGCCATAGGAACCGACCGCCCACGCATTGCGGGCCGAGGTGACGGCCACATCGGAGAGGCCGCTTTGCGGCGGGCTCGGGGCGGGCGTTTTCGTCCAGGTCCTGCCGTTCCAGTGCGCGATCACCGTCTTGCTGACGGGGAGGGTGCCGAGGGCCCCGACCGCCCAGGCGTCCCGGGCGGAGGCCGCGGCCACGCCGGCGAAGAAGCTGGCCCGAGGGCTGCGCTCCGGCTTCCACGCGGTGCCGTTCCAGCGCAGGATCAGGCCATCGCCGAGCCCGCCAGTGGCGCAGCTGAAACTGCAGCCGACCGCCCAGGCGCTGCGGGCGGAGGTAGCGGCCACGCCGTGCAGGGTGTCGTCGTTCAGGTCGCGGGGGCTAGGGCTGCGCACTCTTCTCCAGGCGATGCCGTTCCACCGCTCGATCAGGGTCTTGCTGGTGGTGCCGATGCTGGCGCCGGTGTAGCCGACCGCCCACGCGTCCCGGGCGGAGACGGCGGCCACACCGGTGAGGCCCAAGGCGCCTGCGCCCGGGCTGGGCACCCGTCTCCAGGTCCTGCCGTTCCACCGCAGGATCAGAGTCTTCGTCGGGCCGGTGTCGGCGGAGCCGACCGCCCAGGCGTTCCGGGCAGAGGTGGCGGCCACGCCGGAGAGGCCGCCGCTGACGCCGACCGAGGATGCCGGGCCCGCGGGCCCGGTCCGGGCCGCAGCGGCGGCGGCCGTTACCGGCGCGGCCGCGGCGACCGAGGCTGCTAGCAGCAGCGCGACGGCTATGACGGTGACCGAACGCGTGGCGAGCTGGGGCATGCGCACAGGCCGCCACCTCCCCCCTAGACGGCCCGCAGGCCCAGCCGGTCCCGGGACAGCGTCGGCGCACCGCAACAGTCAGCGCACTGCACCCGAGCGCCGACTGCGCGCAGGTCATTCTGCCGGTGCAGGGATCACGTTGGGCGTCCAGGTTCGACGGTTGTGTGGCTGGCCGTGCCCTGGTCTTGACATGCCGTCTCCTGCTGTGCCCATAGTTGGCGGCACGGCCGGGCGAGCGGGATCGGGGCCCCGGCCGAGCTCATCGCCCTGGGAGCCCGGGACCGTGGCGGCGGGAAGAGCCCGGGGCCGCGGGGCTAGGGGGCTTCCGGTGGACAAGATCATTACGGGTTCGGTCAGGCTCGCTGCCGTACCGCTGCTGCTGGCGGGTGTAGCCGCCGGGGCCGCTCCGGTTACCGCTGCCGCCGCCCGGACCGGGCCTGCGGGCCGCATCAACGGCAGCTTCCAAGGCGTGGCCGCCGTTTCCGCCCGGGACGCCTGGGCGGTCGGCTCCACCTTCACTCGCAAGGGCAATCCCGGCAAGGCCCTGATCGCGCGGTGGAACGAGGCCTCGTGGCGGCGAGCGCCCAGCCCGAGCCCCGGAACCAGCACCGACCTTGCCAGCATGGCCGCCACCTCGGCCCGCAGCGCCTGGGCGGCCGGTTACGGTACCACCAGCACGGGCAGCACATCGCTGATCCTGCGCTGGAACGGCAGGGAATGGAAGCGGGTTTCCAGCCCGAGCCCCGCGCGCGACTGCTTCCTGACCGGGGTGACTGCCCGTCCGTCGGGCGGCGCCTGGGCAGTTGGCGGCACCGGCAGCGGCAAAACCCTGATCTTGCGGTGGAACGGCAGGACCTGGCGGCGGGTGCCCAGCCCGAGCCCCGCCGGCGCTGGCCTGTTCGGTGTCGCGGCTGCCTCCGCCCGGAATGCCTGGTCGGTCGGCGAGATCGCTAACACCGACATGACCCTGATCTTGGGCTGGAACGGCAAAGTGTGGAAGCGGGTACCCAGCCCAAGCCCATCAGGCCACGGCTTCCTGACCGCTGTGACAACGGTGAAGACGGGCGGCGCCTGGGCCGTCGGCGAGACCGGCACCGGCAAGGCCCTGATCCTGCGCTGGAACGGCAAGACCTGGCGGCGGGCGCCGAGCCCGGCGGCTGGCGAGCTTAACGGGGTGACCGCGGTCACCGGGCGCAGCGCGTGGGCCGTCGGCCGGACCAGCGCCGGCAAGTCGCTGATCGAGCGGTGGGACGGCAAGTCCTGGACCCGCGTGCCCAGCCCGTCCGGCATCCTCTTGAGCGTGGCTGCCACCTCCGCCCGCAGCGCGTGGGCAGTTGGCGAGACCAACAGCGGCAAGACCCTGATCATCGGCTGGAACGGCAGACTGTGGAAGTGACCGGCCAGCGGCGAGGACGGCGTGGCGTCTGGTCACCAGCAGATCCGGCTCGCCATTACGGATGCCCGCCTGGCAAGAAGGCGGGATGCAGGAGCTGAACCCGATCAGGCGCATCGCGGACTCCAGGGCACGGGACATGGACGGCGCGGATCCTGCTGGTCGAACCGGGGGCGTACGGGCACAACCCGGGCCGGACGGCTAGTCGATGTATGCATCATGCTCGCGCTCGACGCCGGCTACGCGAATGCGGCTGTGGACCACCACCCGCTGCCGCCTGCCCGGCAGATCTACCTGCCGCGCGGGTTCACGCCGATCTCGCAGGTGTCGGCGTCGCGTGAATACTGGCTCTGGCCCATATAACGTGACGGTTACGACGCGATCTGACTTGATCGGGTCACCTCGACCGCAGGCCGCGGCTCAGCTGGCTGCCCGACCGTCATGTCCGATTTCCGCCAGCAGCAGCGTGCCTGACTCCGGCAGGCTGTGGCTATGTCCCCTGAACCGATCACCAGCACGCTTATCGTCGAGCCGATCCCGCCGGACGAGCTGCAAGAGATCAGGACAGCCGGACTGGATGAGGCCGGCAACCGGCTGACCGCACGGACTGGCACCGGAGGGGAGCCGCTGCGATGCTGTCTGCGCGAATCCAGTCCCGGCGAGCGAGTGCTGCTCATCGCCTACACGCCGCCCGGCACGAGCGGTGCCTACGCTGAACGCGGCCCGTTGTTCATCCACGCCGATCCCTGCGACGGCTACCCAACTCCGCACCGCTACCCCCCCGGGCTGAGCGCGCGCCAGCAGGTCGTGCGCGCCTATGACCACGGCGGCCGGATCGCTGACGGCGCGCTCGTCGCCGATGGTGATCACGCCGAGGCTGTCATCCGCGAGATGCTCGCCCGGCCGGAAGTCGCACTCGTTCACCTGCGTAACGTCGGCTACGGCTGCTACAACTTCGCCGTTCGGCGTGGCTGACCAGCACGCGCATGGCGCCTGTGCCAGCCCGCTGCCTCCGGGGTGCAGTACGGCTCCTGCGATGCCTCAAGATCGTTTCGTGAACATCACGTTATTGGAGCCAGATCCAGTATTCACGCGACGCCGACAGTCGTCGGTTCGATTCCGACAGGCGGCTCCATGTGATGTCTCAGGACATCGGAATGAGCTCGAACCTGCGATCCGGGTTCGGGGTCATCTGTTTTCCGGGCATGCTGCGGGCGCGCGGCTGGGCGGGGTGACGCGAAGGCCGTCCGGCTAGCATCGCCTGATGAGTGATCAACTCTTCGTTCCGGCGGATTTCGTGATCGCTGATGGGCTCTCGGCTGAGGAATTCCGGCTGGAACCGCTCGGGCCTCAGCACAACGCAGCGGACTATGCGGCATGGACGGCCAGCATCAGCCACATCCAGGCGACACCGGGATTCGCCGGGAGGGGCTGGCCGCACCCGATGAGCCTGGCGGAAAATCTGCGCGACCTCGAACGCCACGCACGCGACTTCGCTGATCGCCGCGGGTTCACCTACACCGTGCTCAGCACCGGTACCGGCGAAGTCATCGGCTGCGTGTACATCTACCCGCCGCGCAGCGACGGCGAGGGCAGCGTCAGCGCGGGTGACCATGATGCGGCCGTTAGTTCCTGGGTACGCGCGGACTGTGCGGAGCTCGACCCGGTGCTGTACCAGACGGTCCGCGCATGGCTGGAACGCGACTGGCCGTTCCGCTCGATCGAGTACGCGCCACGGGTCTGACCTGTCCGCCGGGCTGGCCTCTCGCCGTGCCCACGATCTGGCTCCCTGGCCGCCCCGGGCCTGCACGACGCTCTGCAAGTCGCGGGGTTTCCGTCACCGTACTGACGATAAGCGCCAAACTAATTAAGCCCGGCCTGGATCGGGCAAGCGTGCCGGGCGACAGCTGGGCTGTCGCCCGGCACGCTTGCCCTGGGCCTGAAATTCAGCCTTCATAGGCGACGGTGGCATAGTCGGAGCCGCCATCGACGGCGTACCCGGTGACGAATACTGTCCCTGTGACGGGGCTGACGGCCACCGAGAAATCCTTGCTTCCGAGTCCGGCGCCGGCGTAGCGCTTGACCCACAGCTGGGCCCCGGTAGCGGCGTTGTAGGCAACCGTGGCGGAATCCCAGCCGTCGTCGGTCCCGGCGCTCTCTCCGGTGACGTACACCGTCTTCCCGCCCGGGCTGACAGCTATCGAATATGCCTCGTCGGTGAAGTTGACCGGGCCGTTGTAGCGTTCCAGCCACAGCTGGGCGCCGGTGGCGGCGTTGTAGGCGATCGTGGTGTAGTCATAGCCCGCGGAGGTGCTGGTCGTATCGGTGTACCCGGTGACGAACACGGCCCCCCCGCTCGGGCTGACGGCCGCCGAGTATGCCTGGTCGCCGCCGCTGCCAGGGCCGTCGTAGCGCTTGACCCATAGCTGGGCGCCGGTGGCGGCGCTGTAGGCGATCGTGGCGTAGTCATAGTTCGCGGTGCTGCCCCCGTAGCTGGACCCGGTGACGAACACCGTGCTCCCGCTGACCGCCACCGAATTCGCCCCGCGTTCGCCGTTGCTGGCGCCGTTGTACCGCTTGACCCACAGCTGGGCGCCGGTGGCGGCGCTATAGGCAACCGTGGCGTAGTCATAACCGTCATTGGTCCCGAGGCTGTTACCGGTGACGAACACCATGCTCCCGCCAGGGCTGACCGCCACCGAGTGGGCGTAGTTGCCGCCGCTGCCGAAGCCGTCGTACCGCGCCGCCCACAGCTGGGCGCCGGTAGCGGCGTTGTAGGCAACCGTGGCGTAATCCTCGCCGGTGGGCGTCCCGAGGCTGGTCCCGGTGACGAACACCGTTGTGCTGTTCGGGCTGACCGCCACCTGGGCGCCCGCACTGTCGTTGCTGGGGCCGTCATACCGCGCCGCCCACAGCTGGGCGCCGGTAGCCGCGTTGTAGGCCACCGTCGCATAATCCTCGCCCGGCGTGCTCGTGAGGCTTTCTCCTGTGACGAATACCGCCGTCCCGTTCGGGCTGACGGCTACCGAGTATGCCTGGTCGGTGGTGTGGCCGGGGTCGTTGTAGCTCGCTGCCCACAGTTGGGCGCCGGTGGCGGCGTTGTAGGCGACCGTGGTGTAGTCTTCCGCGCTGCCTGCCGTGGTGTATCCGGTGACGAAGACCGTCTTCCCGTTCGGGCTGGCCGCCACTGACGTGGCGCCGCCGTTGCCTGCGTTGTTGTAGCGTGCCACCCACAGCTGGGTGCCGGGGCTGGTCGCCGCGGGTGATGGCTCCGCCCCGGTCACCCTCACTGCCGGGAGGGCCCGGGGGGCTGCGTCCGAAGCGGCGGCCCCGGTTACTCCCACTGCGGCGAGCGCAAGACCGGCCGCCGTAGCGACACACCCGCGCGTGATGTACCTGTGCATCCGAGCATCCCTTCCTGCGTCTTAAAGATCTTTCGGAAATACGGTGAGTCGCTGCCGGAATCTGGCCTGTTCAGTTGATGACACTGTTTCGCGGATAGCTTCGGATTCCGTTTTTCACGGGAGCACCGCACTGCTGGCAGAAGTGGTCTCCGGCGACGGCGCGCGTGCCGCACTGGGCGCAGAAGCTGGCGGCCCGCTCGGGACCTGGAGACCTGCTCAGGCCCGCCGATGCGGTGACCGGCCCGGCGGTGTCGCCATGAGCCTGCACTACAGGCACTGCCGTCTCGGCCGGCCTGGGTGCCTCGGACCGCGCCGGGCGCGGTGCAGGCTGCTGGTCCCAGGTGGAAGCCTTGCGCTGTCTGAGGATGAACAGCACCACGCCGGTGATGAGGCTAGCCAGCGCGAGCAAACCGCAGACGATGTGCAGGTACGACTGATGGACCACGCACCCCTGAGGGTTGAGTACCGCGCCGGGGTCACTGCATGAGGGGAGATTGACGTTCGTCACCGCCCACAGAATCGTGAACACGACCGTGGCGATGGCTGCCTTCGTGATGGTCGGCGCCCTGGTGAACTTGATCTTCATCGCAGTTGCCCTTTCGCGGAGCCGGGACGGGCCGCCTGGGCGGCGGCGCCTGTAGACCCAGCGTGGGCCCGGCCAGAGCCTGGCAGCAGGGGCCGGGCGGCCCCATCGGGCGCGGCACGGGTGGGCCGGACGGCCCCATTTACGCCCGGAGGCTGGTCATCGTCGGGCCGGGGAGGACCAGCTCTCAGGCCGAGGGGGCGGCCGGGTCGATGCCGGCCCGGATGGCATAGCGGACCAGTTCCGCGCGCCGCCGTGCGCCGGTCTTGTCCCGGATCCGCTCTAGATGCGATCTGACCGTGTTGACCGACAGGAACAGCCGCTCGCCGATCTGGGCGTCGGTCGCGCCCCCGGCCAGCAGCGCCACGATCTCCCGCTCTCGCTCCGACAGCGCACCGGCCGAACCGGCCGTCGCCGGCTGGCCGGCGGCGGGAACGGTGCCGGCTGGCGCAGCTCCAGGGTCGGGCTCGACTGCCGCGGTGGCCAGGGCGATGGCGTCGGCTCGGCTGAGCGTTCGGCCGCGGGCGTAGGCGGCCTCGAACGCCGCCTGGCCCAGCGTGGCGCGCAACTGGGCATGGTCACGGTCGCGCAGCCCCGCTTCGATGGCCTCGAATCCCCGTCCGGCCTGCTCGTAGTGTTCATCGGCGACGCCGTGCAGGGTAGCGGCGACGGCGGGATCGCCGTCCGCGCCGGCCGCCAGGGCAAGGCCGAGGAGCGCGCCGGGAACATACGACTTGACACCGGTGATCCGGGCCGTGTCCAGGCTGTCGAGGAAAAGGCGGCTTGCACTGCCGGGATCGGCGTCCATCAGGTCGACGATGCCCAGGTTCTGCCGCAGACCGGCGGACAAATTCAGGTAGCCATGGTCGTCGGCGAGCATGCTCGCCTCCTGCAGGTGCGCCCGGGCCGCCTCAAGCTCCCCCGCCACGTGCTCATCAAAGCCGAGGTTGGCCAGGGTGGTGGCGAGTCGGTAGCTGTCTCCGGCCGCCCGGGACAGGGTGAGAGATTCCTGATTGTCAGCGAAGGCGGCATCTAGATCGCCCGCTTCGCTTTTGAACACCGCACGACGGCCGAGAATATAAGCAATCAACCGGGGATCTCCGGTTGCCCGGGCCAGACCGACGGCCTCGTCGATATGGACCAGTGCGGCAGGTAGATCGCCGTGCTCGAAGCTCAGCCAGCACAGTTGAGCGAGCGCATCGGCGGCGACGGCGTCATCGGGGAGGCCACGGGCGACCTTGAGAGCCTCGCTGACCATCGAGGGGGGCACTGGATCGTTGCCGAAATAATCGAGCAAGTGGCAGGCCACGGTCAGGGCCCGGGCCCGGGCCCGCGTGGGCACGCGGGCGTCAGGTCGTTCGAGCAGGACGGTGAGCGCCTCGAGGGCTTCGCCGCCGTGGCCGCGCATGGTGCAGAACCGGTGCAGCCCGGCCGCCAGCCGCAGGCCGGGCTCAGCACTGTCAGGATCGGCGAGGCTGAACGCGAGCGCAGCTCGGATGTTGTC
This sequence comes from Streptosporangiaceae bacterium, assembly GCA_052143655.1. Taxonomy (GTDB): domain Bacteria; phylum Actinomycetota; class Actinomycetes; order Streptosporangiales; family Streptosporangiaceae; genus CAVSUR01. The sequence goes on along the minus strand of JBKQSL010000310.1, from coordinate 2,252 downwards.
GAACTCGGCCTCCAGACGATCCAGCCAGGTGGCCTCGTCCGGGCCGCGCAGGTGCATGTCGCCGGATTCCACCAGAGCCAGGTAGTGATCACGGTGGGCGGCGCGGGTCTCCTCCGGCTCGGAGCCGGCCCGCCGGGCGAGGCGTTCGGCGGCGTAGTGGCGGACCGTCTCCAGCAGCCAGTAGCGCGTCGAACCGCGGGTCTCATCGGCCTGGACCAGGCTCTTGCCGACTAGGGCGGCAAGATGATCCAGCACCTGCCATTCTGCGGCGTCGCCTCGGGAGGTGACCGCTTCGGCGGCATCCAGGGTCCAGCCCCCGGCGAAGACCGACAGCCGGTCGAGCATGATCTGCTCTTCGGGGTTGAGCAGGTTATAGGACCAGTCGATCAGCGCGCGGAGGGTCTGATGGCGGGGCAGGGCGGTACGGCTTCCCCCGGTCAGCAGCCGGAACCGCTGGTCGAGCCGGGAGCTGATCTCCGGCACCGACAGCGAACCGAGCCTGGCTGCGGCGAGCTCGAGGGCCAGCGGAATCCCGTCCAGCCGCACGCAGACCGCCGCCACCGCCGCGGCGTTCCCCTCGTCGAGGGCGAAGCCCTGCCGGTGCATTGCGGCGCGCTCGGCGAACAACTGCACCGACTCGAAAGCGGCAAGCTGGCCGGGGGCGGCGAGATCGGCGGGCGGGATCGGCAGCGGGGGAACCCGGAACACGTGCTCACCGCTGATGCCCAGCGGCTCCCTGCTAGTGACCAGCAGGCTCGCCCTCGGGCAGGACCGCATCACGGCGTCGGCCAGCTTGGCCACCGCGCCGAGCACATGCTCGGCGTTATCCAGGATCACCAGCAGGTACCGGTCGCCGACCGCGTCGACCACGGTGTCGAGCACCGGCCGTCCCGGCTGCTCGCGGACTGCGAGCACGGCGGCCACGGTGCGGGCCACCAGCTCGGGTTCGGCCACCGGCGCCAGCTCGACCAGCCACACGCCGTCGCCGGCGCCATCCAGCGCCTCGGCCGCCACCTGCAACGCCAGCCGGGACTTGCCGATCCCGCCCGGCCCCGCGATCGTGACCAGCCGGGACCCGCCCGACACCAGCGACCGCAGCTCGGCCAGCTCGCCGGCCCGGCCCACGAAGCTGGTTGCCTGCGACGGCAGATTGTGGCGCAGCGCCGGGTCGTCCAGCGAGCGCAACGGGCCGAATCCCCCGGCCAGGCCCGGCCCGGTCACCTGGAACACCCGCTCAGCGCGACCCAGGTCCTTCAGACGGTGCTCACCCAGATCCTCAAGCCCGATCCCGGCGGGCAGCCGGCCGGCCAGCAGCTCGCACGCCGTCCCCGACACCAGGACCTGACCACCATGGCCGACCGCCAGCAAGCGGGCAGCCCGATTCACCACCGGACCGAAATAATCACCGTCACGCTCCACGCAGGCACCTGAATGCAACGCCACGCGCACCCGGATGGGCAAGCCAGGCGGCCACGGCTGCGCACCGGCAGCCCGCTGGATGGCCACCGCCGCTGCCAGCGCGGCCGACGGGCCGGCGAACACCGAGCGAAGCGCCTCGCCCACCCTCGTGAAGACATGGCCGCCGGCAACCTCGATCTGCTCGCAGACCATGCGGTCATGGCGAGCCGACGCCTCCGCCATCGCCTCGCTGTCGGCCTCCCAAAGCCGGATGCTGCCCTCGATGTCGGTAAACAGCAAAGTCACCGTGCCGGAGGGGAACCCCATCCGCTCATTGTGCCCCCGATCCCGGGCCGTGCCCGCTTCAGCGAAGCGCCCTCGGGTGCCGTCGCCGCTGAGACCGCGTGTCGTGAGCACGCAGAACACTCTGTTCGGTGCGTTGCAGGCGGTCGCACCTAATTATGCCGGTGATCGAAGATCACATCGCCCTTCGGGCTCGGCATAAGTGCCTGTTATGCAGGTGATCGAGGCGCAGCGCGCCTCGATCTTGGTGCCTCACGATCACCTCCATAACAAGCATGAGCGTGCGTTGGCGTGCGGGCTCGGAGGAATGGCGTACGCGTCGAGCGTCGAGTATCCGCTCAACGATCAGCGCTTGGTCCGACCATTGGTCGCTGCCGCCGGTGAGACCGTCTTCATGTCCGACAGCGGTGGCGAAGTCTGGCTTCGGCCGTCGGACATCGGCGCGGTCGCGCTGGCCGTCCCCACGGCACCCGATTGGCGCGTGTCGCCCGGCCTTCACGTCCTCCCCGGGACCACCAGTTGGGCGGTCACGGCCGCCGGAAGATCCTGAC
>JBKQSL010000309.1:0-58327 GCA_052143655.1 Streptosporangiaceae bacterium | reverse complement strand
CCAGGCCCCGCTCGACGGCCAGCCGGATCGCCGCGACGGCCAGCCCGTGCCGGGTGGCGAGCTTCTTGCGCTCTCGCAGCCCTTCCGGGCAGCCAGGCCCGGCATCCGGGTCCGGCAGTGCGAGCGGCGTGGTCACGGCAGGCAGCCTAGCAAAGTTTCGCGTCACGCAGAAATTCTTTTCACGCAAAATCCTGGCTGGCAGGAATCCGACATCATCATCCCAGCCAGCCGCTCCTGGCGGCAGCTGTCGCATTTCCGCTAGCGAAACCGCGTCCCGGGCACCGATGCTGGAGGCATGGACTTCGACACCGAGCAGCGCGTACGGGCCGTGCAGTCCAAGGATGCCCGGTTCGACGGGTGGTTCTTCACGGCAGTGCTCACCACCGGCATCTACTGCCGGCCGAGCTGCCCGGTCGTGCCGCCGAAGCCGCAGAACATGCGCTTCTACCCTAGCGCCGCAGCAGCTCAGCAGGCCGGGTTCCGCGCCTGCAAGCGGTGCCGGCCGGACGCCAGCCCGGGGTCGCCGGAATGGGACGCCCGCGCCGACCTGACCGGCCGGGCCATGCGGCTGATCGCCGACGGCGTGATCGACCGGGAGGGCGTGCCGGGCCTGGCCGCCCGGCTCGGCTACAGCGTGCGCCAGGTCGAGCGGCAGCTGCTGGCCGAGCTAGGCGCCGGTCCGCTCGCGCTGGCCCGGGCGCAGCGCGCGCAGACGGCCCGGCTGCTCGTCGAGACGACCGCACTGCCGATGGGCGACATTGCGTTCGCTGCCGGGTTCGCCAGCATCCGCGCGTTCAACGACACGGTGCTCGCGGTGTTCGCGCTGCCGCCGACCGAGCTGCGCCGCCGGGCCGGCCGCGGGCAGGCTCCCGCCGCGGCGGGGACGCTCGCGCTCCGGCTGCCGTTCCGGGTGCCGCTGTGCCCGGACAACCTGTTCGGCCATCTGGCGGCAACCGCGGTGCCCGGCGTGGAGGAATGGCGGGACGGGTCCTACCGGCGCACGCTGCGGCTGCCGCACGGGCACGGGATCGTCGCGCTGACGCCGGGGCCCGAGCACATCGGCTGCCGGCTGGCGCTGGCCGACCTGCGGGACCTGCCGGTGGCCATCAGCCGGTGCCGCCGGCTGCTGGACCTGGACGCCGACCCGGTGGCGGTCGACGAGCAGCTGCGCGCCGACCCGGTCCTCGCGCCCCTGGTGGCCAAGGCGCCGGGCCGCCGGGTGCCGCGCACCGCCGACCCGCACGAGCTGGCGATCCGGGCGGTGCTCGGCCAGCAGGTCGCCACCGGCGCGGCGCGCACGCACGCGGCCCGGCTTGCCGCCGAGCTGGGCGAGCCGGTGGCCGACCCGGCGGGCGGGCTGAGCCGGCTGTTCCCGGCGATGGACGTGCTGGCCGCCGCGGACCCGGCCGGGCTGGCGCTGCCCGCAGCCCGCCGGGCCAGCGTGGCCGCCCTCGCTGCGGCGCTGGCCGCCGGGGCGGTCGACCTCGGCGCTGGCACCGACTGGCTGGAGGCGCGGCGCCGGCTCGCCGCGCTGCCGGGCCTCGGGCCGTGGACGGTGCAGACCATCGCGATGCGCGCCCTGGGCGACCCGGACGCGTTCGTCGCGGCCGACCTGGGCATCCGGGCGGTCGCGCCGCGGCTGGGCCTGCCCGCCACGCCCGCCGCCCTGACCGCGCGGGCCGCGGCCTGGCGGCCGTGGCGCAGCTATTCCGTGCAGTACCTGTGGGCAGCCGGCGACCACGAGATCAACCGGATGCCGGGACCAGCCCGCGCCCCGGCCAGCCCAGTGCAGGCCAGCACCGTGCAGGCCAGCACCGTGCAGCCCGGGGCGGTGCAGTCCGGCCGCCGAACCCACAGGAAGCGAGTACCGCAGCCATGACAGTCATACTCCCGGCCGGCAGCCGGGCGCACGTGGTCATCGACAGCCCGGTAGGCCCGATCACCCTCGTCGCCGAGGGCAGCGCGGTGGCCGGAGTGTACCTGGCCGAGCACCGGCACTCCCCCGGCCCGGCCGCCTTCGGCCCGCGTGACCTTGGCCCGGACCAGCCAGGAGCAGCGGGCCATGGGCCGCTCGCCATGGCGGCAGCTCAGCTGGCCGAGTACTTCGCGGGCCGCCGAACCGAGTTCGAGCTGGACATCGTGCTGCACGGTACCGCGTTCCAGCAGCGGGTCTGGCAGGGGCTGCGGGACATCGGCTACGGCGAGACAATCTCCTACGGCGAGCTCGCCCGGCGGATCGGCCAGCCGTCCGCCAGCCGGGCCGTGGGCCTGGCCAACGGCCGCAACCCGGTGTCGATCATCGTGCCCTGCCACCGGGTCGTGGGCTCGGACGGCAGCCTGACCGGCTATGGCGGCGGCCTGGACCGCAAGCACTACCTGCTGGAACTGGAGCGCCGGGTCGCCAGCCAGGCCGCGGGCTAGTGCCGGGTCAGGCATCGCCGGGCGCTTTCAGCACTCGTCTCGCCGGCGCCACGCGGCGCACGACGGCGAGGATCGCCTCGCGTGCCGCGAAACGGGTGACCAGACCGGTCAGGATTCGAGAAGCGCCGGTCGCCGGGCCGGCGCTAGCCTGACCGCTACGGACATCACCGCCACGACGTCAGGAGTGACCATGACCAGCTCCTCTACCCAGGGAATCAGGACCGTGCTGCATCCCGTCTCCGACCTGGCGGCGGCCAAGGCGGTGTACACCGCCCTGCTCGGCGTACCGCCGCAGGCCGACTCGTCCTACTACGTCGGCTTCGAGGCCGCGGGCCAGCACATCGGGCTGGTGCCCGGCGGCGGACCGCAGGGAATGACCTCACCGGTGGCCTACTGGCACGTGCCGGACATCGAGGCGAAGCTGGCCGAGGTGACCGCCGCGGGTGCCACCGTGAAGGATCCCGTGCGCGACGTCGGCGGCGGCCGCCTGGTGGCCACCGTCACCGACCCCGATGGCAACGTCCTCGGGCTGCTGCAGGACCGCTGAGCGCCGGCCCCCGTTCCGGCGCTCAGCGTCGTCGCGACACCGGCGCCCCGCCTGACAGATGGAGACACGATGAGCACGGCCATGAGGACGGATACGCAGTCGGCCGCGCTGCACGCGGCCGGCAGCCACGATCTGATCCGCGTGCAGGGCGCGCGGGTGAACAACCTCAAGGACGTCTGCGTCGAGATCCCGAAGCGCCGGCTGACGGTGTTCACCGGCGTCTCCGGCTCGGGCAAGAGCTCGCTGGTGTTCGGCACGATCGCCGCGGAGTCGCAGCGGCTGATCAACGAGACGTACAGCGCCTTCGTGCAGGGCTTCATGCCGACGCTGGCGCGGCCAGATGTCGACGTGCTCGAAGGGCTGACGACCGCGATCATCGTCGACCAGCAGCGGCTGGGTGCCGATCCCCGGTCCACGGTCGGCACCGCCACCGACGCTAACGCGATGCTGCGCATCCTGTTCAGCCGGATCGGGCAGCCGCACATCGGCCCGCCCGGCGCGTTCGCCTTCAATGTCCCGTCGGTCAAAGCGAGCGGCGCGATCACGGTCGAGCGCGGTAACCGCAAGGCCGTGCGGGCGACCTTCAACCGCACCGGCGGCATGTGCCCGCGCTGCGAGGGCACGGGCGCGGTTCCCGACATTGACCTCACCCAGCTCTTCGACGACTCCAAGTCGCTCGCCGAGGGCGCGATTCTGGTCCCCGGCTACACCGTGAACAGCTTCTTCACCGTGCAGGTCTACATGGGGTCGGGCCACCTCGATCCGGACAAGCCAATTCGCAAGTACAGCAAGAAGGAGATGCACGACTTCCTCCACCACGAGCCGGTCAGGGTGAAGGTCAACGGCGTCAACGTCACCTACGAGGGGCTGATCCCCAAGATCGGCAAATCGATTCTGTCCAAGGACCGGGAGACGCTGCAGCCGCACATACGGGACTTCGTGGACCGGGCGGTCACCTTCACTACCTGCCCGGAGTGCGGTGGCACCCGGCTCAGCGAGGCGGCCCGGTCGTCGCGCATCGGCAAGGTCAGCATCGCCGACGCTTGCGCGATGCAGATCAGCGACCTGGCCGACTGGATCCGCGGCGTGGACGAGCCGTCGGTGGCACCGCTGCTCGCGGCGCTGGGGCACTCGCTCGGCTCATTCGCAGAGATCGGGCTGGGCTATCTGTCGCTCGACCGGCCGTCGGGCACGCTGTCAGGCGGCGAGGCGCAGCGCGTCAAGATGATCCGCCAGCTCGGCTCCTCGCTCACCGATGTCACCTACGTCTTCGACGAGCCGACAGTCGGGCTGCACCCCCATGACATCCAGCGGATGAACGACCTGCTGCTGCAGCTGCGGGACAAGGGCAACACCGTGCTGGTCGTGGAGCACAAGCCGGAGACGATCGCGATTGCCGACCACGTCGTTGACCTCGGCCCACGCGCCGGTGCCGAGGGCGGCGAGGTGGTGTTCGAGGGCACTGTCGAGGGGCTGCGGGCCAGCAGCACGATCACCGGCCGTCACCTGGACGACCGCGCTGGCCTGAAGCGCGCGGTGCGGAAGCCGTCGGGAGTGCTGGAGGTGCGCGGTGCCAGCACCCACAACCTGCGGGACGTCGACGTCGACATCCCGCTCGGCGTGCTGGTTGTCATCACCGGGGTGGCGGGCTCGGGCAAGAGCTCGCTGATCCGCGGCTCGGTGGCCGGGCGGGACGGCGTGGTGTCGGTCGACCAGGCCCCAATCCGCGGCTCGCGGCGGAGCAACCCGGCGACCTACACCGGGCTGCTCGACCCGATCCGCAAGGAATTCGCGAAAGCCAACGGCGTGAAGCCGGCGCTGTTCAGTGCCAACTCCGAGGGCGCCTGCCCCACCTGCAACGGCGCCGGCGTCATCTACACCGACCTGGCGATGATGGCCGGCGTCGCCACCACCTGCGAGGAATGCGAGGGCAAGCGCTTCCAGGCCGACGTGCTGAAGTACAAGTTCGGCGGCAAGGACATCAACGAGGTGCTGGCCATGCCGGTCGCGGAGGCCACGGAGTTCTTCGGCGCCGGCGAGGCGCGCACGCCGGCCGCGCACGCCATCCTCGGCCGGCTCGCCGGCGCCGGGCTCGGCTACCTCAGCATCGGCCAGCCGCTCACCACGCTGTCCGGCGGCGAGCGGCAGCGGCTCAAGCTGGCCACCCGGATGGCCGCCAACGGCGGCGTCTACGTCCTCGACGAGCCGACCGCCGGCCTGCACCTCGCCGACATCGAGCAGCTGCTCGGCCTGCTCGGCCGGCTCGTCGAGGACGGCAAGTCGGTCATCGTCATCGAGCACCACCTGGCGGTCATGGCGCACGCCGACTGGATCATCGACCTCGGCCCCGGCGCCGGCCACGACGGCGGCCGGATCGTCTTCGAGGGCACACCCGCCGACCTCGCCGCCGCCCGCTCCACCCTCACCGGCCAGCACCTCGCAGCCTACGCCGGCACCCGACCGGGATCCTCGCGGACGCCGTGAGACGAGTTCTCTCCGCTGTGCAGTCAGCCGGCCCGGTCCAGGGCGACAACCGGGATCGTGCGGCTGGTCTTCTCCTGGTACCCGGCGAACCCCGGGTAGAGCCCCGCCTGGCGCTGGTAGATCTCGTCGCGCTCGGGCCGCGCGGCGCGGCGCGGGCCGGGGCCGCGCAACCGCACTAAGATCAGCAGAACCGGGGCACGCCGGTCGGCGGGGCCCGGCCAGGATCACGCACTTGCTCGGCCGCGGACCCGGAATCACCGCGCGGGCCGGCATCGTGACGCCTGTCCGCGTTACGGTGCTATCTCAACAACCGGCGCATTACGGAAGTCCCGGGGCGGCAGGCCGCCGCCGGGTCGGGCACGGGGCATGAGCGATCAGGTGCACGGCAATCTCGGGGGCGAGCCCAGCAGCTTCGTGGGCCGCACGGCGGAACTGGCGGAACTGCGGCGCCTGGCCGCGGGCAGCCGCGCCCTGACGCTGTGCGGGGCGGGCGGCATCGGCAAGACCCGCCTGGCGCTGCGACTGCTCGCCGTGCTGGCGCCGGGCTATCCCGACGGCACCTGGTTCGTGGACCTGTCCGATCTGCGCGAGCCTGACCTGGTTGTATCCCGGATCGCCTCGGTCATCGGGGTGGCGGAGGAGCCGGGCCGCCTGCTCCTGGACACCCTCGCCGACGCGCTGCGGCCGCGCCAGGTGCTGCTGGGCCTGGACAACTGCGAGCACCTCATCGGCGCCTGCGCACAGGCCTGCGAGCGGCTGCTGGCCGCCGCGCCGGGACTGCAGGTAGTGGCCACGAGCCGGGAGCGGCTGCGGGTTGCGGCCGAGACCGTCTGGCCCGTCCCGCCGCTGTCGCTGCCCGGCGACGACGCAGATCCGGTGGCGCTGGCCGGCTCGGACGCGGTTCGGCTGTTCACCGCGCGGGCCTCGGCGGTCAGCCCGGATTTCGCGCTCGGCCCCGGCAACGCGCGGGCGGTGGCGTCGATCTGCCGGATGCTCGACGGCCTGCCGCTCGCCATCGAGCTGGCGGCGGCCTGGGTCCGGGTGCTGTCAGCCGAGCAGATCGCAGACCGCCTGGATGACCGGTTCAGCCTGCTGGTCGGCGGCGAGCGGATCGCCCCGCCCCGTCAGCGGGCGCTGCGCAGCGCCATCGACTGGAGCTACGACCTGCTGTCTGATCCCGAGCGGGTGCTGCTGCGGCGGCTGTCCGTGTTCGCCGGATGGTCGCTGGAGATGGCCGAGCAGGTCTGCGCTGACGACATCCTGCCGGCCGGCCAGGTCTTCGGCCTGCTGGCCGCCCTGGCCGACAAGTCCCTGGTGGTCGCCGACATCGAGGCAGCGGGCCCGGCCCGGTACCGGATGCTCGACAGCATCCGCCAGTATGCCGCCGGCCAGCTGGCCGCGGCCGGCGAGGCCACGCAGCTGTGCGGCCGGCTGCGCGATTACGTCGTCAGCTACGCCGAGCAGTCCCTGATGATGGGCATGGCGCGGATGCCCGCGCCATGGTCGGACCGGGTCGAGGTGTTCCGGCGCTTCGACGTTGACGCCGACAATATGCGCGAGGCGCTGGCCTACTGCCTGGCCGGATCCGACGCCGAGACGGGCCTGCGGATCTGCACCGGGGTGCTGCCCTGCTGGGTCGTCCGCGGCCTGTTCGCCGAGGGCATCGAGTGGTTCGACCGCTTCCTGGCCCTGGACGTCCCGGTGCCAGACACGATCCTCGGCCCCGCTCTGATCGGCCGGGCGCAGATCGCGCTGTCCGGCAACTTCGCCGACGCCGAGGCGCATGCGGTCCGCGGCCTGGAGGTGTGCTGGTCGGCCGGCGAGGAGTTCTCGATCGCCGCGGCGCTGAACCTGCTGACCGAGGCGGCCGTGCACGCGGGCCGGATCGAGCTGGCCGCGGCCCGCGCGGACGAGGCGCTCGCGGTCGCGCGGAACTCGGGCGACCGGTGGAACGAGGCGTACGCGCTGGCGACCCAGGCCACGGTGGCCGGCCACCGGCGGGACCCCGCACAGGCAGAGCAGCTGGGCGGGGCCGCGCTGGCGATCATGCGGGAGATCGACCAGCAGTGGGGAGCGGCCCGCGCCCTGCTGGGCCTCGGCGACCTGGCCCGGCTCACCGGGGACGGCGCCGCGGCACGGCAGCGCTACCAGGAGGCGCTGGCAATCCTGCGCGAGGTGGATGCCCGGCCGGAGATCGCGCGGTGCCTGGCCGGCCTGGGGCGCATCGCGCTCGCCGAGGGTGACCTGCCCGCCGCCCGGCAGCGACTGGCGGAGAGCATGCGCCTGAGCAGGGCGATCGGCAGCCGGATCGGGGTCATCCGCGGGCTGGAGGCGTTCGCCGCGCTGGCGCTGCAGGAGCAGCAGCCGGGCCGCGCCCTGCTGCTGGCCGCCGCCGCGGCGGCGTGCCGCCGGGAGGCGGCGCTGCCGGCCCCGGCCGAGCGCATCCAGCGCTACCTCGACGCCGCTGCCGGTCTGGGGCACGAGGAGGTGGCGCGGCTGCGCGCCGGGGGCGGAGCACTGGGCAGTGGCGCCGCCACCGCGCTGGCCCTGGCCGGGACGGCGCCGGCGGACGCGGCGGGGGACCCGGTCCCGGAGCCGGAAGCTGCGGGCCGCGGGGCCCGTGATGACTTCCTGGCCGCGGATGCCCGGGCCGCCGGATTCCCGGGCGAGGGTACCTGGGCGCCGGCTGACGCAGGCGCGAGCGCCGGGGCTGCGGCCTGCGGCGCGAACGGGACGTCCGGCGAGCTGACGCCGCGCGAGCTGGAAGTCGCGGCGATCATCGCGGACGGCAAGAGCAACAAGGAGATCGCCGCGCAGCTGTACATCAGCCCGGCCACGGCCGCCCGGCATGTGGCCAACATCCTGCGCAAGCTGGGCTTCAGCTCCCGGGTGCAGATCGCCACCTGGGCCCGCGAAAACGGCGTCAGTTCGCCCCGAACAGAGCGCTGACCGACTCGCCCTCGTGGATCCGCCGGATCGCCTCGGCCAGCGCCCCGGCCAGCGAGATGACGCTCAGCTTCGGCTCGCGCCCCGGGTCGGGCTGCGGCACCGTGTTCGTGCAGACGATCTCCCGTACCTGCGGGTGAGCGGCGATGCGGGCCAGCGCACCGTCGCTGAACAGGCCGTGGGTGCAGGCCACGGCGGCGGACCTGGCACCGTAGTCGCTCAGCCGGCTGAGCAGCTCGATGATCGTCGTGCCGCGGGCGATCTCGTCGTCGAGCACGACCACATCCCGGCCGCGGACGTCGCCGATGATCGAGCTGATCGTCACCGTGTCGTCGCTGAGCCGCTGCTTGGCCGCCGCCGCCACCGGCAGGCCGAGGGCCCGGGCCAGCGCCGCGGCTGACTTCGCGTTGCCCAGGTCCGGGGAGACGACCACCTGGCCCGCGAGGTCGCGGCCGCGGAAGTGCGCGCCGATCTCGCGCAGCGCGTGCAGGTGGTCAACCGGCACCGAGAAGAAGCCGTGCACCTGGGGCGCGTGCAGCGTCACCGTCAGCACCCGGCTGGCGCCCGCCGTGACCAGCAGGTCGGCGACGAGCCGCCCGCCGATCGAGACCCTAGGCTCGGACTTCTTGTCCGACCGGGCATAGGAGTAGTGCGGGACCACCGCGGTGACCCGGGCCGCCGAGGCACCGCGGGCCGCGTCCATCATGAGCAGCAGCTCGACCAGGTGCTCCTGCACCGGCGGCGACAGCGGCTGGATCACGAAGACGTCCCGCTCCCGGCAGTTGGCCTGAAGCTGGACCTCCAGGCAGTCGTTGGCGAAGCGCTGCATCCGGACCGGGTGCAGCGGCGTGCCGAGATCGGCGCAGATCTCGGCGGCCAGGGTGGGGTGGGCACTGCCGCTGAAGACCACGATTTCGCGCACCCGCCAAGGCTAGGGCCTGGCCGGCCCGCCCAGGCCAGCGGCCAGGCGCTGCCCGGCCAGCGCGAGCCAGCGGGCCGGGTCCTGCATGGCCGCCGCGGCTCCCGCGCCGTCCGCGGCGGCCAGCCCGGCCAGCGCGACGGCGGCCACCACGCCAGGCGGCCAGGCGGTTGTCACCCGGCCGGCGACGAGCGCAGCCGGCACCGCGGCCTGCCAGGCCGCGGCGCAGACCACGCCGGTGACCTTGCCGACGGTGGAAGTGGCGTCGAACTGGCCCTCGCCGGTAATGACCAGGTCTGCGGCGGCCAGCTCGGCGGCCAGCCCGGCCGCCTGGCACAGCTGCTGCGCTCCGGGGGCCAGCCGCGCCCCCCAGGCAGCGGCCAGCCCGTAGCCGGTGCCGCCGGCCGCTCCCGCGCCGGGCGCATCAGGGTCGCCGCCGAGCACGGCCGCCAGCGCGGCCAGGCCCGTCTCCAGCAGCGCGACCTCACCGGCGCCAGCCCGCTTTTGCGGGCCGAAGACGGCGGCCGCCCCTTCCGGGCCCAGCAGCGGCGCGCGCACGTCCGTCAGGCAGGTCACCCCGCCGGGCGGTGACGGCCGCAGACCGGACAGGTCGGCCCGGGCCAGCCGGGCCAGTGCCCCGCCGCCGGGCGGCAGTTCCCGGCCGGCGGCGTCGAGGAAGCGCGCGCCGAGCGCGGTGAGCGCACCGGTCCCGCCGTCGGTCGCGGCCGAGCCGCCGAGCGTGACCAGGACCGCCGCGGCCCCGGCGGCCAGCGCCGCGGCGATCAGCTCGCCGGTCCCAGTGGTCTGAGCGGTCAGCGGCCTGGGCCGGTCCATCAGCGGCAGGCCGCTCGCCCGGGCCAGCTCGATCACATGCGTCCCGCCCGGCAGCTCCAGCCAGCAGCCGGTGACCCGCACGCCCGCCGGGCCGCGCACCGGGGCCTGGTGCCAGCGCCCGCCCGGCCTGGCCGCGGCCAGGACCTCCAGCGTGCCTTCACCGCCATCGGCTAGCGGCAGCTCGCGTACCTGGTCCCCCGGGCGCTGCGACAGCCAGCCGGCCGCCAGGGCCCGCGCCGCCTGCGCGGCGCCGATGCTGCTTTTGAACGAGTCCGGCGCGATGACCACGCGCATGGCGGCCGAACCGCGGCTGCTACCCGGCCCGCTGCGCGTAGCCGTCCTGGCCGGCCCGCACGGCCGGGGCGTAGTGCGGCAGGCCGAGCTTGTCCCGGATCCGCTGCTGGACCTCTTCCCGCTCCGGCCGGGCGTCCACCGTGACCACGTACTCCTTGCGACGGAAGATGTCCAGGACGGGGTTGGTCTTCTCGTGGTACTCGCGCAGCCGGACGGCGAGGGCCTGCTCGCTATCGTCCTCGCGCCGGACCAGCTCGCCGCCGCACACGTCGCACCGGCCCTCGTCGTGCGGCGTGCTGTTGAGCAGGTTGTAGTCCATGCCGCAGCCCGCGCACAGCCGCCGGGCCATGACCCGCCGACGCACCTCGCTGTCGGGCATGTCCAGATGGATGACCCCGTCGATGTCGTAGCTCTCCAGGAAGAACTCGGCCTGTCGCTCGTTGCGCGGGAACCCGTCGACGATGAACCCGTAGTTCCAGTCGTGCTGGGTGAGCCGGTCGGACACGATGCCTTCGACCAGGTCGTCGTCCACCAGCCGGCCGGCCGCCATCGTGCGCCGCACCTGGGCGCCGACCTTCGTGTGGTTCTGCACATTCCAGCGGAAGATGTCGCCGACGGCGATGTGCACCAGATCCAGGTCCGCGGCGAGCATCGACGCCTGCGTGCCCTTGCCGCTGCCCTGGACTCCCATGACGACGTATTTGCGCATGCCACTACCCTGACATGCCCGGCTTACCGCCGGCTACTGCCCGGATGGGCAGTAGCCGGCGGACGGGCAGGTCGGGCAGGCTGCGGGTCCGGCGCGGCCGCGGCTAGGCGCGGTGCGCACCGCGGGCGCCCCCGCTGGCGCGCCCTGGCGCCGCCAGGACCGGCCCGTCCGCGCCCAGCGAGAACCGGCGCTCGCACCAGCGCCGGAGCCTGGGGTCCAGGACCACCCTGATCAGCGGCCAGTCCTGGCGCAGCAGCCGCGGGTTGAGGAACCGGGCGATGTCGTTGCGCCGTCCCTGGCTGAGCACGATGCCGTACATGCTGCGCCGGGTGGCGTCGTCGGTGACGTCGCATTCCCGCAGTCCCGGCCAGGCCAGGTGCCGGGGCAGCACGATGACCCCGCGGGCCGGGCCGTGCAGGTCCTCCAGGCTCCCGGGCAGCCGGCCGGCGGGGCCGCGGCGGCCGGTGAGCAGTTCCGCAAGCACCATGAGCCCGATTATCGCCGATGTCCCGCGTGCGATCGCGCAGTGACGCGCTGGAGCGGGCCGGCCGCGCGGCAGTGCAGTCCGCCAGCGGCGCTAGGCTTCCATCCATGTCCAGCGTGCGGACCAGGCCCCGGTGGTTCTTCCTGATCACGCCGCGATGGCTGGCGTGGCATGCCTTCGTGGTCGTCGCCTTCGTCGGCATGCTGTGGCTGGGTGACTGGCAGTTCCGCCGCGCCGAGTCGGGTAATGCGCTGAGCTGGGCTTACACGTTCGAATGGCCGATCTTCGCGGTGCTGGGCGTGGCCTTCTGGGTCAAGACGATCATCGACGAGATGAAGCCGGCGGCCGCGCCGAAGGAAGCCGAGGAGGTCAGCCTGCCGCCCGGCGCCGGGCACGCGGCCGCCGCCACCGGCTCTCGCACCCAGGCCACTGCGGATTCGCTGGCCGGTGCCAGCCCGGCCGGGGCCGCCGGAGCGGCCGCTGAGGACGACGACCCTGAGCTGGCGGCCTATAACGACTACCTGGCCAGGCTGAACGACCAGGTTAAGGGCCACGGCCGATGGCACGGGCTGCGCTAGCCGCGCGGTCCGCCTGACCTGGCTGGCCCGGCGGCTCCGGCTGACCCGCCGGGCCCTGCTGACGAGGAGGTATCACCGGTGCGACCAGAGGCGCTCGCCCTGAGCGTGCGTGCCTACCGGATCATGGCGTACGTGACCGGCGTCGTGCTCATCGTGCTGTGCTTCGTCGGGATCCCGCTCCAGGTGTTCGCGGACAACCTGGTGGTCGTGAAGTACGTGGGCACCGCGCACGGGATCTTGTACATCATCTACCTGCTCGTCGCGTTCGTGATGACGCGGATGGTGGGGATCAAGGTGGCCAGCCCGGCTACGGTCATCGTGCTGGCGGCCGGGACCATCCCGGTGCTGACGTTCGTGGTCGAGCGGTGGATCACTCACCGCTACATCAACCCGGCCCTGGTCGCGGCGGGCCTGCGGCCGGCTCCGGCGGCCCCGGCGGCCCCGGCGGCGGCAGCGGCCAGCGCCGAGCCGGACGCCTCGCCGCAGCCCGGCTGACGCGCGACCGGGCGGCCAGCTCCCGTGAGCCAGCAGTACTTCGCGCCCGAGCCGGCCGCCGCCAGCCGGCCCGGCCGGGTGCAGGTGGCGCTGCCAGACGTGCTGCTCGACTTGGAGACCGACGCGGGCGTGTTCTCGCCGGGCAGGCTGGACCCGGGCACCCGGCTGCTGCTGGAGACCGTCCCGCCGCCGCCGGGCCGCGGTGACCTGCTCGACCTCGGCTGCGGGTACGGGCCGGTCGCGCTCACCCTGGCGGTCCGGGCACCGGGCGCGCAGGTGTGGGCGGTGGACGTGAACCGGCGCGCACTGGCCCTCTGTGCGCGAAACGCGGCCCGGGCCGGGCTGGCGAACGTGCGCTGCGCAGAGCCCGGGGATGGCGCGCTGCCCCCGCAGTTCGCGGCGATCTGGTCTAATCCGCCGATCAGGATCGGCAAGCAGGCGCTGCACGAGCTGCTGGCGCAGTGGCTGCGCCGGCTGGCGCCC
This sequence comes from Streptosporangiaceae bacterium, assembly GCA_052143655.1. Taxonomy (GTDB): domain Bacteria; phylum Actinomycetota; class Actinomycetes; order Streptosporangiales; family Streptosporangiaceae; genus CAVSUR01. The sequence continues at coordinate 45,133 of JBKQSL010000309.1, read as the reverse complement.
GGCGCCGCTGCCTACCTGGTCGTGCAGCGCAATCTCGGCTCGGACTCACTGCAGCGCTGGCTGGCCGGGGACGGCTGGGCTACTGAGCGGGCTGCCGCCCGCGGCGGCTACCGCCTGCTGCGAGTCGGCCGGTGACCGGCCCGGCGGCGGCGCCCGGCGGGCGGCGCCAGCTCGGCCCGACGGACGTCAAGCGGCTCAACCGGCAGTGGCGGCGGCTGACCACGGCCCGGCTGGGCCTGCTGCTGGAGTCGGTCAGCCAGCCGTTCAACCTGGGGGCGATCATCCGGACCGCGGCCGCGTTCGGGGCGGGACCGGTGTGGCTGACCGGCAGCTGCGCGGTCCCGGCGCACCCGTCGGCCCGCAAGACCGCGCTCGGCACGGAGCGCTACCTGGACATCGAGCTCGTGCCCGACGTGGCCGCGGCGGCCGCCGCGGCCCGGGCCGCTGGGCTGGCGATCATCGCGATCGAGCTTGCCGCCGGGGCGGTCCCGCTGCACGAGGCCCCGCTGGCGGGCGATGTGTGCCTGGCCCTCGGCAACGAGGAACGCGGCTGCTCGCCGGCCCTGCTGGCCGCCGCCGACGCCGTGGCCTACATCCCGCAGCCTGGGAAGGTCGGCTCGCTGAACGTCGCGGCGGCTGCCGCGGTCGTGCTGGCCGAGGCTCGCCGCCGGGAATGGGCCGGGCCGCCCGGGACGGGCGGGATGAGCGGGATGAGCGGGCCCGAGGCGGACGGACCCGGCCCGGGCGGCTGCTAGGCGGCGGGCTTCCCCGGCGGTCACCCCTGCCGGGCCGCGCTCACCGCGACGCGCGCCGGCGCCCCAGCCCGGCCGGCGCCGCAGCCGCCCCGGCGCGGTAGCCGCCCCGGCGCCGGCGCGCCGCCTGGCGTGCTGCCGGTCGTTCACCCTTGTTCTGCATACTGGGGCCGTGCCAGCCGGTTATCTCGATCACCCGCGCCCGCTCGCGTTCGCCCACCGCGGCGGGGCCGGGCACTTCCCGGAGAACTCCTGGCCGGCCTTTGAGCACGCGATCGGCCTGGGCTACGCCTACCTGGAGACGGACGTGCACGCGACGGCCGACGGGGTGCTGGTCGCCTTCCACGACAAGACCCTCGACCGGGCGACCGACGCCGCCGGCCCGATCTCCGCGCTCCCCTACCGCGAGGTCGCCGCGGCCCGGATCGGCGGCACCGAGCCGATCCCGCTGCTGGCCGAGCTGCTGGCCGCCTGGCCGCAGGCACGGTTCAACATCGACGTGAAGGACAAGCACGCCGCCGCGCCGCTGGCCGAGGTCGTGCGCCGGGCAGCGGCCTGGGACCGGGTATGCGTGGTCTCATTCTCCGGGCGGCGACTGGCGGCGGCCCGGCGGGCCATGAGCCGCCCGGTGTGCACGGCGACGACCCCCGCCGCCGTCGGGGCCATCCGGGCCGGGTGCCCGGCTGCGCTGCTGTCCGGGCCGCTGCGCCGGGCCGGGGTTCGGTGCGCGCAGATCCCGGTCCGGCTGGCCACCGCCGGGTTCATCCGCCGGGCGCACGCGGCCGGGCTGCACGTGCACGTGTGGACCGTGAACGACGCCGGGCAGATGAGCAGGCTGCTGGACCTGGGCGCGGACGGGATCATGACGGACAACACCGAACTGCTGCGGGACGTGCTCACCGCCCGCGGCCAGTGGCACCCGCAGGTCGCGAGCTAGCGTTCAGGGCAGGCTCCCAGGCGGCGGGCAGCCGGCCCGGCAAGTGGGTTTCCGCCCGTTTTCGGCATCTGACCGCGCCAGTCGGGGTTGGAATACCGGCCGGGGGGAATCCTGACTGCATCCTCACCGTTGTCACTAGGACGGATGAGCGCCAGGGAGGCAGCAGACATATGGCTGAGCGCGCGCTTCGCGGCACCCGCCTCGGAGCTACGAGCTATGAGAATGACCGTAACACCGATCTGGCACCGCGTCAGGACGTTGCTTTCGTCTGCCCGAAGGGCCACGAGTTCACGGTTCCGTTCGCGGCAGAGGCCGAGATTCCGGTCAACTGGGAATGCCGCGTCTGCGGCGCGACCGCCCGTACTACGGCCGGGGACCTGCCAGCGCCCAAGAAGGCCAAGCCGCCGCGCAGCCACTGGGACATGCTGATGGAGCGCCGCAGCGTTGCCGACCTGGAAGAAGTCCTGGCCGAGCGGCTCGCGGTGATCCGCGGCCAGCGCGACGGCGGCGCGCAGCCAGGCTCGCCTGGCCAGCGCAAGAGCGCGTAGCGGGCCGGGAGCAGGCAGCGCAGGAGACAGGCAGCGCAGGAGACAGGCAGAGCCGCCGGGTTCCGATGGGTGCCGGGCGGCTCTTTGCCGTGCTCCGCTAGCCGGCAGCGGCTACCGGCCGCCGGTGCGGCGCCGGCTCAGGCCCAGCCGCCGGGCCAGGCCCCACTGGGTGACGCGCAGCAGCGCCTCGCCAATGACGGCCCGGCTCATCTTGCTGGCACCGCGGGTGCGCTCGGTGAAGCTGATCGGCACCTCGACGACGGTCAGCCCGGCCTGCACCGTGCGCAGCGTCAGGTCGACCTGGAAGCAGTATCCCTGGGAGAGCACCTGGTCCAGGGCGATAGCGCGCAGCGTCGCCGCCCGGTACGCGCGGAACCCGCCCGTCGCGTCCCGGACGGCCATGCCGAGCATGAGCCGGGTGTAGAGGTTGGCGCCGCGGGACAGCAACTCCCGGGACTTCGGCCAGTTGCTCACGCTGCCTCCGGGTACCCAGCGCGAGCCGATCACCAGGTCGGCGCCCTGCCCCAGGGCGGCCAGCAGCTCGGGCAGCTCCTCGGGCTGATGCGATCCGTCGGCGTCCATCTCGACCATGGTGCCGTACCCGTGCTCCAGGCCCCAGCCGAAGCCGGCGATGTACGCCGATCCGAGGCCGTTCTTGCCCTGGCGGTGCAGCACGTGGATGCGCGATTCGTTGGAGGCGAGCTTGTCGGCCAGGTCCCCGGTCCCGTCGGGGCTGTTGTCGTCGACGACGAGAATGTCAGCGCCGGGCACGGATCCGTGCACCCGCGCGGCGATCTGCTCCAGGTTCTCCCGCTCGTTGTAGGTCGGGATGATCACGACCACCTTGCCGAGCGGGCCGGGGGGCCGGTTATCTGACGTCACTAGTTCCTGCCTCAGGCCGGGGATCCGCGGGGCGGCAGGCTGCCGGGACGCCAACGGCGCAATCGCAGCCAGCCAAATTCCTACCATACTGGTCGGCAGTGCTTCGCGGCGGCCCCGCCCAGGCAATCCGGCTAACTCCAGGTGCCGGGCGCGAGCCTGCCGTGCTGTCCGGCCCGGCTGGCCGGCCCGACTGGCCGGCATGCGGGCCGGTCATGCCCGCCGGGGTGCTCGGGCACGCCGACTGGCTCCGCCGCCGAGCCTAGGGTAGTCGATCCGGCTGACTCACCGGACCCGGAAAGGGATGAGGGCCCGGGCTTCCCTTCGGACCGGAGCGCGTCCCGCCGGCAACAGGCTCGCCCTCCGTTGTCTACTGGGTGCCCAGGCCGCTGCCGGGTCCAAACCCCCGTCCAGCCGGGGCCTGAGGAGCAGCCCCCCTTCCCGCCTGCGCCTGGCAGGAAACGGGCACAGGGCCCGCTTACTGGCGCAGCGGGCGGGGGCCGGCTAACCGCCCCGACCGGCTGGCCCGGTACTGGGCTGGCCAGCAACCTACCGCCGATCACCGGATTGTCAACCTGGTCTGGCCAGCCGTCACCTGCCCGCTTGGCCAGCCGTGACCTGCCCGTCCGGCCAGCCGGAACCTGCCCATGACGGGCCTGTTCCCGGATGCCCGCCGACGTTACGATTGATCAATCTCTCCCAGCACGTGAGGGGCGGCATGGCGAGATCGCTGGCGTACAGCATGCGACCGCCGCTGTTCTCGTCTGCCCGGGCTCGCGCAGCCCTGGCAGGCGGTCACAGTCATCCGCCCGCCGGACGTCGTGGCCGCAAGGCTGCTGAGGAGAACCGCCTTCCGCCAGGTGCGGCCTGGCGGGCGCATCCATCCGCTATGGCGGAATCATCTTCCGGCTGGAGGACGAGTAAATGACAGAAAGCCCTGTGTTCAAGTCTGAGGCACAGATCGCCGTGCACTGGAAGGAGGAGGAGCTCTACGAGCCGCCGCCAGCATTCGTCAGCCAGGCCTATGCACAGGACCCGGCCATCCTGGACCGGTTCAGCCTGGAGAACTTCCCCGACTGCTTCACCGAGTACGCCGACCTGCTCAGCTGGGACAAGAAGTGGGACACGGTGCTGGATTCCAGCAACCCGCCATTCTGGAAATGGTTTGCCGGCGGCCGCCTGAATGCTTCCTACAACTGCGTGGACCGGCACGCGCAGGCTACCCCGGACAAGACCGCGATCATCTTTGTGGGCGAGCCGGAGGACGAGGGCTACCGGCACATCAGCTATTCCGACCTGCTGCGGCAGGTCAATGAGTTCGCCGCGGTCCTGCGCGACGACCTGGGGCTGAAGGCCGGCGACCGGGTCACGCTGCACATGCCGATGGTTCCCGAACTGCCGGTGACGATGCTGGCCTGCGCCCGGCTCGGCGTGATCCACTCCGAGGTGTTCGGCGGCTTCTCCGGCAACGCGTGCGGCACCCGCATCGCCGACTCCGGCAGCCGCGTGCTGATCACGTCGGACAGCTACTGGCGCAGCGGCCAGCTCATCGACCACAAGGTCAAGGCCGACGAGGCGCTGGAGGAAGCCACCAAGCAGGGCCAGGAAGTCGACAAGGTCGTGGTCTGGCGCCGCTACCCGGGCAAGTACGGGTCGCAGACGCCGATGGCCGACGGCCGGGACGTCTTCGTCGACGATCTGCTCGCCCGGCACGCCGGGGCGATCGTGGACCCGGTGTCGATGCCCGCCGAGGCGCCGCTGTTCCTGATGTACACCAGCGGCACCACCGGCCGGCCGAAGGGCTCCGTGCACAGCACCGGTGGCTACCTGTCCTACGTGGCCGGCACCTCGAAGTACTACCAGGACATCCACCCCGACGACGTGTACTGGTGCATGGCCGACATCGGCTGGATCACCGGCCACTCCTACATCGTGTACGGGCCGCTGGCCCTGGGCGGAACGACGGTGATCTTCGAGGGCACGCCGAACTACCCGGACGCCGGGCGGCCGTGGCGGGTCGCCGAGCAGCTCGGGGTCAGTATCTTCCACACATCGCCGACCGCGATCCGGATGCTGCGCAAGGTCGGGCCGGAAGAGCCGAAGAAGTACAACTACCACTTCAAGACCATGACCACGGTCGGCGAGCCGATCGAGCCCGAGGTGTGGCGCTGGTACCATTCCGAGGTCGGCAAGGGCCAGGCGGCCATCACCGATACCTGGTGGATGACCGAGACCGGCGGCTTCCTCGGCAGCACGCTGCCGGGCCTGCAGCCGATGAAGCCCGGCAGCTGCGGCCCGGGCGTGCTCGGTATCTTCCCGATCATCTACGACGAGGACGGAACCGAGATCCCGGCCGGCAGCGGCAACGCGGGCCGGGTGTGCATCCGCAACCCGTGGCCGGGGATCATGCAGACGATCTGGGGCCAGCCAGAGCGCTACATCGACGTCTACTACAGCAAGTACAACAAGGACCCGGACAGCAAGGACTGGAACGACTGGCCGTTCATGTGCGGCGACGGCGCGGTGATGGCGGCCGACGGGTACCTCCGGATCCTGGGCCGCATCGACGACGTGATCAACGTTGCCGGGCACCGGCTCGGCACCAAGGAACTCGAGTCGGCGGCGCTGACCGTGCCCGAGGTGGCCGAGGCAGCGGCCGTGCCGGTGGTCGACGACATCCGCGGCCGGGTGGTGGAGATCTACGTCTCGCTCAAGCCGGGCATCGACCCCAGCCCGGAGATCGAGGCCAAGGTCAGCCGGACGATCGAGATCGAAATCGGCAAGATCGCCAAGCCGAAGAACGTCTGGATCGTGCCCGACATGCCCAAGACCCGGTCCGGCAAGATCATGCGCCGGGTCATCGCGGCCATCTCCAACTTCGCCGACACCGGCGACGTCACGACGCTGGCCAACCCCGAGATCGTGGAGGATATCCGCCACCACGTGCAGCGGGTGAAGGTGGAGAAGGACGACGTGCCGCGTGAGCTGACCGAGCTTGAGTTCGAGGAGATCAAGAAGTTCGGCTCGGACTGAGCGCGGGCCGCGGCCGCGGTTCTCGGTGGGCCATCGCCACTAGCAGCTGGCGGTGGCCCACCACTATTTTCCTGGCGCTGGACCCACCGCTGAAGGGATGCAGGGCAGCCGGTGCGGGCCGCGTCGCGGGTCTTCCCGTCCGACAGCACAATCGTGGTCTCGTTGCTGGCGTTGCTCGGTGCCGCAGTCGTCCTCGCCGGCGTAGGTGCGTGCGCGGCCGCCGCTGCCGGCTAGGAGGCGGGCGCGACGACGGTGCCTGCTGCGGTGACTGCCGTGACTGGGTCGTCCAGGACCCGGGCGGCGGACGGGCCGGCGGCGGGATCTGCGCGGCAGACCACCACGGCCGTGAACGACATCGCCCGGCTGCGGCGGCCGACCCCGGTAATCGTGGCGGTGACCTCGATGATGTCACCGGCCAGCACCGGCGCGCGGAACTGGACGTCGGAGTAGGACGCGAACAGGCCCTCGTCGCCGTCAGCGCGGATCGACGCCTCGGTGGCCACGTCGCCGAACAGCCCGAGCACGTACGCGCCGTCGACCAGGTTCCCGCCGTAGTGGGCGTGGCTGTAGGGGATGTAGCGGCGGTGGGTCACGGTCAGGCCGACGCGCGGGTCTGCCGCGGGCGCGGTGCTCATGCGCTCGCTCCCGGCTGCCCGGCGAATGCGCCGGCAGCAGGCTGCTGCGCCGCTGCGCCGTCGGCGCCGGCCTCGCCCGCCGGCTCTTCGCCGGTCAGCGCGTGCACCAGGTAGCTGGCGACCTCGCGCGGCGTGGTGCCGCGCGAGAAGATCTTGTCCACGCCGAGCCCGGCGGCCATCGACGGATCGAACCGGGGCCCGCCGACCACCAGCAGCGGCCGGGACGGCACGCTGGCGAACGCGTCGGCCAGCTCGCGGGCGCCGGACAGGTGCGCGTCCCGCTGGGTCACCACCTGGCTGACCAGGACTGCGTCGGCGCCCTCGGCGGCCGCGCGGGCGACCAGGTCGGGCACGGCTACCTGCGAGCCCATGTTGGCCACCTTGATCTCCCGGTAGTACTCCAGGCCCTTCTCCCCCGCGTGCCCCTTCACGTTGAGGATCGCGTCGATGCCGACGGTGTGCGCGTCGTGGCCGATGCAGGCGCCGACCACGACCAGCTTGCGGCCGAGGCCGGTGCGGATCCGCATGTTGACCTCGGCGGCTGACAGCAGCGGGAACTCCCGCTCGGCCACGGCGATCTGGGACAGGTCGATGAGGTGCGAGACCCGGCCGTAGACGATGCAGAACGTGAAGTCCGGCCCGATGCCCTTGGCGTGCACCACCATCGCCGGGTCGAGTCCCATCTTGGCGGCCAGCTGCAGCGCGGCGCCCTCGGCCCGGCCGCGCTCGCCGGCTGTGCCGAACGGCACCGGCAGGGTGAACGACACCTGCACCTGACCGTCGCCGGTGGTGTCGCCGTAGGGCCGGATAACCTGCCCGGCCTCCGGCTGGCTGCTCGTGGCTGACTGCGCGGTCACTGCTGGGCTCCGATCGTGACGCGGGGGGCGGCTTCCGGGCCGGGCGCCAGGACCGCCGGGCCGGGCGCGGGGACCGGCGGGCCGGCCTCGAGGATCTCCGTCGCGGGGTTGAGGTAGCCGTCGGCCTTCTCGATGACCCCGTCCAGGCCGCGGCCCCCGTCGGCCGGGCGCCGGGTGATGCCGAAGGTGCCGTCGGCGATCGCGTTCAGCAGGCCGTCGGCGCAGATGCGCCGCAGCAGGTCCACCGACTCGCCCAGGACCTGGCGGGCCCGCTGGTCGATGAAGCCGCCGGGCACCGGGGCGAAGCTGTCGCTTAGGTGGCCCGCCGCGGTCTTGACGTAGCGCACGTTCTCCAGCGCAAGGTCACGGTCGGACAGGAACGGGGTGTGGATGCCCTCGGTCATCATGCCGACCAGCAGGATCGACTGGCCGGTCATGACCCCGCACAAGTTGAAGAACGCGTCCAGCAGGTAGCCGGCGAACACGTTCCCGGTCATGTGCTTGGTCGGCGGCATGTACTTCAGCGGCGCGTCCGGGAACAGCTCGCGGACCAGCTGGGCGTGCGCCAGCTCCAGCAGGAACGAGTCCGGCACCGCCGGGTTGATCTCGAAGGCGTGGCCGAGGCCGAGCTGGCCGTCGGCCAGGCCGGCCTCCTTGGCGAAGAACTCGTTGAGCAGCTGGCTGACGACGACCGTGTGCGCCGCGTCGACGGCGTCGGCGGTGGTCAGGTAGTTGTCCTCGCCGGTGTTGATGACGATGCCGGCGCGGGCGTGGACCTGCCGGGAGAACCGCTGGTCGATGAAGGTGCGCCGGGGGTTGATGTCGCGGAAGATGATGCCGTACATGCAGTCGTTGAGCATCATGTCCAGCCGCTCCCGGCCGGCCAGCGCCGCGATCTCGGGCATGCACAGCCCGGAGGCGTAGTTGGTCAGCCGCACGTAGCGGCCGAGCTCGCGGGAGACGTCGTCGAGCGCGGCGCGCATCAGCCGGAAGTTCTCCTGCGTCGCGTAGGTGCCGGCGAAGCCTTCCCGGGTGGCGCCTTCAGGCACGTAGTCCAGCAGCGACTGGCCCGTGGAGCGGATCACGGCGATGACGTCGGCGCCCTCCCGGGCGGCCGCCTGCGCCTGCGGGATGTCCTCGTGGATGTCGCCGGTCGCGACGATCAGGTAGATCCACGGCATGTCCGGCTCGCCGGTCTGAGCGATCATCTGGTCCCGGCGGGCCCGCTGCGCGTCGATCACCCCGATCCCGTCGGCCAGCGCGGCGCAGGCGGCTGCCCGGGCGGCGGCCGCGGCCGCACCGGACGGGATGCGGAACTGCACGCGCCCGTCCGCGGCGTCCTGCGCCAGCGCGGCCAGGCTGGGGTACCCGCCGGCCAGCAGCGCGTCCCAGGCGGGCAGCGCCACCCCGTGCTCCAGGCCGGCGTCGGTGCGGACCGCGTCGGCCAGCCGGTTCACCCACGGCATCCCGTCGGCGTCGGCGCCGTGCAGGCCGGCCAGCCGCAGCACCGCGCGCTCGACCGACACGGTGGTGTGCGTCCTGGCCATGTCCACGATCGGCTGCCCGGCCCGGCGGGCCAGTTCCCTGGCCTCGCGCACGGTCGCCGGGTCGAGGCCGAGCCTGCGGACGGCCGTGACCGCTGCTGTCATCGTTCCTGCTCCCCTCGGCCGGCTGACGGCCTGACGGCCTGCGGGTCCTGATCGGTCGCGGCGGCGCGGCCCGGTTCCTCCTCGACGCGGCGCTCGAAGAGGCCCCGCACGCCCGGCTCGTCCCGGATCAGGTCCAGGGCGAGCTGCGCATGCCCCGGTACATACCCGTTGCCGACCAGCATCGTGACGTCGGCCGCCGCGCCCTCGGCGCCGAGCGCCGCGGCGGTGAACGACGTGGCCATCGAGAAGAAGATCACCGTGCCGCCCTGGGCGGTGGCCAGGATCGCCCCGCCCTCGCAGCCGGGCACGTCGACGCAGACGACTGTCACGTCGGCCGGGCCGCCGGCCCGCTGCACGGCGGCGGCGACCGTGACTGGGTCGCGGGCGTCGGCGATGACCACCTCGTCGGCCAGGGCCGCCCGGCCGCCGGCTCCGCGGGCCGCTCGCAGCAGCGCCGCCTCGGCCTCGTGCGGGACCACGCCGATGACCCGGCCGGCGCCCGCCCGGCGGGCGGCGGCCGCGGCGAGCGAGCCGCTCTTGCCCGCCGCGCCGAGCACGGCGACGACCAGCCCGGGGCCGGCCGATAGGCCTGCCCCGGCCGCGCCGGCCGCGGCGGCTGCGGCCAGCCGGGCGGCGGTATCGCTGACGACCCGGTAGGTGAGCGCCGGAGCACCGCAGACGTCCAGCACGGCCAGTGACAGCGGTGCGGGCAGGTCGCCGGGCAGCACCGCAGCGATCGACCGGCCGAACAAGATCGCGTGCCCGGCGCACGGCACCTGCTCGCTGGCACCGTCCCAGCCGGCCAGCCCGTCGGTGATGACCAGCGGGGTCAGGCTGAGCGAGACCAGCGTGGCGATCCGCTCGCCGGGCCGCAGGCCCAGCGGCGAGTCCGGGCCCACCTCGTCGACGATGCCGGTCAGCATGCCGCCTGAGCCGGTGACCGGGTTCTGCATCTTGCCGCGGCGGGCCACGATGTCCAGCACCGCGGCCCGCATCACCGCCGGGCTGCCGCCGGCGGACTCGCGCAGCTGGCGGAACGACGCGGCGTCCAGGTTGAGCCGCTGCACCGCGACCCGCGCCTCGTCCGGCCAGATCTGCGGGCTGGCGTCCAGCCGGGCGGCGGCCTGCGGCAGCACGCCGGCTGGCTCAAGCACCCGGTGCAGGCCCAGCGGCGAGCCGCCGGGGCGAGGGTGCTGGCGATGATCGGCGTGCTGGGCTGTGCTGGCTCTGCTCACGCGTTCATTCCTTGCTCACGAGGTTTGCTGCGGCGCCTCCGCCTCATAGGCTGACCGCTCGATTCGGTGATATCTCCCGTCTGTGACTATACAGACGGGAAGTTCTTGCGTATTCTACGGATGCTACAGCGTATCATCCTGTTTACGCTAGACCGGAGTCAGCCGTGCAGCAGCTCGGCCGCACAAGGAGATAGCCCGCAGCAGTTGCCAGCCGATGAGGGGCAGGTGTCGTCATGATCGACCAGCCGTACGCGTACCGGCGCCGGGAACTCGCCGAGCCGGACTGGCGGCGCCTGCCCGGCTGGGCGGACGTCACGCCAGAGCAGTGGGCGTCGCCGCAGTGGCAGCGGGCGCACTGCGTCAAGAACATCCGCCAGCTGCGCCAGCTCGTCGGCCCGGGGCTGGCCGAGATCTTCTACGCCGATCTGGAGCGCGACCAGGCCCAGCGGGCCACGATGTCGATGCTGGTGCCGCCGCAGATGCTCAGCACGATGGCCCCGCAGGTCGCGGCCGGCGACCGCGGCTTCACCGACGCGTTCTACGCCGACCCGGTGCGCCGCTACATGATCCCGGTCTTCAGCGACCGGCGCGCCGACTGGCCGTCGCACCCGAAGGCCTCCCGGGACTCGCTGCACGAGGCCGAGATGTGGGCCGTGGAGGGGCTGACGCACCGCTACCCCACCAAGGTGCTGGCGGAGGTGCTGCCCACCTGCCCGCAGTACTGCGGGCACTGCACCCGGATGGACCTGGTCGGCAACCCGACCCCGGTGGTGGACAAGCACAAGTTCGGCCAGGCCCGCGACGACCGGCTGGGCGCGATGCTGGACTACCTGAAGGCCAACCCCGGCGTCCGTGACGTGGTGGTCTCCGGCGGCGACGTCGCCAACCTGCCGTGGCCGCGGCTTGAGGCGTTCGTGGCCGGCCTAATGGAGGTGCCCACCGTCCGCGACATCCGGCTGGCCACCAAGGCGCTGATGGGCCTGCCGCAGTACTGGCTCAGCGACGAGGTGCGGGCCGGGATGGAGCGGCTGGCGACGACCGCCCGGCAGCGGGACGTGAACATCGCCATCCACACCCACGTGAACTCGGCCCAGTCGGTGACCCCGCTGGTCGCCAAGGCGGCCAAGGCCATGCTGGAGACCGGCATCCGGGACGTGCGCAACCAGGGCGTGCTGCTGCGCGGGGTCAACGACAGCGCCACGGCCATGCTCGACCTGTGCTTCGCCCTGCTCGACGAGGCCAAGATCATGCCCTACTACTTCTACATGTGCGACATGATCCCCAACAGCGAGCACTGGCGGCTGTCGCTGGCGGAAGCCCAGGAGCTGCAGCACGACATCATGGGCTACCTGCCCGGGTTCGCCACGCCGCGGGTGATCTGCGACGTACCCTACGTCGGCAAGCGCTGGGTGCACCAGGTCGCCCGGTACGACCGGGAGCTGGGCATCTCGTACTGGACCAAGAACTACCGGACCGCCGTGGAGGCTGACGACGCGTTCGCGCTGGAGCGCCAGTACGAGTACTACGACCCGATCTACATGCTGCCGCAGGCCGGCCAGGACTGGTGGCGCGAGCAGGCCGCCCGGCAGCCGGGCTCGCAGCCGGTCGGCGCAGCCAGCTAGTCTCACCGGGCTGCACCTTGCCCCGCCCGCAGGCGGCGCCGCGGGTGGGCCTAGTCCAGCCTGGTCCTCCGGGCGCTGGCTGCAGCGGCACGGCCGTCATCAGGCCAGGTCCTGAGCCGGGCCCGCCGGTTCCGGGCCGGGCCCGCCGGTTCCGGGCCGGCCAGGCGGGGATCGGCGGCCGGCTCGCCGGCGGCCGCCAGCGCCGGCTGGCTGATCTGCGCCGCGGGTTCCCCCGCACCAGCCGCCGAGTGCCGTTCGGCGTCGTAGCGCCACAGGGCCGGCAGGGCCGCGGTCACCGCGGCCGCCCCGGCCAGGCACAGCACGCCGCCGGAGACGATCGCCACCCGCACCGAGCCGGTCACCGCGGCGGCCAGCCCGCCTTCCAGGTTGCCCAGCGGCTCGCCGGTGGTGTAGCTGATCATCTCCAGCCCGGCCAGCCGGCCGCGCAGCCGCGCGGGGATCGTCTGGTTCCACAACGTCATCCGGAACAGCCCGCTGACCATGTCCGCCGCGCCCGCCGCGGCCAGCGCGGCCACCGCCCAGCCCAGGCTGGGGGCCAGCCCGAACGCGGCGATCGCCGCGCCCCAGCCGCAGACCGCCAGCACGATGGCCCGGCCGTGCCTGCGCACGTGCCGGGCCCAGCCGCCGGTCAGGCTGACAGCGATCGCGCCTGCCCCCGGTGCCGCGTACAGCAGCCCGAGCACGGCCGGGCCGCCGACCCCGGCCGCGTAGGCGGGGAACAGCGCGAACGGCGCGCCGAAGAACATCGCCCCCATGTCGACGAGGTAGGTCCCGATCAGCTCGGGCCGACTGCGCGCGTAGCGCAGGCTCTCCTTTAGCCCGCCCACCCTGCCCTGCCCGCCCACCCTGCCCTGCCCGCCCACCCCAGCCCGCCCGCCCGGACCGTCCGGATCCAGCCCGTCCCCCGCAGCCGGGCACGGAACCGCGGACAGCAGCCCGAAGGCGAGCCCGGCCAGGACGCAGCAGGCCGCGTCCGCCCAGTACGCGGCGGCCAGCCCGGCCGCCGCGATCAGCGTGCCGCCGAGCAGCGGGCCGAGCACCTGCCCGGCATTGCCCAGCAGCCCGGTCAGCACCGCCGCGGCTGGCAGGTCGGCCCGGGCGACCAGGGCCGGCACCAGCGCGTCCTGCGAGGGCCGCTGCAGCCCGTACAGCCCGGCGGACAGAACGCTGAGCGCGAACAGCAGCCAGAGCTCGTGCCAGGCCATGGCGTTCATCGCCAGGGCCGCCGCGACCAGGCAGCCGCCCGCCTGGGTGGCGCGCAGCAGCAGCCGCCGGTCCACCACGTCCGCCAGCACGCCGCCGGCCAGCGCCGCGGCCACCAGCGGCACGAGCTCAGCGCAGCTGAGCAGGCCGACGATCAGGGAGGAACCCGTGAGCCGATAGGCCTGGTACGGCTGGGCCACGTAGCTGATCATGCTGCCGGCGAACGACGCACCCTGAGCGGCGTACAGCCAGCGGAAGTCCCGGGAATGCCGCAGCGGCGCCAGGTCCGGGCGCAGCCTGGCGGCCCATCTCAGCAGTCGGGCTGTGCCCCCGCTCTGGCCGGCGCCCGGACTCGCGGCTGTACCCGGGCTCGCGCCATCACCAGTGCTGCTGTCGTCCCCCGGGCCGCCGCTCATCGCCGGCCCATACTGTCGCGGGAGCGGCCGCCCGTCGATCGATTTTCCGGGGCAGGCCCGGCGGCTGCGGTGGCTTCTAGCCCTCGGCCGGGCCCGTCCTGATGGATGCGCCGGCATCCGCCGTGCCGGCCACCTCGCCCTCGCCCTCGGCCCGGCCCGAGCCCGCGGCGGCGCTCGTCCCGGCGGCGCTCGTCCCGGCGGCGCTCGTCCCGGCGGCGCTGTCTGCAGCCTCGCCTTCTGCGGCTGGGCCGTCCCCGGTGACGGCATCGGCGGCCGCGGCATCCGCGGCGGCGGCGCCCCGGCCGGCCGCCGCTTCCGGCATCGGCTTGCGCTGGACGGCGGCAAACCAGGCCAGCCCCGCCAGCGTGCCGATGATCGCGATGTAGAAGTTCAGCCGCAGCCCCAGGATGTGCACGGAGTAGTCGATCCGGATCGTCTCCTCGAAGATCCGGTAGGCCGAGTACCCGGCCACGTACAGCGCGAACAGGCCCCAGGGCCGGATGCGGCGGTGATGCCCCAGCCACACCAGCACGGCGGCGAAGGCCAGGTCGAAGATCAGCTCGTACAGGAACGAGGGCTGGAAGGTGCTGTGCGCGGCCAGCGCGGGCGACAGCCCGGCCCGGTGCGCGGGCGAGATCTCCACCGCCCAGGGCAGCCGGCTGGGCTTGCCGTACAACTCCTGGTTGAAGTAATTGCCGATCCGGCCGATGGCCTGGGCGACCAGCAGCGCAGGGGCGACCGCGTTGGCGAACGCGCCGGTAGCCGCGCCCGCCCGGCGCACCCGCCAGATCCCCGCCAGGGCGCCGCCCAGCACGCCGCCCCAGATGCCCAGGCCGCCGTTCCACACGGCGAACACCCCCCACCAGGCGTGCGGGGTGATCTGGGCCGGGGTAGTGATGTCGAAGTACAGCCGGCCGCCGATGATGCCCGCCGGGACGGCCCAGGTGGCGACGTCGCCGACCAGCGCCGGGTCGCCGCCAACCGCGCGCCACCGGCGCCGGGTGATGATGATCGCCAGGGTGATGCCCACGACGTACATCAGCCCGTAGAAGTGCACGTCTAGCGGCCCGAGGTGGAATCCGCTCGCCGGCGGGCTCGGGATGAAGCCCAGCGGGGGCCGGAGGTGCAGCGACGCCATGCCCCCGAGCGTAAACCACCCGCCCGCGCCCGGCGCGCAGGCCTGTCAGATGCCCGACAGTCCTGCGTACAGCGACGGCCGCCGGTCGGCATGCGCGTCGTTGCGCGCGCTGGTGGCCTTGCTGCGGGCCTGGCTCAGCTGGCACTGCGCGGTCAGGATGACGGCGTCCTCGCCGGCCGGCCCGGCCAGCGGGTAGCCGTCAGGCCCGGCGATCACGCTGCCGCCGGTCCAGCGCACCCCGCGCTCGGGGCCGCACCGGCAGGCCGCCGCGACGAACATCCGGTTGGCGAACGCAGCGGCCTGGACGCTGACCACGACCATCGGCCGCTCCCCCGGCGGGACCGGCTCGGCGGGCCAGTTGGTGGGCACGGCGAGCAGGTCGGCGCCGGCCAGCGCCGGGATCCGCACCCACTCGGGGAACTCGGCGTCATAGCAGATCATCACGGCGATCCGGCCGTGCTCGGTCGGCACGACCGGCGGCGGCGCGCTGCCGGGCGTGAAGAACCCGGGCTCGGCGTCCCACAGGTGCGCCTTGCGGTAGACGGCGCGGACCCCGCCGGGGTCGGCCAGCACCGCGCTGTTGTAGACCGCGCCGCCGGCGCCGAGCTCGGCGATACCGCCGACGATCACCAGCCCGAGCTCACCGGCCAGCTCCGCCCAGCCGCTGACCGTCGGACCGCTGGCAGGCTCGGCCAGCGACCGCGCCTCGGCCGCGTCCCGGAACACGTACCCGCAGGGCACCAGCTCCGGCAGCACCACCACCCGGGCGCCGCGGGTGGCCGCGTCGCGGACCGCCTGCTCGGCCGCCTGCCGGTTGCGCGCCACCTCGCCGATTGCCAGGTCCAGCTGGCAGACCGCAACACCGACCGGCGCCGGGGCAGTCTGGCCGGCCGCTGCGCCCGCTGCGGCCCCCTCGCGGCCGGGGGATGCGCCGGGCGGCTGGCCCGGAGCATCCGGATCGTTAGCTGACTGTGTGTCCACCCGGCCACCCTAAGCCAGCGCCAATCGCTACCATGTCCGGCTATGGCGGCATTGTTCAGCCGGATCATTCCGATTCTCTTCGTTCGCGACCTGCAGGCCGAGCGAGATTTCTATATCCGCCTGGGCTTCCATGTCACCTACGAGGGACCGGAGTACCCGTACTTCGTGGCCCTGGGCCATGGCCCGGTCGAGTTCGGCATCGAATGGCGGGACGGCTTTTCCACCAGCGGCCCCGACCGGGTGCTCACCTGGCAATTCGGAGTCTCCGACATCGAGACGGCGAAGAAGCAGCTCGCCGAGGCCGGCGTCCCCTACCGGGAGGAGCTTATGACGCCGGGCGAGGACTGGCAGTACCGGGTGCTGCACGCCCGCACCCCGAACGGCTATCACCTGCTGCTCGAGGAGGGCAGCGACTGACCGCCCCGCGGCTAGCGCCCGCCGCCGCAGCGCCTGCCGCAGGGCCGCCGCCCGGCTGACCGGCCGGCCGCAGAATCCAGCTCGGCGGCCACCGCCGACGGGGATGTACCGCCGGGCCGCGAAGCCCTACTGTGAGAGAAATTGGCCTCTGTGCCGGGAGGTAGCTCAATGGCCACCGCATCCGATGCCCCCGTCAGCGCGCCCGTGGGCCCCGAGCGGCTGAGCCGCGGCGTGCTCGGCCTGACCGACATCACCGCGTCGACGATGGCCAATATCGCCCCGGCCATGAGCTTTTACTTCAGCATGGGGCTGATCGCCCTTACCGCCGGCGTGGCCTCACCGCTGACGATCATCGCGGCGGCCATCGCGATCGCCTTGCTCGGCAACACCGTGGCCCAGTTCACCCGGTCGATCCCGTCCACCGGCTCGTTCATCACGTTCATCGGCAAGGGCTTCGGCCCGGTGGCCGCGCTGACAACGGCGATCACGATGTCGGTCGGCTACATCATCGCCATTTCCTCGGTCGTGGCCATCGCCGGCGGCTGGACCTCCGACATCCTGCTGAAATACGCGCACGTGCACATCGCCTGGCAGCTGCTCACCGCGGTGCTGACGCTGGCGGCGTTCGCGCTTGTGGTGCGCGGGGTGGCGCTGTCGACGAAATGGGCGGGCGCGCTGTTCGCCTTCGAAATCGGGCTGCTGCTGCTGGTCAGCGTGTGGATCCTGATCAAGGACAGCGGCAGCCTGAACCTCACCCCGTTCGAGCCGTCGCACCTGGCCTCCGGCTTCAAGGGCCTGGGCCTGGGGTTCCCGCTCGCGGTGTACCTGTTCATCGGCTGGGAGAACTCGGCCACCCTGGCCGAGGAAACCGACAACCCGCGCCGTCAGGTGCCCCGGGCTATCTTCCTGGCCATCGGCGCGATCGCGGTGGCGTACATCCTGTTCGCCTACGTCACCGTGGTCGGCTACCACTACGACGCGGCCAAGCTCGGCGCGGCGGCGGGCGTGCCGTTTGTCACGGTCGCGCTCGGCGTGGGCGCGTTCATCGGCTTCCTGGCCTACGTGGCCGGCTTCACCTCGATCATGAGCTCGCTGATCGCGGCCACGAACTCGCAGGCCAGGCTGATCTTCAGCTCCGGCCGGGAAGGCCTGCTCCCGGCATTCACCAGCCGGGTCACCGCCAGGAGCCGGACCCCGTGGGTGGCGTTCGTGATCTTCCTGGTGGTGGCGCTCGGCCTGGTCTACGGCTTCGGCTGGGGCCTGAACCCGGTGACCTACTTCGGCGACTCCGCGACCCTGGGCACGATCCCGATCCTGGTCGTCTACCTGGCCACGAACCTGGCCCTGCCGGTGTACTACCGCAAGTTCCACCCGGACCAGTTCTCGGTGCTCCTGCACCTGATCCTGCCGGTGCTCGGGGTGGCTGCGATCGCGTTCCCGCTGTATGAGCTGGTCAAGCCCGGGCAGTCGCACCCGTTCGACGTGTTCCCGTACATCTCGCTGGCTATCATCGTCGTCGCGCTGATCTACGCGCTGGTCCTGAACGCCAGGGACCGGACGCTGGCCGAGCGGATCGGCTCGGTCGTGGCCGACGCCGACTGAGCCCGCTGCACCCTGCCGCCGGGCTCGGTCGCCGGGCTCGGTCGCCGGGCTCGGCCGCCGGGACCAGCCGGCCAGACCAGCCGGCCATACCAGCCGCCGAGACGAACGCGAGCCCGCCCTGATGATGCAGCCACCCGCTCCGGTGCCGGGCGCGGCTGTCAGGCCCGCCCGGCCCGGTGACGTGCCCGCGATCTACCGGCTGATCCGCGAGCTTGCCGAGTACGAGCGCTCGCTGGAGCAGGTGACCGGAACCGCCGAGCAGCTGGCTGCGGCGCTGTTCGCCCCGCAGCCGACCGTGTTCGCGCACGTAGCCGAGATAGGCCAGGAGGTGGCCGGGTTCGCCCTGTGGTTCCTGAACTACTCCACCTGGCTGGGCACTCACGGGATCTACCTGGAGGACCTGTACGTCACCCCGGCGCTGCGCGGCTCCGGCCTGGGCCGGGCGCTGCTGGCCGAGCTGGCCCGGATCTGCGTCGAGCGCGGCTACGGCCGGCTGGAGTGGTGGGTGCTGGACTGGAACGCCCCCGCGATCGGCTTCTACACCTCGCTGGGCGCGGTCGGCATGGACGAGTGGACCGTGCACCGGCTGACCGGCCCGGCACTGGCCGCCCTCGCCGACCACGCCGATCCTGGCGGCGGATGACGCGAGCAGGGGCGCCGCCCGGCCGGACGGCGGAGGGGACAGCCGACCCGGCCGGGCGGACCCGGCTCAGTAGGCGACCAGCGCGCGGGCGGCGGCCAGCACCCCGTCGACGCTGGGGATGACCAGGTCCTCCAGCACGTCGGCAAACGGCAGCGGCACGCAGGCGGCCGCGACCCGCCGGATCGGCGCGTCTAGCAGCTCGAAGCCCTCGTCGGCGACAATCGAGGCCACCGTGCCGCCCCAGCCGCCCTGGTAGGGGTTCTCCTCCACGACCACCAGCCGGGAGGTCCGGCTCACCGACTCCAGCACGGTCCGCATGTCCAGCGGCACCAGGCAGCGCAGGTCGATGACCTCGGCGGACACCCCGTCGGCCGCGAGGCGCTCGGCGGCGGCCAGTGCCAGCGGCACGGTGGCCGCCAGGGCGACCAGGGTGATGTCGCTGCCCGGCCGGGCGATCGCCGCCTGGCCCAGCTCGACCACGTGCCCCTCGGGTGCGGCCGGCCCTTTGCTCGCGAACAGCCCTTTGTGCTCGAAGAACACCACCGGGTCGTCACTGCGGATCGCGCTGGCCATCAGCCCGACCACGTCGGCCGGAGACGACGGGGCGACGATCTTCAGCCCGGGGATGGCCAGCGCCCAGTTCTCCACCGCCTGCGAGTGCTGCGCCCCGAAGCCGAGGCCGCCGCCGTTGGCGGTGCGGACCACCAGCGGCACGGTCACCTGGCCGCCGGTCATGTAGCGCATCTTCGGGATCTCGTTGGCCAGGTAGTCCCAGCAGCAGGCGAGGAAGTCGGAGAACATGATCTCGGCCACCGGCCGCATGCCGGTCATCGCGGCGCCCATCGCCATCCCCACGATGGCCAGCTCGGAGATCGGGGTGTCCCACACCCGGCCGGGCCCGAATTCGCCGAAGAGCCCCGCGGTGGTCTTGAACACCCCGCCGGCCGCGCCGATGTCCTCGCCCAGGCAGACCACGGCGGGATCGCGGCGCAGCTCGCGGGCGATTCCCTCGGCCACAGCCTCCCGGTAGGTGATCATGTCCGCCACGCCGCGCCTCCGTCCGCCCACATGTCCGTCAGCGCCTGTGCCGGGTCCGCCGGCGGCGCCTGCTTAGCCTGCTCGACCGCCTCGGCGACCAGCCGCGCGGCCCGCTCGTCGGCCTCGTCGGCGGCATGCGCCGGGACGCCGAGCCCGGCCAGCCGGTCCCTGGCCACGGTGAGCGGGTCACGGGCCAGCCAGTGCGCTACCTCCTCAGCGGGCCGGTAGGCGGCCGGGTCGGTGCGGCTGTGCCCGAAATGCCGGTAGGTCAGCGCCTCCAGCACGGTCGGCCCCTCCCCGGCGCGGGCCCGGGCCGCGGCCCGGCCGACCGCCTGCGCCACCGCCACCACATCGTTGCCGTCGACCACCTCGGCGGGCAGGCCGTAGGCGGGGGCACGGTCCGCGGCCGGGTGCGGCACCGCGGTGACCGAACTGATCGGCGTGTACTCCATGTACAGGTTGTTCTCGCAGACGAACAGCGCGGGCAGGGCCCAGACCGCGGCCAGGTTCAGCGCCTCGTGGAACGCGCCGATGTTGGTCGCGCCGTCACCGAAGAACGCCACCGCCACCTGGCCGGTGCCGCGCAGCTTGGCCGACCATGCCGCGCCGGCCGCCAGCGGCAGGTGCGCGCCGACGATCGCGTACGAGCCGAGCATGCCGCGGGAGGCCTTGGTCAGGTGCATGGAGCCGCCCTTGGCCTGGCAGATGCCGGTGGCCTTGGACATCAGCTCGGCCAGGCACTCGACCGGGGTGGCACCGCGCGCCATCACGTGATGATGGCCCCGGTAGGTGGCGAACACGTAGTCGTCGGGCCGCAGCCCGGCGCTGGCGCCCACCGCGACGGCCTCGTGCCCGGCGGCCAGGTGCGTGGTGCCCTTGACCAGGCCGGCCAGGAACAGGTCGTGCGCCGCCTTCTCGGTCCGCCGGATCACCGCCATCTGCTCATACAGCGCCAGCAGGTCGTCGCCGCTGATCGCCGCGGCGGCCGCCTGGTCGGCGCCGGCGGTCACTGCCCGCTCCCGGCGGCACCATCTGCGGCAGTGCCGTCCGCAGCAGTGCCGTCCGCGGCAGTGCCGTCCGCGGCGGCGCCGGTCACGGGCACCCGCTGCTCGCCCCGGCCCGCCGCGGTGTTCAGGTGCGACTGGCTCTCCCGCAGAGTGTCCAGCGCGCCGCCGGCGGTCCAGTACTTGCGCCCCGCGACCAGCAGTTCCTCGGCCGGGAACTTGGTGATCAGCTCGCAGCCGTCGGCGGTGACCACCACCTCTTCCTCGATCCGCGCCGCCGACCAGCCGTCGGACGCCGGCCAGTAGGTCTCCAGCGCGAACACCATGCCCTCCGCCAGCACCTCGGGGTGATCCAGCGACACCAGCCGGGAGAAGATCGGCTTCTCCCAGATCGACAGGCCGACGCCGTGGCCGTACTGCAGCGCGAACGCGGCCATCTCGCTGGCGAAGCCGAACTCTTCCGCCCGCGGCCAGCAGGACACGATGTCGGCCGTGGTCGCGCCTGGCTTGACCAGGGCGATCGCCTGGTCCATGTACTCGCGGCAGCGGACGTAGGCGTCGCGCTGGGCGCGCGACGCGCTGCCGACCGCGAACGTCCGGTAGTAGCACGTGCGGTAGCCGAGGTGGCTGTGCAGGATGTCGAAGAACGCCGGATCGCCGGGCCGGATCAGCCGGTCGGAGTACACGTGCGGGTGCGGCGAGCAGCGCTCGCCGGAGATCGCGTTGACGCCCTCCACGTACTCGCTGCCGAGGTCGTAGAGCACCTTGCTGACCAGCCCGACGCACTCGTTCTCGCGGACGCCCGGCCGCAGGAACTCATACAGCTCGGTATAGGCGGCGTCGACCATCGCGCACGCCTGGGACAGCAGCGAGATCTCGTCCCGGGTCTTGGTGCGGCGGGCCTCCAGGAACAGCTGCTGCCCGTCGACGGCGCGGATCCCCTCGGCGGCCAGGGCGGCCAGCACCGGCATCTCGGCCACGTCGACGCCCACCGGCTCGCCGGCCAGGCCGTGCTCGCGCAGCACCCCGGCCACCTCGGCGGCCAGCCGCTGCGCGATGCCCGCATCGGGGTGGAACGCGCCGCGCAGCGTCGAGATGCCGGCCCGCGCCCCGGTCGCCGCCGCCCCGGCCGGCGTTGGCGGGCCCGGGGTGTGATCGAGCCACGGGTTGTAGATCTGGTGGTGGCGGGCGGCGGAGCCGAAGTCCCACTCCACCGGCTCGCCGCCGCGCGGCAGCAGCGCGAACCGGATCAGCTTGTCCATCGCCCAGGTGCCGATGTGGGTCGCGGTCATGTACCGGATGTTGGCGAAGTCGAAGCTGAGCAGCGCGCCGAGCTCGGAGCTCTCCAGCTGCGCGCGCAGCCGGGCCAGCCGCTCGGCCCGCAGCCGGGGCAGGTCGACCCGCTCCTCCCAGTCGACCGCGCTGGAGCCGTAGGTACGAATGGCCATGCTCAGGTCACCTCACTGGACGCTCGGTCTGCAGCTGCGCGCTGCGGGCAAGCCGGGGCCGTAAACCGGCGGCGGGGCCGGCCAGGCCGCCAGGACCGCCCGGCCCTGGCAGCGGTCACGACGTCTTTCCCGCGCCAGCCGCGCCGCCGAGGTACAGCGCCCCGATCTCGGGATGCTCGAGCACCTCGCGGCCGGTGCCGGACAGCCGCACCCGGCCATTCTCCAGCACCACCCCGTGGGTCGACAGCCGCAGCCCCGCCCGCGCGTTCTGCTCGACCAGCAGCACCGTCTTGCCGGCCTTGTTCATCAGCGCGACGGCGTCGAACACCGACCGCAGCACCTTGGGCGCCAGGCCCATCGACGGCTCGTCCAGGATGATCAGCGACGGGTCGAGCATCAGGCAGCGGGCGAACTCGACCAGCCGCTGCTGGCCGCCGGACAGGCTGCCGGCCTTCTGCGGCACCCACTGGGCCACCTGGGGGAACATCTCCTCGACCCGGGCCCGGCGCTGCGCGAGCAGCTTGCGGTCGCGCAGCGCGTAGCCGCCGAGGTCGAGGTTCTCGCCGACGGTCATGTCCTTGAACAGGCTGTGCTGCTGCGGCACGTGCACCATGCCCATTTCCAGGATCTGCCGGGGGCTGCGCCCGGTCACCGGCTCGCCGCGCAGCAGCACCCGGCCGCGGCGCGGCCGCAGCAGCCCGCTGATGCTGGCCAGCAGGGTGGACTTGCCGGCCCCGTTCGGCCCGACGATGCAGGTGATGCCGCCCTCGGCCACGGTGAACGACACCTCGTGCAGTATGTCGCCGCCGCCGTACCCTGAGCACAGGTTCTCGACGGTCAGCGCCACGTCACCGGCCATCGGGGTGCTCCTGGCCCTGCGCCCCGGCCGGGGCTTCCGTGTCGTCCTCGTCCAGCGTCGCGCCGAGGTAGGCGTCGAGCACCCGCGGGTTGGTGGCGATGATCTCCGGCGGCCCGGCGGCGACCACGGTGCCGTAGTCGAGCACGGTGACCTGATGGCACAGGCCCATCACGAACTCCATGTTGTGCTCCACGATCAGGAACGTCGTGCCGCGGGCGTTGAGGTCGCGGATGCGGGCGGCGATGTGCTGGATCAGCGACGGGTTCACTCCCCCGGCCGGCTCGTCCAGCAGCACCACGGCCGGGTCGGCGGCGAGCACCGTGGCCAGCTCCAGCAGCTTGCGCTGGCCGTAGGAGAGGGTCTCGGCCAGGGCGCCTGCGTACTGGGCAATGCCGGTGAACTCCAGGAGCTCCAGCGCGCGGCCGCGGTCGGCGGCCGCGCTGGTCCGGCCGAACAGCCGGCCGCGCACCGCGCCCGGCCGCGCGGCCACGAGCATGTTCTCCAGCACGGTCAGCCGCGGGAACACCCGGGTGAGCTGGAAGGTACGGCCGATGCCACGGGCGTAGATGTCTTGCGCCGAGGCCCGGGTTACCTTCTGGCCGCCCAGGTACACCTCTCCGGCGTCCGGGCGCTCGTAGCCGGTCATGATGTTGAACAGTGTCGTCTTGCCCGATCCGTTCGGCCCGATCAGGCCGGTGATCGAGCCGGGCTGCACGGTCAGCGAGCAGTCGGCGAGCGCCTGGACGCCGCCGAACGCCCGGGAGATGCCCTCGGTGCGCAGCTCAGCCGTCATCATGCACCGCCCTCGGGCCTGGCTGCGGTGGGCGGCACGCCAGCCCGGCCCGCAGTGCCGATCTCGTCTGGCTCGCCCGCGGGCCGCGTCAGCAGCCCGGCCGGCTGGCCGAGGACATCGCCGGCCGGCGGCCCCCCGCTGGCCGGGGCGGCCCGGTCGCGCAGCCGGGCCCGCCAGGCGGTGATCCGCTCGCCGGCCGTCGGCAGCACGCCGCGCGGCAGGAAGATGATCACCGCCAGGAAGACCGCGCCGAGCAGCATCTCGGAGAAGTAGCCGTTGGTGAAGCGCGTAGTCAGCCACTGCTGGGCCGGTTCCAGGATCAGCGCTCCCAGCGCCGGCCCGAAGATCGTGCCGAGACCGCCGAAGAAGGCCATCAGCGCCAGCGACAGGTCAAACAGCGGGTCGAAGACGCTCTGCGGGAAGGCCTCGCCATCGAAGTAGTAGAACAGGCCGCCCAGCAGGCCGGTCAGCAGGGCCGACAGGGTGAACGCGGTCAGCTTGACCCGCATGGCCCGCACGCCGAGACCGCGCGCCCGGTCCTCGTCGTCGCGGATGGCCAGCAGGTGCAGCCCGAACCTGGACCGGCGGATCAGCCAGGACAGCAGCAGGGCGACGATCGCGATGGCCAGGGCCAGGTAATAGAACGGGTCGTAATACCTCTGATTGGTCCAGTTCAGCACGGGCGCGATGATGCCGCTGGTCCCGCCGGTGAACGAGAAGTTGGACGCCATCAGCTGGAAGATGAAGAAGAACGCGATGGTCACCACCACGAACGTGTGCCGCCGCACCTGCAGCGCGACCAGGCCGAGCGGCACAGCCACGACCGCGGCCGCCACGGCCCCCAGCGGCAGCACCGAGAAGATGTCATCGCCGGACAGGTTCCAGTCCCGCGCGGCGATCGCCACCGTGTAGGCGCCGGTGCCGAAGAAGATGGCATGCCCGAGCGACAGGTAGCCCGAGTAGCCGGAGAAGAAGTTCCAGGAGGTGGCTGCCGCGGCGAAGATCAGGGCCAGCACGCCGTACTCGGTCACCAGCTGGTTGGGGAAGATGTACGGGAAGGCGACGGCCAGGACCAGGATCACGGCTGTCACCGCCCCGCGCAGTGCCAGGCCCCGCCTGCTGCCTGCCGCCGGGCGCAGGCCTGCTGAGGCGGTCACTGGGCGCGCACCGCCCGCCGGCCGAAGAGCCCGGCCGGGCGCAGCACCAGTACCAGCACCAGCGCCGCGTAGAAGACGACGATGGCCCAGTTGGGATACCAGATATCCACCACCGATTCCAGGGTGATCATGAAGACGGCGGCGGCGAGCGCGCCGCCGATGCTGCCCAGGCCACCGAGGATGACGATCGCGAGCAGCCGGGAGATCAGGTCGTACCCGCTGTTCGGGTTGAACCCGCCTGCCGTGGCCCCGTAGGCCATGCCCCCTGCGGCGGTTACCGCGACACCGATGCCGAAGGTGAGGGCGGCCACCCGGTTCACGTCAATGCCGATGAGCCGGGCGGCGGTTGCGTCCTGCATAGTGGCGCGGACGCTCCGGCCGAACTTCGACCGGTACAGCAGCAGGTAGATGGCTGCGACCAGGACCACGGCGAGGATGAAGCAGTACACGTAAATGTCGGTGATGTAGAACCCGAACAGCTTGAAGCTCGCGTCTGAGGCGGTCAGGTTCACGATGTTGGGCCCGAAGATCCAGTACAGCGCCCCTTCGATGATGATGGCCACCGCGAAGCAGGCCAGCAGGGACATCGAGGTGCGCTCGCGGCCGCGCAAGGGCCGGATGAAGGCCGTGTGGATGACCACCCCGAGCACGAACATGGCCGGGATGGTGATCAGCAGGCCGGCGAACAGGTTGATGTGCAGGTGCACGGACAGCACGTAACTGAGATAGCCGCCGACGATCACCAGGATGCCCTGGGCGACGTTGATGATGTCGAGCACGCCGAAGATCAGCGTCAGCCCGACGGCCATCAGCGCGTAGACGCCGCCGCCGAGGATGCCGTCGACGATCGCCTGATAGATCTGGCTGGCCATCTCAGCTCCGTGCCGCTCCGTTTCCGGTCAGGATTGAACTGCGGTCAGGTCAGCTGCCCCAGTTCGGCTTCGGGTACTCGATCTTCACCGAGCCTGGGTCGCTGGCCGGCAGCACCTGCACGAACTGGCCGTTCTGCCACTGGAAGATGAACGCCGTCGCCGACAGGTTCTCGCCAACGGAGTTGAACTTCACCGGCCCCTGCACCGACTGCAGCGTCACGCCGCTGTGCAGGTAGCTGATGATCTTGGCGTTGTCGGTGCCGCCCACGTGCGTCACGGCCTGGTCCACGACCTGGCCGACGGAGTAGGCCTCGGCGATGTCGGCGTTGATGTCCGACGCGCTGCCGCCGTACTTGGCCACGTACGCCTTGACCATCGCCTGGCTCTGCGGGTTCTTCGAGCCCGGGTACCAGGCGTCCGGCACCATCATCCCGTTGGCGTTCTTCACGCCCACCGCGCTGGTGAACGCGCTGCCCTGGTCCGGGCCGGCCGCGGCGATGAAGATCTTCGGGTTGTAGTGCTGCTGCTCGAAGGCGGTCATGAAGGCCGAGACCGTCGGCACGTCAGTCGAGCCGAGCACGACCGCCTGCGCCTTGGTCGACGCCACGTCGTCGGCCGGCGCCTTGTAGTCCGCAACCTCCTCCGGGAAGATCTTGGAGTAGACGGTCTTGACCCCGAGCGGCTGCAGCAGGCTCTGCGTCCGCTGCACCTGCGGGGTGGCGAACGGGTCGTTGGCCATCGGGTACGCCGCGGTCTTC
The DNA here is from genome assembly GCA_052143655.1 of Streptosporangiaceae bacterium. GTDB lineage: Bacteria > Actinomycetota > Actinomycetes > Streptosporangiales > Streptosporangiaceae > CAVSUR01. Next base: position 18,636 of record JBKQSL010000309.1, on the reverse strand, counting down.
GGCCGCTGGCCGGCCGGCAGTGACTTGATCCAGGCAGCGAACGGGTCAAGCTCGTTGGCCACCGGCAGGCTCACGTCGAAGACGTTGCTGAGCTTCTGCGCGAACACGATGGGCGCGCCGCCGGCCCCCTCGACGAAGGCGAAGCCGTACCGGTGCGCGATCGCGGCGGCCGGGGCGGTCAGCAGCGAGGAGAACGGACCGAACGTCAGGGCCACGTGGTCGGAGTTGATGAGGGTCTGGTAGTTGGTGACGACCTGGGTCGGCGAGCTGTTGTCATTGAGGATCTTGAGCTCGACCTTGCGGCCCAGGATGCCGCCCTTGGCGTTGACCTGGCTGGCCCAGAACTCATAGCCCTTCTGGTAGGCCTGGCCGTCGGCACTGAAGTCGCCGGTCAGCGACAATGAGGCGCCGATGAGGATGGGTGGCTTGCTGCCGCTGCCGACGCCGCTACTGCTGCTGGACGAGCCGCTGCTGCTGCAGCCGGCGACCAGCGCGGCCGCCACGACCGCGACAGCGCCGTAGCTCAGGAACCGGGTGCGGTGGGAACGATGGGACCGGCGAGGTCTCATCCCGGTCCTCCCTTCGGATGAGTCGGATGAGCATGCGTCGTTTATCCGACGAGGGTCCCGTGACCGCCCGTGCGATGCTGCGCGCGGGACGAGATCAGGGCCCTGCGGACAGCCGGCCGGGCGGCCGGCTGCGTGAAGCGAGCAAATTGCAGATTGCTCACCTATTCTCCAGCCCCCGCCGGCGCTTGCGCCCCTTTTCGGGCGTGTTGCACCCCTCCTGGGGTATCCGCGGCCTCCAGCCCGTCGGACACTTCAGCTTCTTCGCTGATCAGCCGCACCCCGGCCGATTCAGCCTGCATCAGTATCAGCGCAGCGAAGTCCTCGTCACCGTGGCCGCGGCCCACCAGGCCCTGCACGAGCTGGTGCACCAGTGCCGCGACCGGCATCGGCACTTCCCGCGCGCGCGCCGCGGCGAGCCCGAGATCGAAGTCCTTGCGCAGCAGCGTCGCGGTGAAGGTCGGATGGAGGTCCAGGTTCACCATCGCCGGCGTCTTGTACCGCGAGAAGGTCGAGCCCATCACGCTGTTGTTCAGGCACTCCAGCAGCGCCTGCCGGGTCACCCCGTGCTGCTGGGCCAGGATCGCCACCTCGGCCAGCGACTGGGTGACGACGCCCAGGAGCAGGTTGTGGCACAGCTTCACGATCCGCGCGGCCTCTCCGTCGCCGACGTAGGTGGCCCCGGCGCCGAGCAGGTCCAGGTAGGGGCGGGCCTGCTCGAAGACCTCGTCCGGGCCGGAGACCGCCAGCGTGAGCCGGCCCGCCGTCGCCACCCTCGGGTTGCCCATTACCGGAGCGGCGAGCAGCGCGGTGCCGCGCTCCGCCAGCCGCTGCCGGACGTGCTGGGAGGACTCGGCGGACACAGTGGAGCAGTCGACCACGATCTTCGGCGCGGCCGGGCCGTCGAGCAGGCCGTCCGGGCCGAGGACCGCGTCGATCAGGTCCTGCGACGCGCCGACGGTCACGAACACGATGTCTGCCATACCCAGTTCGGCCGCGGTGTCCGCGATCGTGGCGCCGCTGGCTGCCAGCGGCTCGGCCTTCGCCTTAGTCCGGTTGTACACCGTCAGGTCGCAGCCCGCCGCGAGCAGCCGCTGGGCCAGCGCCGCGCCCATCCGCCCGGTCCCCAGCCAGCCAAGCCGCTGGTCAAGCCCTGTCCCGGTCATCAGCAACCTTTCGTGCTCCACGTATGTCCGCCGCCACCATGGATGCGCGTCCTGACCGCCGGGCGAGCAGTTCGCGGCCGGAAGAGCTGCGTCACAATCGTTTGCGGAACGAGCCTTCCCCACCCGGCTGGGCTTTGTCAACGGTCAGTTTCCAGGCCCCTTCCGTACTGTTCCGTCACAGGTCGCTGACCCGTTGTTCAACAGATGGCGGCTCACTGCGCCGGGCGGTCCCGGTCGGCCCGGCGGTCCCGGCCGGCCGCCTGGAGCCGGCTGCAAACGTATGCAACACTAACCCGGTGGCAGACGGCAGGCTGGCGGCCGCGATCGCCCACTGGGCACCCCGTTTCGTCGCGGCGGGTGTCTATCCGGGTGACTTCGCCGAGATCACCGGGGCGCTGGAGAGCTGGGACGACTGGTGCCGCGGCTGGAGCCAGGCTGCGTCGGTGCACGCGGGCCTCGGCCGCCAGGCCCTGGAGCAGGGCCGCACCCGGTCGGCCGGCGGCCACCTGGCGCAGGCCGCCGTGTACTACCACTTCGCCAAGTTCCTGTTCGTCCAGGATCCGGCCCAGCTGCGGACCGCGCACGCGGCCGCTGTTCAGTGCCTGACCGCGGCGCTGCCGCACCTGGACCCGCCGGGCATCCGGCTGGAGATACCGTTCGGCGGCGCGGTGCTGGCCGGCGTGCTGCGCCGGCCGCCGGGCCCGGGGCCGCACCCGGCGGTGCTGCTGGTTCCCGGCCTGGACTCGGCCAAGGAGGAGTTCGGCGCGGTCGAGCAGCTGTTCCTGGACCGCGGCCTGGCCACGCTGTCGGCGGACGGCCCCGGTCAGGGCGAAGCCGAGTACGACCTGCCTATCCGGCCGGACTGGGAGGTCCCGGGCGCGGCAATCCTGGATGCCCTGGCCGCTCAGCCGGGCATTGACCCTGGCCGGATCGGCGTGTGGGGCGTCAGCCTGGGCGGCTACTACGCGCCCCGGCTGGCCAGCGGCGACTCGCGGATCCATGCGTGCATCGCGCTCTGCGGGCCGTTCTGCTTCGGCGACCACTGGGATCAGCTGCCGCAGCTGACCCGGGAGGCCTTCGCCGCGCGGTCCGGGGCCCGCAGCGAGCCGGAGGCACGCGGCCGGGCGCTGGAGCTGACGCTGGCCGGGCGGGCCGGCGGCCTGGGGATGCCGCTGCTGATCGTGGCGGGCCGCCAGGACCGGATCATTCCCTGGCGGGACGCCGTCCGGCTGCGCGACGCCGTGCCGAGCCCGGCAGAGGTGCTGCTGCTGGAGCAGGGCAACCACGGCTGCGCCAACGTGCCCTACCTGCACCGCCCCTACAGTGCCGACTGGATGGCCCGCCAGCTCACCGGATGAAGGCGCATAGCCTGGAAGATGTCGGGAAGGCTCTGCGGGCGAAGGCGGGGTATCGGTGACCGGCCTGGTCATTGTCATCGTGGTCGGCGTGGTGGTACTGGCGTGGGCGGGCGGGCGCGCCCGGGCGGCGCACGCACAGGCGCGACGGCGGCGGGAGATGGCAGCCCGGCTGGCGGCCGCCACCCGCCGGGTCGATGAGCAGCGCGCGCAGCAGGCCGCCGCGGCGCGCGCCAGCGGGGAGCTGACCTCGGTGCTCCCGGCGATCACCCAGCCCGCGGCGGCCCGGGCAGCCGCCAGGGCGTCAGCCGGCCCGGCCGCGGGACCCGGCCCGGCCGCGGGAGCCGCCGCGCACCGTCAGCCGGGCGGCGAGCCGGGTCACAGGCCGGCCGCCGGGAAGTCAGCGAGCTGACGGCGCCAGCCGGCTCATCACCTGGGACATTCCCGGCGAGGTGATGCCGGGAGCGGCAGGCGCCCGGCCTCGCCTGGCAGTGTCCGGCGGCCCCGCCTCCTCCAGTCGGCCCTGCCGCAGCAGCAGGATGCGGTCGGCCATGGCGGCGAGGCGCGCCTGGTGGGTCACCAGGATGACCGTCTTGCCGCGCGCGGCCGCCTGCAGGCCGCTCACCAGCCGGGACTCGGCTGCCGGGTCGAGGCCCGCCGTCGGCTCGTCCAGGAGCAGCACCGGGGCGTCGCGCAGCAGCGCCCGGGCGACTGCCACCCGCCGCTGCTGGCCGCCTGACAGCTGCTGGCCGTGCGGCCCGACGGGCGTGTCGTAGCCGTCCGGCCACTCCGCCGCGAAGGAATCAACGTCCGCGCTGGCCCCCGCCGCCATGATCCGGGCCCGCGAGGCACCCGGGCGGCCGTCCCCGATGTTCTCGGCGATCGTTCCCGTGCGCAGCCACGGATCCTGCGGCACCAGCGTCACCAGCTGACGCAGCACGGGCAGCGGCAGCTGTCCGATGTCCCGGCCGCCGATGGTGATCTGCCCGGCCTGCGGCTCGGCCAGCCGCACCAGCAGCGAGAGCAGCGTCGATTTACCGGCACCCGACGGGCCGGTCAGCGACACCAGCTCGCCGCCGCAGGCCCGGAACGTGGCGGCGGCGAGTACCTGCCGTCCCGGCCGCGGAGCGTAGACGACGCCGGTCATGCTGACCGGCAGCCCCGCCGGGCCGGTGATGAGCACCTGGCCGCCCGGCCGGCCAGGCTGGGCGCTCCGCCGTGCGGGCGCCTGCCCGGCGGGCTTCAGCCGGGGCATCGCGAGCAATTCGCCCACCCGGTCCCGGCTCGCATTGCCCTGGGCGACCGCGGCGCTCAGCCGGGCCAGGGACCGGACCGGCTCGGTCAGGCTGGACAGGTAGGCCAGCAGCACCAGCAGCCCGCCGAGGGTCAGCCGCCCCGCGGTCACCTCCACCGTGCCCGCCAGCAGCGCAGCGGCCAGGCCGAGGCCGGGCAGCGTGTCAGTGACCGGGGAGAACCGGGCCCCGGCGTCCTGCGCGACGGCAGCTGCGCTGGCAGCCCGGCTGCTGGCCGCCGCGTACCGATCCGATTCGATCTGCGCCCGGTCGAAGAGGTGCACCGCGGGGATGCGGGCCAGCAGGTCGGCGGTCAGCGCGGCGAGGTCGCCGTCGCGCGCCCGCGCGATGCGCTGCGCGGGCTGCAGCGAGCTGTTCCGCCACCGCGCGGTCAGCGCGTACAGCGGGATGACCGCCACCACGATGAGGGTCACCCGCCAGTCCAGCAGCGCGGTAAAGACGATCATCCCGGCCAGCACGGCTACGTCGGGCAGGACGGTCTCCGCGATCTCCGCCAGCGTGTCGGCGATCTGGACCGCGTCGTCGCTGACCCGGCTGTCCAGCTCCCCCTGCGGATAGGCGGTCACCTGCTGCGGCGCCGCCCGCAGCAGGTGACCGACCAGGCTGGCCTGCAGCTGCGCGGACATCCGCTCGTTGATCCGGCCCATCAGGAAGCTGACCAGGTAGCCCGCGGCTGAGCCGGCCGCGAGCAGCAGCAGGCCGCCCGCAGCCGCCGCCGCCGCGAGCCGCAGCGGGGACAGCGCGCTCAGCGCCGCGAGCCAGCTCGGGAAGGGGTGGTGGCTGAGCCCATGGTCGACGATGATCAGCAGCGGCCACGGGGCGGCAAGCGCGAGCAGCGCGTCGGCGAGAAGCAGGCCGGCGGCGAGGGCCGTGAGACCCTTATCCCGCCGCAGCAGGAACCGGGCCAGGCCGCGCCACTGCGCCGATGACCCTCCGCTGCCCCAGCCGATCGGCTCGCCGTCCGCGGTAATCGGCCGGCCAGCCAGCCGACTGCGGACAGCGAATCCGGCGGCCAGCAGCAGGGCGCACGCAGCGGCCGCCAGGATGATGATGATGATGAGCACGACAGGGCCGCCTTTCGCCGGGCCGGATTCACGGGGCGGTCTTGCCCCGGCCCTGTCCATGCTGGCGGCCCCGGCTGGCACGGTGCTGAGGCCCGGATGAGACGCCTGCCATCTGGGCCGGATTCAGAGCGGGCGCAGAGCAGTATCAGCTGCCCGGCAGAGGCGCGCGCTGACACTGGAAGCGTGACCGCATGCCGCGCCCTGGCGCAGATCCGTCCGGCGGCTCGGCCGCCGGACTGGCGATCGCCGGAACTCGCCCGCGCGGCCGGCCCAGCCCGGGAGCACTGGCGACCGCTGATGTCCGCGCGGGCCCGCATACTCGGCAGCTCCGTGCTGCTGCTTGCGCTCGCGCTCGCCGCGTCGGTGGGCGTCACGCACCTGCTGCTGGTCCGGCAGGTAAACGGCCAGGCCATCGCGGAGCTGAGGCATGAGATCGCCGAGTTCCGCAGGCTGGCGGCGCGGCGCGAGCCGCAGGCCGGGATGCCGGGCACGGTTACCGCGCTGCTGCGCGCGCGCACGAGCCAGGCGATCCTGGAGAACGACGTCGCGCTGCTCGGCATGGTGAACGGGCGCGTCGTCGCGACGAGCGCTAACTCGGCAGCTGCGGCGTTCGGCGCCAGCCCGGCTCTGCTGGCGCGCTGGGCAGTGGTCGACGGCTCGGCGGCCGGGACCGGGCGCCTGGGCGGCCGCCAGGCGCGATACGCGGCGGTCAGCGTCCGGATACCGGGCGATCCAGCCCGCGGCGTGTTCATCGCCGCGGTGCTCACTGGCCGGGACCTGGCCACGGTGGCGCGCACGACCCGGCTGCAGATAGAGGCCGAGGCCGTCGCTCTGCTGGCCGGCTGCCTGATCGCGTGGCTGGCCGCCGGGCGGGTACTGCGGCCGGTCCGCCAGACCACCGAGCTGGCGCGCCGCATCACCGACACGGACCTGTCGGGGCGCATCCCGGTGCGGGGCCACAGCGAGGTCAGCGAGCTGGCGGCCACCTTCAACGGCATGCTGGACCGGCTGGCGGCCGCGCTGACGGCGCAGCGGCGCTTTCTGGCCGATGCCGGTCACGAGCTGCGGACGCCGATCACGATCATCCAGGGAAACCTGGACATCCTCACGGTCAGCGACGCCGAGGATGCGGCGACCCTGGCGATCGCGGCCGACGAGCTGGCCCGGATGACCATGCTGGTAGACGAACTGCTGCTGCTAGCCGGCAGCGAACGACCCGACTTCCTGCATCCGGCGCCGGCTGACCTGGCGGCCCTCACCGCCGCGCTGGCCGCCAAGGCCCGCGCGCTCGGCCGCCGTCCCTGGCTGCTGGCCGGGTCCGCGCAGGGCCGGGTGATGCTGGACGAGCAGCGCATTACCCAGGCCGTCATGCAGCTGGCCGCGAACGCGGCCGCGCACACCCCAGCCGGGCTGCCGGTGGAGCTCAGTTCCGCGATCGTGGCCGGGCGGGTCGTGTTCACCGTCGCGGATCGCGGGCCGGGGATCCCGCCCGGCCAGCGACAGCGGATCTTCGACCGCTTCGCCCGCCTGGACCAGCGGCGCACCGAGGGCGGCGGGCTGGGACTGTCCATCGTGGCCGCGATCGCCGTGGCCCACCAGGGCAGGGTCGAGGTGACGGACCGGACGGGCGGCGGTGCCGTGTTCCGGCTGTCGGTCCCCTGCGTCTTCGTCCCGCAGGAACGAGAGGACAGCTCGCCATGAGCCGCATACTGATCGCCGAGGATGAGCCGCACATCGTGCGGTTCCTGGCCCGGGGCCTGCAGTCCGAGGGGCACGTCACCGCACATGCCGCCGACGGCATTGCCGCGCTGGAGAAGGCGAGGTCTGGCCAGTTCGATCTCATGCTGCTGGACCTCGGCCTGCCCGGGCGGGACGGCGCGCAGGTGCTGGCGCAGCTGCGCCGCGAGCGCAGCCCGCTGCCGATCATCGTGCTGACCGCCCGCAGCCAGCCCGCCGACATCGTGGCGGGCCTGGACGGCGGCGCGGACGACTACATGAGCAAGCCGTTCCGGCTCGCTGAGCTGCTAGCCCGGGTGCGGCTGCGGCTGCGGCCGGCGCACGCCGCTGCGGCCTTCGTGCTGACCTGCGGCGACCTCACCCTCGACCTGCGGACGCGGCAGGCGCACGCCGGCGGCCGGGCCGTGGACCTGTCGGCGCGCGAGTTCGCGCTCGCGGAGATGCTGATGCGCCACCCCGGCCAGGTGCTCAGCCGCGAGCAGCTGCTGAGCCAAGTCTGGGGCTACGACTACGACCCGGGGTCCAATGTTGTCGAGGTCTACGTCCGGTACCTGCGCAACAAGATCGGCGCGGATCGCATCGTCACCATGCGCGGCGCCGGGTACCGGCTCCGGATGCCGGCCGGGACCCGCTGAGCCCGGGGCCCGGCCCGCTCGCTGCCCGGTGCCTTGACACGGATCAGGCCGGGACCCGGGCTGCCGCCCGGGCCCCGGCCTGCCGGGATAGCGCTAGCCGTCGCGCCGGCCGCGCCGGTCCCGGCGGCCCTTGCGGTCCCGGCGGTCGCGCCGGTCCTTACTGGAGTCCCGCTTCGCGGTGGCGCGCTGGCGAGCGAATCCGCGGCTGGCGTGGTGCAGGTGAGTCATGGCTCTTTCCTTCCTGTCTTCCGAAGCTGTCGTCCTCCGGCTGACTCCACTCTCGCGGCCGGCGATGGGACGGCCATGAGCCGTCGATGAGAGAGATCTCAGCCAGCCAGGAGGGCCTGCGCGGCCTCGCGGCCACCGCACGCGACCGTGCGGGGTCAGCCGCCGAGGTCGACGATGGCAGCGACCGGGCCGCCGCCGTCGGGACCCTGGTGGGCGGCCGACACCGAGACGAACACGGCCGGGTCGCCAGTCACCGAGGCCGCGACACCCCCGACGCAGGCCTTGATCTGGCGGTGCCAGTGCACGTCGGAATCGTCGAGCATCGCGTTGCGCCGGCCCCGGACCATGCCGTCACCGCTGGCCTCGCACTTGAGGAAGGCGTTGACCAGGCGGCCGTCCAGGTCACCCGGGCGCGGCCGGTCAGGCAGGTCCAGGCCAGCGTCGCGGATCGCCGACCAGATGCCGTCGGCATCCAGCGCGTCGCGCATCACCGAGTGGCCGATGCGGTACCGGCCGCCGATCCCGGCGACATTGCCGGCCACGACCACCTGCGCCTGATCCAGCTCCACGCCGGAGGAGCACGAGGCCACCGCCGAGTACAGGCCGCGGTCGCGCAGCACATCCTCGTCGGCAGGCATGGCGATTTCGCCGAGCGCGAACGCGATGCCGAGGGCGGCGCACCCGTTGGACAGGTCCATCGAGTCGCCGGTGTTCTCGGTCCGCACCGTCTGCCCGCGGCTCCTGGCGTCGCGGATCGTGCGGATCGTCAGCAGCGGCGTCTTGGTCTGCACGTAGTGCACGTCCGCCGGGTCGGTGATCCCGGCCTGGGCCATCGCGGTGCGCACCGCGTCAGCCACCTTGATGATCATGGGGTTGCGGCCGATCTCCTCGGGCAGCAGCGGCTCGCTCATCGCGAACCCGACCGACAGCCGCGGCTCGCTGGTGGCCGGCGCCCGGCCGGCCGGAACGGTGGCGAACACGGTGGCGTGCGGGCTGAGCACGCCGTCAGTGCCGCCGGACCAGACGATGGGCACCTGCCCGACCGCGGCCGGGCCGCGCCTGCCCCTGGCCACGAGCACGTCGCGGAACGCCCGGTCGGCGAGGATGCGGGTGTAGTCGTTGACGCCGCCGTTGCCCTCGGTCTTGCCGATGACCGCGACCACCCGGTCGGCCTCCAGCACGCCGTCATCGATGAGCGCGGCCAGCTCGCTGGCGTCGGACACATGGTGCAGCGGGATCTTGCGGACCTCGATCGGCTCGGGCACTGACTCACTCCTTCGGCTGGTGAACCTGGCGGCGGAACGGCCGCGCCGGGCGCATCGGTGATGCTGTCACAGCCAGTCCGCCTCCGCAGCGTCCTGGCCGCCGGACAGCGCGGCGTAGCCGGGGCCGCGGTCGAAGAACGGGCGCCGGGCCGGGCGGGCGGCCCGCTGCCGGGCGCGCAGATCTCGGGTCGCGGCCGCGTCGGCGGCCGGGGCATCATCCGGCCCGGTGAGGACCACGCCGTAGGCATCGGCGGCGGCCGGCCGGGATACCTTGCCGTGCCGGACGTCGCGGGCCACCAGCGCCGGGTCCCGGTCCAGCGGGTCGCCCCAGCCGCCGCCGCCGGTGGTGCGGATACGGATCGCCGTGCCGGCGGGCACGAACTCGCCGTCGGCGAGGGCGGGCACGTCCCGCTCGGCCGGGCCGCCGGGGTCGATCGTGACCCGGAACGGCTGGCCGGCCCGGCCGCCGCTGATCCCCCAGCAGGCCAGGATCGACCGGTCGGCGATCGACATGAAGTACCCGTCCGCGCGCATCCGGATGATCTTCTCGTAGCCGAGCCCGCCGCGGAACTGGCCGGGGCCGCCGGAGTCGGTGGCCAGCCCGAGCCGCTCCACCAGCACCGGGAACCGGGCCTCGGTGAACTCGGCGGGCAGGTTGCGCGAGTCGGGGACCACGTGCACCGTGTCCTCGCCGTCGGCGTAGTACCGGCCGCCTGAGCCGCCGCCGAGCACCTCGCGCAGCAGGAACGGCTCGCCGTCCGCGGTAGCGCCGTACACGCCGGTGTAGCGGATCGTCTCCTGGTCGGCGGGCATCCGGCCGCCGACGGCCTTGGCCAGCACCCCGGCGAGGACGCCGAGCAGCCGCAGGATCACGAACGTGCGAGCGTTGGTGGGCGCCGGGAACACCGGGGTGAGCAGGGTGCCCGGCGGCGGGAACCGCATCTCGATCAGCTCGACCACGCCCTCGTTCACGTCCAGCTGCGCCATCCGCTCGGGACTGTCGGCGAGGTTGCGCAGGACCGGCGCGAGCCATTTGGCCAGGAAGTTGCCGTCGGCGTAGTTCGCGGCATGGTTGATCGGGCCCCTCGCCTGCGGGCCGGTGCCGGTGAAGTCCAGGATCAGCCGGGCGCCGCCCGGCTCGTCGTCGCGGGTGCGGGTGAGCGTGATCCGCTGGGTGTGCAGCCGCGGCTCGTCCACCCCGTCGTGCTCGGCGTAGTCCTCCCAGGTCCAGGTGCCCGGCGGGATCTTCGCCAGGATCTCCCGGCGGTAAGTCCGGGTGGTGGCCGCGACGATCTCGTCGAAGCAGGCCTCGACCGCGGCGCGGCCGTAGCGGGCGAACAACGCGGCCAGCCGCCGGGCGCCGAGCCGGCACGCGGCGCACTCGGCGTCCAGGTCCGCCGCCAGTGACTCGGGCATCCGCGAGTTGCGGGTCATGATCGTCAGCGCGGCCTGGTTGGGCACCCCCGCATCGTGCAGCCGGATCGGCGGCACCATCAGGCCTTCCTCGAAGACGCTGGTGGCGTGGCTGGGCATCGAGCCGGGCACCGCGCCGCCGATGTCGTCGTGGTGGCCGAACGCCTGCACGAACGCGACGACCTCGGGCCCGGTGCCGCTGTCGTCGAACACCGGGACGGTGACGCACAGGTCCGGCAGGTGCCCGATGCCTCCCTCGGAGGAGTAGACATCGTTGTGGAAGAACACATCCCCCGGCCGCATCTGCGCGAGCGGGAAGTCCCGTGCGACCGGGTGCACCAGGGCGCTGTAGGAACGGCCGGTCAGCTTGCGCAGCAGCCGGTCGTGGATTCCCGCGCGGAAGTCGTGCGCGTCGCGGATCATCGGGGACCGCGCGGTGCGGGCGATCGCGGTCTCGACCTCCTTCTCGATCGAGGCCAGGCTGCCGGCGACGATCTCGGTCAGCACCGGGTCGGCCGGGCCGCCGGCGCCGGTCAGCGTGCGGCCCGCCGGGCCGGTCCCCGGCCCGCTCACCGGGCCGCCGCCGCGATGATCAGCAGGTTGCCGTACCGGTCGACGCGGGCGGCGAACCCGGGGTACACCGGCACGGTGGCGCCGTACTCCTCGATCACCGCTGGCCCGGCCAGCGTGTCGCCGGCCGCCAGCCCCGGCCGCCAGTACACCGGGGTGCTGACCGGACCGGCGGACCGGCCGAAGGTGACCGGCCGCTGCCCGGTCCGCGCCCGCTGCGGGCCGCCGGGCGCGGCGGCGAGCTGCGCCAGCTCCGGCCGCCGGATCGGGCCGATGCCGGTGACCCGCAGGTTCACCCACTCGACCTGCTGGCGGGGGGTGTCCAGGAAGTCGTAGCCGTACCGGGCCCGGTGCGCGTCATGGAACCCGGCCGCGGCGGCCTGCGCCTGGCCGGGGCCGAACGGGCCGGGCTGGACCGGCACCGGCACCTCGAACGCCTGGCCGTAGTACCGCAGGTCCGCCGACCGGATGAGCTGCTGCTGCGCCGGGGCGAAGCCCTGCGCGGACAGGGCCCGGCGGGCCTGGCCGGCCAGCGCGGCGAAAACCTCTTCGGTGGCGGCGCAGTCCAGCGCGGCGTGCCGGGTCACGGCGGTGCGGACGAAGTCGGCGCGGACGTCCACGGTCAGCAGCCCGAACGCGGACACGTTGCCCGGGCTGGGCGGCACCAGCGCGCCGCGCACGCCGAGCGTGTCGATCAGCGGGCAGGCCAGCAGCGACCCGGAGCCGCCGAACGTCACCAGGGTGAAGCCGCGCACGTCCAGCCCGCGCTTGACGGTGATCTCGCGCACCGCGTTGGCCTGGTGCGCCGCGGAGATCTCCAGGATCCCCGCGGCGCACTCGGCCGGGGCCAGGCCCAGCCGCCGGCCGAGCGCGGCCAGGCCGGCCTGGGCCGAGCCGGTGTCGAGCGGCACCTCGCCGCCGAGCAGGTGCGGCGGGATGCGGCCGAGCGCCAGGTGCGCGTCGGTGACCGTGACCTGCTGGCCGCCGCGGCCGTAGCACAGCGGCCCAGGATCGGCGCCCGCCGAGCGGGGCCCGGCCTTCAGCGTGCCCTCCGGCGACATCCAGGCCACCGACCCGCCGCCGGCGCCGACGGTCGCCACGTCCACCATGGGGATCCGCGCCGGGTAGGCGCCCACCGTGCCCTCAGTGGTCAGCGCGGGCTCGCCGCCGTCGGCCACCGCGACGTCGGTGGACGTGCCGCCGCCGTCGCAGGTGAGCACCTGGCGCAGGCCCGCGTGCCGGGCGATGAGCGCCGCGCCGACCGCGCCGGCCGCGGGACCGCTCAGCACGGTGGCGATCGGGCGGCCGATCACCTCAGCGGCAGTGGCCACGCCGCCGCCGGAGGTCATGATGTGCAGCGGCGGCGGGCCGCCCGGGCCGGCCAGCCGCGCCAGCCGCCCGGCGACCGCGTCCAGGTACCCCGCCACCCGCGGCTTGACCGCGGCGTCGACCAGGGTGGTCATGGCCCGCTCGTACTCCCGGTACTCGGCCAGCACGTGCGCGGACAGCGACACGCTGGCCTGCGGATGCTCGCGGGCCAGCACCCGGGCCATCTGCTGCTCGTGCCCGGGGTTGGCGTAGGAGTGCAGGAAGCAGACGGCGAGCGCGTCGATGCCGTGCGCAGCGAACCAGCGGGCGGCGGCCGCCGCCTGCGCCTCGTCGAACGGCCGCAGCTGCGCGCCGGTGTGGTCCAGCCGCCCGCCGACCGTCCTGACCCGGTGCGGCGGCACGATCCGGTCCGGCTTGACCCAGAAGTAGGAGTTGCCGTACCCGTCGGGGACCGACTGGCGGGCGATCTCCAGCAGGAACTCGAAGCCCTCGGTGGTGATCAGGCCGAGCCGCCCGACGTCGCCCTCCAGCAGCTGGTTGGTGGCGATCGTGGTGCCGTGGCTGATCGCGGTCACGGCACTCAGGTCCGCGCCGGCCAGCGCGAGGACCTTCTCCAGCCCGGCCATGAACCCGGCCGCGGGATCAGCCGGGGTGGACGGGGTCTTGGCGGCGGTGAGCTCGCCGGTGTCCTCGTTCACCGCCACGGCGTCGGTGAACGTGCCGCCGGTGTCGATGCCGATCCGCAGGCGCACGGCGGCGTCGGTCACCGGCGCCCGGCCCGGCCGCCGATCCGGGCGCCGACGGCCACCCCGGCGAGCGCGACCATGCCGCCGGCCAGGACGCCGAGCAGGAATCCGCGAGCCTGCGGCCCGGCCGCGGCGGCCCGGGGCGGGGCGAGGTAGGCGGCCGGGGCCGCTGCCGCCGGGACTGGCTGCGCCGCCGGGGCGCCCTGACCCGGGACCGGCTGGCCCGGGCCGCGCTGAGCCGGGACTGCCTGGCCCGGGACTGCCTGGCCCGGGCCTGCCTGGCCGGGAACCGCCCGCCCGGCCAGCACGTCGTCGACAGACGCGAAGAACTCTCCGGCCATCCGCTTCGCCACGCTGGCCAGCATCCGCTGGCCGACTCCGGCGATCATGCCGCCGATCTGCGCGTCGGCGTCGTAGCGCAGCTCGGTGGCCCCGTCCGCGGCGGCGTCCAGCCGGACCGCCACGGTGCTGCGCACCGTGCCGGGGCTGCCCGAGCCGCTGGCCGTCAGCTGCAGCGACACCGGCTCGACCCGGTCGGACAGCGAGAACTCACCCGCGTACGTGCCCTGGATGGCGGCCACGCCCGCGGTGACGGTGAGGGCGTAGCGGTCCGGGCCGGTCTGCTCCAGCCGCTCGCAGCCGGGAATCGTGGCCACCAGCACCGCCGGGTCGGTCAGCGCCGCCCACACCTGGCTGGCCGGCGCGTGCACGGTCGCGGCGCCGCTGATCTTCATGACGGGTTCTCCTGGCTACGGGCGCGGCGGAGCTCGAACAGGTCCGACGGCGACAGCGGCATGGACGTGATCGGGATGCCCTCGGCATCCTCGATGGCGGCGGCGAGCACCGCCGCGCCGGGGATGACGCCGGCCTCGCCGGCGCCCTTGATCCCGAGCGGGTTCAGCGGGGACGGGGTCTGCAGGTGGTCGATCTCGATCCGCTCGGGCACCTCGCTGGCGTAGGGCATCAGGAAGTCCATGAAGGAGGCGTTGACCAGCTGCCCGGCCTCGTCGTAGGCCATCCGCTCGTACAGCGCGCCGGCGATGCCCTGGGCGACCCCGCCGTGGATCTGACCTTCGACGATCCGCGGGTTGATCAGCCGCCCGCAGTCGTGTACGACGCAGTAGCGCAGCACCCGGATCTCGGCGGTGTCCGGATCGGTTTCCACGACCGCGGCGTGCATCCCGCTGGCGAACGTGGAGCGCACCGGGGAGAAATAGGCCCGGCCCTCGATGCCCGGCTCGTCGTCCTCGGCGATTGGCGGCTGGCTGGCGTCGCCGCCGGCGGCGAACTGGGTGGCCGCCTGCGCGGCCTCGTCGAAGGCGTACCGCAGCGGGTTGGACAGCACCGCCACCGTGCCGAGCGCGATCGCGCTCTCCGGGTCGCCCTTGATCTGCACCATGCCGCCGGCGATCTCCAGGTCGCCTGGTGCGGCCTCCAGCGCCTGCGCCGCGACCCGCAGCGCCTTGGCCCGCGCCTTGCGGGCGGCGAGCGCGACCGCCGAGCCGCTCATTACGGCGGTCCGGGAGGCGAACGTGCCCACCGCGTAGCCGAACCGGCGGGTGTCGCCGGTTACCACCTCGACGTCGGCCAGCGGCACGCCCAGCTCGTCGGCGACGATCTGCGCCAGCACGGTGTGGTGGCCCTGCCCCTGGGTGGTCAGGCCGGTGGCCACCTTGACCTGGCCGGATGTCTCGACGGCGACGTGCGCGCCCTCGTACGGGCCCACCCCGGTGCCCTCGACGTAGCAGGCCAGCCCGATGCCCACCCGCCGTCCCTGCTCAAGGGCGGCCTGCCGGACCGCGCCGAACTCGTCCCAGCCGACCAGGTCCTTCAGCTTGGCCAGCAGCGCCGGGTAGTCGCCGGAGTCGTAGACCAGCGGCCGCCCGTCCTGGAAGATCAGGCCCTGGTCGTAGGGCATCTCATCGGGCCGGATGAAGTTGCGCTCGCGGACGGCGGCCCGGTCCAGGCCCAGGGCCGCTGCGATCGCGTCCATGGTCCGCTCCATGACGAAGGCGCCCTGCGGCCGCCCGGCGCCCCGGTAGGGAGTGACCAGCACCGTGTTGGTGTACAGCGAGTCGAACTCGACCCGGTAGGCGGCGGGCTTGTAGGGCCCGAGCAGCTGGGTGGAGGTGACGATCGGCACGATCAGCCCGTACGGGGTGTAGGCGCCGTTGTCGTGCCAGAACCGGACGTCCAGGCCGAGCAGCCGGCCCTCGTCGTCGAACCCGGCCCGGACGTGGTGCTGCTGGGCCCGCTCGTGCGCGCTGGCGACGAAATGCTCCCGCCGGTCCTCGGTGAACTTCACCGGGCGGCCCAGCAGCCGCGCCGCCCACGGCACCAGCACCTCCTCCGGCCACGGGTGCACGATCTTGACCCCGAACCCGCCGCCCACGTCGGGGGTGATGACGTCCACGTCGGCCAGGGCGAGCTCCAGCTTGGCCGCGACGGCGGCGCGCACCCCGGTGGCGGTCTGGGTGGAGGTCCACATCCGCAGCCGGCCCGCCTGTGGGTCCCACTCGGCCAGCACGCCCCGGCCCTCCAGCGGGGTCGAGGCGGACCGCTCGATGGCGAAGTCCAGCTCCAGCACGTGCGGCGCGGCGGCGATCGCCGCGGCGGCGCTGCCGTGCTCCTGCACGACGGTGGCCGCGCGGTTGCCCGGCACGTCCGCGTGCACCAGGTGCTCGGCCGCGCGGGCGGCGTCCAGCCCCACCACCGGCGGCAGCGGCTCGTACCGCACCTCGATCCGGCCGGCCGCGTCCTCGGCCCGGTAGCGGTCGGCGGCGACGACCATCACCACCGGCTCGCCGACGTGGTTGACCTCGGCGGCGGCCAGCGGGTACGGCGTGCGGCCGCGGGTCAGGTCCGGGTGCGGGATCAGCAGCGGCAGCGGCTGCGCGAGCCGGCCAGGCAGGTCCTCGTAGGTGTAGACGGCGACCAGGCCGTCCACGTCCAGCGCCCCGCTGACGTCGATGTCCAGCACCCGCGCGTGCGCGTGCGGGCTGCGGACGAACGCGCAGGCCAGCGCGTCCGCGCCCAGGTCGTCCAGGAAGGCGCCCGCGCCGCGGACCAGCCGGTCGTCCTCCACCCGCTGGACGCTGGCGCCGAACAGCGAGCTCATGCCCGGCCCGGCTCAGGGCTGCCCGGCTCAGGGCTGCCCGGCTCAGGGCTGCCCGGCTCAGGGCTGCCCGGCTCGCCCGGGCCGCCAGGTGCCGCGGGCCGTCGCTGCAGCGCAGCGGCGCGCAGCACGGCGGCGACGATGTTCTGGTAGCCGGTGCACCGGCACAGGTTCCCGCCGATCATCTCCCGGGCCTGCTGCTCGTCCGGGTCGGGGGCCGCGCGCAGTCCCGCGGTCACGGTGGTGAGGAACCCCGGCGTGCAGAAGCCGCACTGCAGCCCGTGGCTGTCGGCGAAGGCCTGCTGCACCGCCGACAGCGCGCCGCCCGGAGCGGCCAGGCCCTCCACCGTGGTGACCTGCGCGCCGTCCGCGCTGACCGCCAGCAGCAGGCAGGAGCGGACCGGCTCGCCGTCCAGCAGGATGGTGCACGCCCCGCAGACGCCGTGCTCGCAGCCCACGTGCGTGCCGGTCAGGCCGAGGTCGTGCCGGATGCAGTCAGACAGCAGCCGCCGGGCCGGCACCCGGGCCCGGTACCCGGCGCCGTTGACGGTCAGCTGCACCTCGTGCAGTTCCTCGGCGCTAGTCACCGGCACCCGCCTCCCGTTTCGCTGCCTGGTCCTGCGCTGCCGCGAGGGCGCGCCGGGTCAGGACCCCGGCCAGGTGCCGGCGGTAGTCCGCGGTGGCGTGCAGGTCAGCCTCGGGGTCGAGCTGTTCGCAGGCCGCCTGCGCGGCCGCTGCGAACCCCGGGGAGCCGCCCGCCGCCGCGGCGGTGAGGTCGAGGACCTGCGGGACCGGCCCGACCGACAGGTAGGCGGCGCGCGCCCGGGCGATCTCGCCGCCGGGTCCCAGCTCGACCAGGGCCGCGGCCCCGCACACCGCATAGTCGCCGCGGCGGCGGCTCACCTCGGCGAAGCCGGTGCCCGCGGCAGGCGGCAGCACCGGGAACAGCGCCTCGGTGGCCAGCTCGCCGGGGCCGACCGCCGACTCCAGCGGTCCGCGGAAGAACTCCGCGGCCGGGACCAGCCGCTGCCCGCCAGGCCCGGCCACCCGCACCGAGCCGCCCAGCAGGGCCAGCACCGCGGGCAGTTCCGCCGCCGGATCGGCGTGCACGAGGCTGCCGACCACGGTGCCCCGGTTGCGGATGGCCGCATGCGCGACGAACCGCAGCGCCTGGGCCAGCAGCGGCTGCGCGGCGCGCGCCTGCGCGCTGGCCAGCACGTGCGCGTGCCGGGCCAGCGCGCCCACCCGCACCTGGCCGTCTTCGGCCCGGATGTAGCCGAGCCCGGGCAGGCGGTTGATGTCCACCAGGTGCTCGGGCGCAGCCAGCCGCATGGACAGCAGCGGCACCAGCGACTGGCCGCCCGCGAGCACCTTGGCCCGCGGCCCGGCGGCCTGCAGCATCGCCAGCGCCTCGTCGGCCGAGGCGGGCCGCGAGTAGCGCAGCGGCGGCGGCTTCACCGGCGGATGCCTGCCAGGAATTCCATAGGGCGACGTTACGCTCCGCGAGCCGTCGCAGGCATCATCTGCGTCGCTGCTGCCCCGTGTTCACCACGGGCTCCCCGGACTTGGGGTCCGGCGCCCGGGCGTCAGGGCGTGATCGAGATGGCGACCGGGCGCAGGGATGAGGGGGCGGGTCAGCCGGGGCGAGGGCGTGCAGGCGGCCAATCGGCTCGCCGCTCCGGCGCGGCTGACCGGCGGGCCGACCGCCATCGGCTCCGAGCGGCTGAGTCCGGGGCACCGTGAATCCTGGCCGGCTGGGCATCGCGCCTGCCCGAAGGAAGGTACAGGCGCTTGGCTCCTGACCGGGCTGACGGACCATTTGCCTCACCCCTGGTGGGTGATGCCGATGATCGACTCCGGGGCGAATGCTGGGTCTGCGCTGGGCGCAGGACCCGTTAGCCGGTCCCTGCCGACACCTCCCGGCGGAAGGAGGAGCCATGTTACTGGCCGCTTCGTCATCGTCGTATCCGCTGCTGAACCTCTTCTGGACGATGCTCGAGTTCTTTTTGTGGGTGATCTGGATCTGGATCCTGATCATGGTGTTCATCGACATCTTCCGCAGTCACGACCTGTCCGGCTGGGCCAAGGCCCTGTGGTTCCTGTTCGTGCTGTTCATCCCGCTTATCGGCGTGCT
>JBKQSL010000308.1:0-3104 GCA_052143655.1 Streptosporangiaceae bacterium | reverse complement strand
CGGCGCGGGCAGGCCTAGCGCCGACGGACCAGGCTGGCATGCCAGCGCAGCACGGCCCGCCGGGAGCTGATCAGGCGCATCTGGGGGAATTGACAGCTGGGCAGCAGCCGGGGCCAGCGCGGCAAGGACCGCCCGGTCCGCCCAGGACAGCCTCTCCGCTCTGACGGCTTACTCAGCGAAGGGGTTGAGGACCTGGACTCCGGCCAATTCGAAGTCCTTGACGTTGCGGGTGACCACGGTCATACCGTGCACCCGCGCCGTCGCCGCGATGAGCGCGTCGATCACCGGGAGGGGCTGCCTGTACTGTTGACGGCCCCAGGCAGCTGCGACCGGGAGGGTGACCGGGAGAACCCGATCTTCGAACCCGGTCTCCACATCCCGGAGCCAGCGCTCCAGGGCAGAAGCCTGGCGCCCGTCTCCCCGGCCGCGAACTCTCGCGATCCCCTGCTCGATCTCGCCCAGGGTCAGCACGGAGACATGCAGCCGGTCCGGCGGCATGGCCGAGATCCAGCCGGATACGCCCGCCGCCGGCTGGCGCTTGCGCGTCTCCGACAGCACGTTGGTGTCGAGCAGGTAGGTCACGTGCCCGCCTCAAGATCGACCGCACGCCCGAAGTCGGCCTTGCGCTCGGCCTCGATCTCCGCGAAGACATCAGCGGTTCCGTCGTCGAGCTTCGGGCCGCCGAGCAGGATGCCCGCGAGGTCCACCGGGGGCCGGGTCAGCCTGCGATACTCACCGATATCTACGACTACCGCGACATCCTCACCGTGCCGGGTGATGACCTGCGGGCCCTCACTCATAACCGCACGGATCATCTCGCTGAAGCGCTGCTTGGCGTCTTGGATCTGCCAGTGATCAGGAGTCGGTGACGTCATGAGCACCTCCCTAGATCTATCTAGTCCGGCCTAGACAGAATACGCCAACTAGCGTCGGCGTCACGCGCTGCGGGCGCCGAAACCGTGCCGCGCTATGCGACCCGCGCATACTCGCGGATCAGGCCGCCGAGCCGGGCAGGGTTCCAAACCTTGTCATGGTCGCGGACCCGCAACGTCGCGGCCATCTCGGTCAGTTCGAGGTGGAAGACGTGTCGCCGCTGGATCTCGAGCCGGTACGGGCTGATGTCGTACTCGGTCTCACCGAGCATGCGGACAATCCTGAACTGGGACAGGCCCGTCTCCGCACGCGCTTCACGCAGGGCGGCGGCCTCCGGTGTCTCACCCGAGCGGACGCTGCCTGCCAGGACCTGGATGCCGACCTCTTCATAGCTGTAGTCGGTGTGCCGGAACACCAGCAGCTTCCCGGCACGGACGATGTAGCACACCACCTTGTCCCTGGTGACCTTCTCAGGCAACGCGGCACCCTTCCTGTTCTCCGGGTGAAACTGCGTCAGGACGGACGTCGCCCTGTCGCACTGCCTTGACGTGCTCGCCGGATACGCGCCGCTGGCCAGTTCGGAGCGGTCCCGGTAGCGCTGCGCGCTGCCTTCCTCACGCCTTACGCCAGCGCGTCCTCCAGCTCCCGGCGGTGTGCGCGGACGAACTCGGCTTGCCGCTGAATACCAGTGCCGGCGCCGAGTTCCCACAACCGCACGTAGGCCGCGTCGCCTGCCTCGGCCTGGCGCTTGATGGCGTCGTGAACGGCCAGCTGGCGCCGCACGATCTGGTCCGCGAGACCGGTGCGGCCGGTGAGGCCGTATGCGTCGCAGAACAGCCGTGCCCTCCGGGCGCGCGGCTCAAGCTGAGTCACGTCGAAGGGGTCACTGTCCGGGTCGCCGTATAGAGGCACGAAGTGCCAGAGGGGCGTAGGTGACGTCCCACCAGCGGGGGCCGGGTGCGGCGAGATCCCAGTCGATGAACGCCACGGGACGCTCGCCGCTGAAGACGGTGTTCCAGGCGCAAGGTCATTGTGGCAGATCACCTCCCCGCCCCCGGGGAACGCGGCCACCTGCTGCCACACGGCGCCATCGGGCGGCTGAAAGACAGCTGCCGCGTCGTGGAACTGGCGGACCAGCCGCGCGACTTGGCCGAGGGTTTCATCTCGCTACTGCAGCGGGTGCCCGGGCGGATCACCCGCACCAGCTCCGGTCCCGCGGCAGCCGGCTCCCGCCGGGGAGCATCCGGTCCGCTCAGGCCCTGGCACCGTAGCCGCCCAGGGACGGCTCGAGCAGGTCGAAGGCCCGGCGGGCGGCCGCCGCGAGTACCTGGCAGATCTCGTCGCGCGGCTGGCCGGCCAGGATGCGCCTGGCGCCTTCGGCGAACAGCACCCGGTGAACCGACGCGAGCTGGGCCGCGGCGATCCGCTGCTGCGCGTCGTCGGTGCCGGTCTCGGCGGCGATAGCGTCGCCGAGCGCCTGCTCGCGCATGTCTGCGATCTCCCGTCCCCGGCTGGTGAGCACGTGGCTGTCGTGGACCATCCGGGTGAACGTCGCGGTGGGCGGGCCGAGGGTGACGTCGCCCGCGGCGATCCGCTCGGCGTAGTCACGGCGGATCGCCGTGAGCAGGCTCTCGCCGGGGGCGCGCGCGGCGACGGCATCGGCCAGGCTGGCGATGATCACCTCGGCCCGGTCGAAGACCAGGTCCTCCTTGCGCGGGAAGTAGTTCGTCACGGTCATCTTCGACACCCCGGCCGCCTCGGCGACCTGCGAGATCGTCACCTCGTCGAAGCCCTGGGCCGCGAACATCGCCATCGCGGCGTCAGAGATGGCCTGCCGTGCCTGCTGCTTGCGGCGCTCCCGCAGTCCTGTGGTCATGCCGTCACGCTAGCACCGACTTATGTCGGATAAAGAATTAGGTTTGACATATATTTATGCCCGACCTAGTGTGACCGTGACCACAGAGAGAGGGGCACCAGATCATGAGCACCGTACCTACCTCGCCTCCCGGCGCTCTGCGCGTCCGCCTCCGGGCAGGTCCCGGCGGCGGACGGACACGGCTGGCGCGCGGTGTCCATCGTGCTCGTCGGCGCTTTCATGGCGCTGCTGGACACCACGATCGTGACCGTCGCGCTGCCCACGATCCGCACCGGCCTGCACGCCTCGCCCGCCACCCTGGTGTGGGTCGTCTCCGCCTACGCGCTCGCCTACGGCCTCGCCCTGGTCCCGGCAG
>JBKQSL010000307.1:0-12897 GCA_052143655.1 Streptosporangiaceae bacterium | reverse complement strand
CATCCTCGACAAGAACGTCATGGTCCCCGAGGGCGTCAGCGTCGGCGTCGACAAGGACCACGACCGCGCCCGCGGCTTCGCCGTCTCCGACGGCGGCATCACCGTCGTCGGCAAGGGCCAGGTCGTGGCCCCCTAGCCCGCGCCGGACGGCACAGTCAGCCAGCGGCAGCCGTGCGCCACTTCGCCGGCCTTGACGCGCCGGATCGCGGCCAGAGTCGCGGACACGGCCTTGAGGTAGTCGCCAGTCATCCCGTCGGCGTACTCCTGCTCGGCCGCCGAGCCGCCCTCGACGCCCGCCACCACCAGCGCGAAGCTGAACCGCAGCCGCAGGTCGCCGGCCTCGCCCTCGATCTCGTTGGAGATCGTGCCGAGGACCGGCCCCGCGATCCGGGTGAACACCAACCGGTGCGGCTCCTCCAGGGTGATCCGCTCGGTGAACCGCTGGCCGCGGAACTCGATGTCCCGGTCGAAGCAGGTGTCCCCGTACCGCTGCGTGACCTGGCAGAACGTCATCGCCGGCACGAACGGCAGCGCGTCGTTGGCCTTCATCAGCAGGCCAGACCACATGTCCGCGCGGGTCAGTTCCGGCTGGCCGTCCTCATTGACCGGCAGCTGATGGGATACGAAGATCATTTGCGGCTCCTCTCCGCCTCGATGACACGGTTGCTGATCTGGCCCAGGCCGCCGATGGCGGCGGTGACGACGTCGCCGTGCCGCAGCGCGAGGCCGCGGGCGGCGCCGACCCCCGACGGGGTGCCGGTCGCGATCAGGTCACCGGGCTCGAGCCGGGTGACCTGGCTGGCGGCCGCGACGAGCTCGCCGACCGGGCAGATCATGTCGGCGGTCGACTCGTCCTGCTGCAGCTCGCCGTTGACCCACAGCTGCACGCGCAGGTCCTGCGGGTCGGGGACGAACCATGCCGGGGTGATCCCGGGCCCGGTCGGCAGCGAGCTGTCGGCGGCCTTGGCCGCGAACCAGTCGTAGCCGAACGCCTCGGTCGGCACCTGCTGGCGCCGGTGGTACCCGCGCGCGGTGATGTCATTGGCCACGCAGTACCCGGCGACGTGCTCCAGGGCCCGCGCGGGCCGGATGTCCCGGCCGCCGGTCCCGATCACCACGGCCAGCTCGGCCTCCCAGTCGTAGCGGGCACGCTCGGCATCGCGGATCACGATCGGGTCGGCCGGGCCGGTGACCGTGGTGGTCGGCGGCTTGAGGAAGAAGTACGGACGCCAGCCCGCTGCGGGCACCTCGCCGCCCATCTCGGCGACATGCCGACGGTAGTTGACGCCCGCGCACAGCACCTTGCGCGGCCAGCTGACCGGGGTGAGCAGCCGCGCCGACGGCACCCGGGCCGCCTCGGCGAGCGGCAGCGCCGCCACCACGGGGGCGGCCTGCGCCCAGTCGTCGAGCAGGTCCAGCATGGTCGGCCAGCGCTTGAGGTCCGGCGGGGCGAGCAGGGTGCCGTCCGGCAGCAGCATGCCGACCTGCGGATCGCCCCCGCTGTGGTAGGTGACCAGCGAGAACGTCATCCGGCGTGCTCCTTCGAGTGTGCCTGTGACCTAGACGGGGGCTGGCCCGAGCAGGACGGAGCCTGCCGCGGGCTGCGCTCCGGCCCGGCTTCCGGCTCGGGCGCGGGGCCGGGGCCGGGGCCGGGGCCGGCCAGCAGGTCATGGATGGCGGCGATGTCCAGCTCGGCCCAGCCCTGCGCGGCGGCCTGGTCGAACAGCGCCTTGGCCGCGCTGAACACCGGCGCGTCCAGGCCGGCCCGCACCGTGACGGCGGCGATCTGGCCGAGATCGCGTTCAGGGTCTCGATCGGGCCGGGCGCAGGCGTCCACTGCCGGGCGCGCATCACCGGCCCGCGCTGCTGCCAGATGGCCGACGAGCCGATGGACCCGTCCAGGGTCTGCTGCACCAGTTCCAGATCCAGGCCGAGGCGGCGGGCCAGCGCGATGGCCTCGGCCGCCGCCGCGGTGTGGCTGGCGACCAGCATGTTGGCGATGTACTTCATGCTCGCGCCGGTGCCGAACCGGCCGGTGTACACCCAGCGGCCGGAGATCGCGTCCAGCACCGGGCGGACCGCATCCACGCTGTGGCTGGCGCCGGACACGAACGTCGTCGCCAGCCGCGGCGCGACCATGCCGGGACTGCCGCTGATCGGGCAGTCCAGCAGGTCCCCGCCGGCCGCGCGCACCGCGTCGCGGCAGCGCTGCTTGCAGTCCACCGCGATCGTGGACATCTCGATGTGCACGGTGCCGGGCCGCAGCCCGGCCAGCGTCCCGGCCGGCCCGCAGATCACCTGCTCGACCGCGCTGGCGTCGGGGACGATGGACAGCAGCACATCGGACCGGGCGGCCACCTCGGCCGCGCTGCGCGCCAGCGCGCCGCCCGCGGCGGCCAGCGCGCCATCGGCGCGGCGCCGGTAGCCGGTCACAGCGAAGCCGCGCTCGATCAGGTTGCGCGCGATCGGCAGGCCCATCTTGCCCAGGCCGATGACCCCGACCCGCTGCGTGCCCTGAGCGTCTCCCGGGCTGGTGACCGGCATCGTCTACCGCCTCCCCCGCTCGTGCCCGCGCCAGCGGCGCGGACAGGACCAGCCAGTAGTCCCGGCCGAGCAGCGCGCCGCGGTCCGGCTCGCCGTCCCCGCCCGGTCCCGCGGCCGCGCCCGCCCCGGCATCCCGGCCCGGCCCTGCCGATTCCACGGTCATGACAAAACTGTATACAGTTTTACGGGCACGTCAAGAGCATGTTTTTCGACACGGGAACGTGTATGCACTTCAGCGCGCCGATCGGGAAGAATGCAGGCATGGCCAGAACTTCAGCGCCCGTGCCCGGCCTGCATAAGGTCGACCTGCCCGAGGTCCGGCAGGCGATCCCCGTACTGCACGCCTACCTGCGCGAATGCGTGCTGGACGGAACGCTCACGCCGGGCACGAAGCTGTCGCAGGTCGCGCTCGCCCAGCAACTGGGGGTCAGCCGCACGCCGCTGCGCGAGGTGCTGCGGATGCTGCAGGAGGAAGGGCTGGTCGAGATCGAGCCCAACCAGCGCACCCGGGTGGCCGGCCTGGACCCGCAGGAACTCGACGAGCTATACGCCAGCCGCATCCTGCTGGAGGCCCTGGCCCTGTCGATGACGCTGCCCGCGTTCAGCGCGCGCCGGGCCCGTGAGGCCCGGCGCCAGCTCACCGCGATGCGGCGGTCCGCCAGGTCCGGCGACTTCGGCGGCTGGTTCGACGCGCACGCGCAGTTCCACCGGCTGCTCACCGCGGAGGCCGGGCCCACGCTGCAGCGGCAGCTGACCGCGTTCGCCGACCGGACCATCCGCTACATCCGCATCTGCCAGCTGTCTGAGCCGGCCAGCTGGCAGTCGGCCGGCGACGCCGAGCACGCCGCGATCATCGACTCGCTGTCCGGCCGGGACCGGCAGGCGGCCCTGACGGGGCTGGCCCGGCACCTGGCCCGGACGGCCGAGCGGGTGCTGGCCGACTGCGCACCCGGCTACCCGGTCCGGGCCGTGCCGCACGCCGTGGACCTGATCGAGCACGGCAAGACCCTGGCGATACCGGCCTAGCCGCCACGGCGCCGTGGCTACCCCGCGGCCAGGAAAGGCCCGACCAAGCCGAGGAACTCCGCGGTCTTCTCGATCATCGTCCAGTGCCCGCAGCCGCCCATCAGGTGCAGCCGGCAGTCCGGCAGCAGGTCGGTCATCGGCCCGGACGACGACCGCCACGGCACGACCTGGTCGTCGCGGCCGTGCACCAGCAGCACCGGCTGGCGGACCGAGTTCAGCTCCGCGCCGGCCAGCGCCAGGTCGTCGACCCAGCGCTGCAGCGGCGGCGGGAACATCGCCGCCCACGAGTCGCGCACGGGCGGGTCCTGGCTGGCCTGGTAGCGCAGCTTGACCAGCTCGTCGGTGATCAGGTCCCGGTTGTAGGCGAACAGCCCGATGATCTCCCGCATGGCCTCGGGGTCGGGCCGGTAGGACCAGACCGTGCGCAGGCCGGGCGGCAGCGCCATCGCGATGCCCATCGTCCCCATCAGCACTATCCGCCGCACCGCCTGCGGCCGGGCCACCGCCAGCGACAGCGCGACGGCGCCGCCCATCGAGTTGCCGATCACGTCCACCTGGTCCGCGCCGAGCGCGTCGAGCAGGCTCAGCGCGTGCGCGGTCCAGGCGGCCCGGCCGAAGGTACGCGGCTCGCCGGTTGCGGTGCCGCCGAAGCCGAGCTGGTCGGGGGCGAGCACCCGGCGCCCGGCCGCCAGCGCCGGGATCACCGGCCGCCAGTTGGCGGCCGCGCTCACCCCCGGGCCGGAACCGTGCAGCAGCAGCACCGGCGGCCCGCTGCCGGTCTCGCCGGTGTCGATCAGCGCGGTGTCCGCGCCGCCGGCCCGCAGCCGGACATAGCCGGTCACGCGCTGCCCAGCTGCGGCTGGGTGACCGGCCGCCGGGTCGGCCCGAGCCACATGTCGATAGAGCCGGGCTCGGCCGGGTCGAACGTCCGGGGCCGCCAGGCCGCGTCGTCCTCGATCCGGCGTACCCCGAAGGAGTACTCGTAGGTGAACCCCTCCGGGCCGAGGAAGTACAGGAACACCGCGGTGGACTGCGGGTGCCGCCCCGGGCCCATCTCGATCTCCACTCCGTGCCTGGTCAGGAAATGCCAGTTGCGGAACACGTCGTCGATGGTCTGCACCTGGAAGTTCATGTGGCACAGGCCCGGGGCGTCACCGCGGAACACCGCGAGCTTGTGGTGCACCGGGTCGATCCGGATCAGGCACGCGGCGTCGCCGATCCAGTCCGACACCCGGGCGTTGAAGTGCGAGTTCCAGAACCGGTACGCCTCGTGCACGTCCGGCGCGTCCAGGCACAGGTGCCCGAACTCGGTGATCCCGGCCGGCCGGGTGAACACGACCGGCCGGGTGATGGTCTCCTGGTGGCAGGCCAGCTCCAGCCGGTTGCCGAACGGGTCGTCGAACCCGATGAACGTCCGTACCCGCCGCGACCGCGCGGCGGCCGCGTCCCCGCGGGCGACCTTCAGCCCAGCTCGCTCCAGCTCGGCTTCGGCGGCGGCGAGCGCGTCCTCGTCGGCGACCAGGAAGCCGGAGGCGATCACCCCCGAGCCGCCCTCGACCAGGGCCAGGCAGTGGTGCCTGCTGTCGGCGCGCAGGTGCGCCACGCCGGGCTCGGCCACGGCGCCGTCCGCCGGGGCGGCCAGTGCCAGGCCGACGATCCGCGTCGCGAACTCGACGGCCGCGGGCAGGTCGGCCACCCCGGAGCGGACGTAGCCGATGTCGGTGAGCTCGATCACGGCGGCGCCTCAGGCGAACACGGGGGCGACGTCGATGTAGATCTGCCAGTCGCGCACCAGGTCGCCGTCGAAGACCAGGATGTCGGCGTTGGGCACGGTCACGTGCTTGCCGTCCTTGCGGACGTACTCGACGTCGATCTGGGCGATCGCGGTGTCACCGACGTGCCAGACGTTCTGGATGTGGTGAGTGAGGCCGTCAACGGTGCTGAAGAACCCGGCCACGGCGTCCCGAACGGCAGCCCGGCCGGCGGCCGGCTCGGCGTTGCCGAACCGGAACGACACGTCCTCGGTGAGATTCGCGACAAACTTGTCCGGGTCGAAGGAGTCGATGTCGGCGAAGATGGCGGGGACGTTCCTGCTCATGGGGGCCTCCGGTCGAGCATGATGCGGACGAACTGCATACAGTTCTATGGTCATCACTGTGTGCAGGCTGGCAGTAGGCGGCAACGATCAGCGGGGCGTGATGTTGTAGTTCACCCGGAACAGGTTGCCCGGGTCGTACTGAGCCTTGACCCGGCCCAGCCGGGCGTATTTCCGCGCCCCGTATGCCTCGACGACCCGGTCGCCCTCGTCGACGTTGAGCATGTTCACGTAGATGCCGTCGCCGGTCCACGGCTTCAGCTCGCGCACCGCCGCCCGGGTGCGCTCCAGGTACTCCTCGTCGCAGCCGGGGTCGTCCCAGCTCATCGCGAAGTTCAGCCACATCTGGTACTGCCGGTTGGAGAACGCGGCGTCGTCCTCGGCGACGTCGCCGATCGCGCCGCCGAGGCCGATGATCTCGACCTCGCCGCCCATCGGCATGTCCTGCCAGAACTCCACCAGCCGGTCGACCGCCTTGTCAGGCAGCGATGCGAGGTGCGCCTCCTTGGTGTAATAGCGGTGCCCGTCACGGAACTCCTCGTCGATGAGGTGCTGTACCCCGGCGCCGAACGGCAGCACCGTCGCGGCGGACACGCACGGGTCGCCGACCGCCCGCAGCCGGTCTCGGACATGATGCCGGCCGGCACGATCATCGCGTGCGCCGCGGTGGCCGCGTCCACGTCCCCGAGCCGGCAGCCGCCGCCGGCGTGCACCAGGTGCGCGGGCGCGTCCACCGTGACCTGCCGGAGCCCGGACAGGTCGATGGTCAGGCCGCCGTCGGACATCGCCTTGCCGGCCACGTTGTGCCCGCCGCAGCGAACCGCGGGAGCGAGGCCGAACTCGTGCGCGACGCCGACCGCGGCGACGACGTCGGCGGTGCTGGCGCAGCGCAGGATCAGCCCGGGATGCTTGTCGATCATCGCGTTCCACACCCGGCGGGAGGCCTGGTACTCCGGATGCCCCGGGTCGATGATTATCCCCCAGAACCGGCCGCGCAGCGACGCCGCGATCCGCTCGCGCATCGCGGCGTCGATGACGGCTTCCGCGCTGGTGGTAGCCGTGGAGGTCATGGGCTCGCCCGCCTTCCTGGGACTCGGGACATCCGCCCGGACACCGCCGGGTGAGCAAAACTGTATACAGTTTTGCGGGACAGTCAAGAGCCCGGCGGATGCCGGGACGGCAGGAAAACGAAGCCGCGCCCAGCGGGCAGGCAGCGCGGGGAGCGAACGGGTGTTTGCGAGACGCTCAGCCGGCCAGGGTGCTCAGCGGGCTAGGTGCTCGGCCGGCGCTTCGGCCAGCTGCTTGATGCCGGCCAGGGTCGCGTCGATGTTGCGCTGCCACTCGGCCAGCCGCCGGGCGATGATCTTCTCCTCCCGGTCCGGCATGGCCGCGATCAGCTCGGTGACGCGGGACGGGGCGGGGCCCATCCGGCCCTCCTGCCGCAGCCGGGTGCCCGTGCCGTCGGGCTCCAGGTCGAACCGCCAGGACGCGGCGTATCCGGTCGGCGTCTCGACGTTCCAGGCAAAGCAGCGGCACGGTTCGCACTCGGCGATCACCGAGGTCGTGTGCCAGGTGCCGCGGGCCGGATGCTCATTGCGCCCGGTGAACCGGGCGCCGGGCCGGGGCCCGGCCGGGTCGCTGGCCCACTGCACCTCCTGCAGTTCGGCTGAGAACAAGGGCGGCACGGTGATGTCGCTGACCAGCGGCCAGACTCGCTCCGGCGGAGCATCAATGTGGATCTCCCCGTGTGCCGACGGGCCGTCCGCGAATCGCATCGCTGCCACCTCCGAGCATGGGGCGAAACGCTGACCGGCGCGTGCCGCCAGCCTAGAGGGCCGGCCCGCGCAGGAGGAAGAACAGGAACGCCGGTTCCGCGGCCAGCCGGTCGAACTTCTCCCCGAACAGCTCGCGCGGGTGGGACAGTAGCCGGCATCACCGGAGCCCGCGCTTACGGCCGTATTCGGGCAGGCAGGCAGCCACCCGGCGCCCCGTCAGGGGCGCAAAGCCCGCACGCTAGCTCCTCTATCGAGGCTGTGGCGACCCGCTACCCTGGGATGGATTTGGATTGGCGGGGTTGAGCGCGTTCGCGAGCTGCTCGACTGATGCCGGGTGATGCGGGGCGGGGATCCGCGGGTCCTCGTCGGCCAGTGTCGCTAGCTCCGCTGTCAGTTGGGCAATGCGATCGGGATCGGCTGCCCGGGTCAAGAGGTCGCTGATATCGCGGTCGTCATCCCTCATGGGAGCGGGGTCGGACATGATACGCAGCCGAGCACGCGGCAGACGGACAGCGGACTGTGCGAAACGTGCTCCCGAGACGAGTATCCGCAGGCGCCTACGCCGCTCGTCGGCGCCGGGCCGTTCGTCAGCAGGCTGACGCGGGGATAGAAAGCGCCAGTACCACAGCGCCGCGCAGCGATAGGCCTCAGTGACGTTCACCGCGTCGACCAGCGGATCGGTTAGATAGTGGCAGGGTATACCCATGGAGACGTCGTACTCGTCGGCATCCGCCGCCATCCCCGATTGCCGTTCGATCGCTGACGCGGCCTCGCTGACGAGTTCCTCCCAGGAATCCAGGCCGCCAACGTCCTTGGTCGCGGATTTCATTAGCGCAAGGACCCGGAGCCGTACAGAAGCATCGGCGGCTCGAAGCTCGTCGCTGTGCCACCAGGTGAGCCCGAAAAGGGCGCTAACATCCGGCGGCGAGCCACGCACGTCAGACGGCATCCGGCTAACGCTTACCAGTGCGCTGGCGTATGCCGCGCAGATTCCGGTTAGCGCGTCGCTCGCTGGATGGTAAACCGTCCGGAGCCGGTAGTGCAGGCCGTGAAGCTGAAGGGGGAGAAGATCTTCCAGGTAAATCCAGATGTACTGGACCAGTGGGTCAATGTCGATCCTGGCGAAGGAGTCGGTCACCAGCCGCCGCACTTGACGATATGACGGCTGGTACCTGCCGCTCCGCAGTGCCTGCGCCCGTGGCACGTCACCCATCGTCCAGAACAGCGCAGCGAGCCCCGCCCGGAACTCGCTGTCGTGCAGGCTGTCATGCAAGTCCATGGCCAGCTCGGCGAGTCTGTCGGCAAGCCGACGCTCTGCGTCGCCCGCCACCTTCTCGACGGCTTCGAACAGCCGCCACGCCCTATCGTCCAAGCGCTGGAACTCCCAGGTACTAGCGAGATAGTCCACGACCGCTCGGGCGACCTGACGCGGTGCCCACAGCGCACCCGCTCGCATGAGCGTGCGCAGCACAGGGATGGCGATCGTCTGCCATGCAGGCTCCGTGGCCGGTTCGGAAATCACCCCGGACGCCAAGGCGCAGTCCCATGCAAGATAGGCCCGCAGGGCGGTGAGCGATGCCGGGGTCGGTTCGGTCTCGTCAATGCCCTCAAGGCTGGCCAGGATGTCGCGGTAAGTGAGCCGGACGCGACCCTCCAGCAGTCCATCCCACTCATTTACGACGTCTCCGGAGACTACGCCGGCGAGCCGGCGTTCCACGAAGACGTCGTCGATCGAGAAAAGCGTCTCGACCAGCTGCCTCCCTAGACACGGAGCTTCAGAGGCCACCACGAGCCCCACGGATCAGGGTGAACAGTGCGTCCACGCCCTTCGAGTCCTGCAGCTGGATATCGAGACCCTTCTTGTTGACTTGTACCCGCTTCAGGCGCAGCAGCACGATCGCGAGCAGCACCGGGCCGGTGATGATGCCGCCATCGAGCACCATCATCGACGTACGCTCATCGTAAGCCGCAGTGATCTTGGCAGAGACCTCCGGTTCGGCCAGCGCCTCTTTGATCATGCGCCGCGACGCGTTGTCGCGGACAGGCTCGTCCATGAGCGCCGCCGCCACCGTGTCGGCATCGGATACCCCTGCCTCGGACAGGATCGCCGACAGTTCGGATACGGCTCGCGCCGACGGTAGGTCGACGAGGCGGTCCCGCTCCTCCTCGCTGAAGCCTTCGGCGAGGACGGACACCGCTGCGTCCACCAGAAGACGCAAGTGCCGCTCGTCCATCTCATCAATGTTCTCCTTGACGTTCACAGCCAATCTCCTCGTATTGTGATGGCGCCATATTTTTCGGCGGGCCATGAGTCTTCGCAGAGCGCCCGGGTGGCAAAGGCGCTGCTCAAGGCGACCGGCCACCCGAGCCTCGACCACGCGTAAAAGAAGCGCTCGGCCCACGCGGCAACCGCGGTCACGTCCGCGTCCCAGGCCGGGGCGATCACTGCGGACGAGCCAAGGGTCAGGAATGTTTCGCCCAGGCTCGAGGGAACGTCGCCTTTGAGCACCCGGGACCATCCCGCCGAGCAGCCGAAGAGCGCGACAAGCGGAACTTTGGATAGAGCGTCCATCCGAAGTTCGGCGATAGAAAGCACCTCGGCGTTGCGGGCGATCTGAAGCCCGACAGGAGGCATTGTCATAGGCGCTTCTCGAAGATACAACCGACTGGGCTGGTCTTCCAGCAGTGTCAGCGAGCGGAACGTCTCGCCGCGGAAGCCCCGGATCTCCAGGTCTGCCGACGCCATGAGCAACCCGGAGAACTGGTGATCCTCGGCATCGATATAGCCATGAGCGACCATGACCAGGGCATCCAGCCTAGGCCCATGCTCGTTCCAGGGGTTGATATGTCCCTTGACCGAGCTCCGGTTCCCTTCACGGAGTACCGGACGGCCGAGGGCGGACTCGATCGCCTCGATGACGCCCGCGAACCGTGTACCGTCGCGGTCGAGGACATCGGCGCAGTATCCCGCGACCTGACGCGCGGATTCGGCCGGCTCTAGGCCTAGGAGCCACGAATCCAGCGCTCTGGACCTGGCGGGATTCCCGGCGGCGCATTGAATGAACTGCGAAAGGCTTCCTGCGTAACTCACTCCCGTGACCGCGCACAGTGGCATACCGGAATCGGTACGGACGAGGTGCAATGGCACACCATGCAGAACGCTGTGCGGAATGATGATAACGACGTCCGGTGGGGTTGCGATAATTGAGCGCGGCAGCAGTCTGCGGCCAGCGCCTACGGCGAAGTCTTGGAGGGCACGTACGGCCCCGCGTGCGACATTCGTGGTCCGCTGCAGGCCTTCTGTCACAGCGTCGATTACCGGCAGGAAATCGACGATATCACCGAGGACTTCCGCTTGCGCCGTTCCATCTGGGCGAACAACCAGAGCCGCCAGGGAGGTACCGGAAACATGGTAAGCCACCGCCCGGACCTCAAGATCGCCGACGGCCTTCCCCGCCCAAACATGCTCCACATCTAATCCTCCCACCCATAGCCTGGCGTAACAACTATGGTCAGGTCCAGCTCGTCGAGGTCGACCGGCGTCTGTCCGTCGATACCTGTGCCGGCCGTCCAGAACGTGATCTCGCCAGTGTCCGGGTTGATCAGCCAGTGGTGTTCGCAGTCCGTCTGGCCGACCAGCGCGCTGGCGATCTCCTCCAGATCGAGGCTGCTCAGGTCAAGCACCAGGTCAGGACAGGACTCTCCCGCTGCCTGCGTTCAAGGACCAGAACGTCCGACTAGCGGCATGTGAGTGTGCCCGGTCAGACACCCCAGGGCTTAAGTTGTCAAATCGGGGGCTGCGGGGCCGGGGAACGACGGTGGCCTGATGAGGGCCATGCCGACATTGCCGTCCGGCTGGGTGCTGATGCCGGAAGGCGCTGGTGACGGCCCCGGGTTAGGCGGCGGTCGTGCGGTCCTCGGTCTCGCGGATCCGGTGGGACCATGCTGCGTTCTCGTCGTAGTCGTGCCCATGCTTGATGCATCCGTGCAGGATGCCGGTCAGGCGGCTGGCCACGCGGCGCATCGCATCGTCGTGACCCACCTCGTGTGCCCGGAGCTCGTCGTAGAAGGCGCGGGCTCCGGGGGAGGCGGTGAGCGACGACAGCGCCTGGGCGTGCAGGGCGTCGATGAGGTGCCGGTTGCGGATGTACCGGGCGTGCACGGTCTTCTTCCTGCCGGACTGGATCGTCAGCGGGGATGTCCCGGCGTAGTTCTTGCGAGCCTTGGCCGTGGCGTACCGGCCGGGGACGTCACCGAACTCGCCGAGGATCCGGGCGCCGGTGATGTCCCCGATACCGGGCTGGGACAGGCAGGCCCCGGCATCAGGGTGACGGCGAAAAAGCTCGCTCACCTTGGCTTCCATGATCTTGATCTGCTCGTTGAGGGCCGTGATCACGGCGGCCTGGGACAGCACCGACGCGGCGTGCGCCTCGGTGATGACCGCGGGCTGGGCCAGGTGCGCGGTGCGCAGCGCGGCCCGGATGTCCCGCGCTCGCTGCGCCAGGTCGCCGCGCCGTCCGGCCCTCTTCAGCGCGGCCGTGATCTGCGTGGCGGTCAGCCGGGCCGCCGATGCCGGGTCCGGTGCCTTCCCCCGCAGCTCCAGGGCGTCCGGGCCGGTCAGGGTCAGGCCGGCGTAGGCCTCCAGCGCGGCGGGGAAGTACTCCCGCAGCGCCGGCCGCATCCGCAGCAGGTGCCGGGTCCGTTCCCAGATCAGCTTCTGATGGGCGCGGGCAATGATCTTGAGGGCCTCGGCGGTGTCGCTGTCGGCGGCCAGCTCCCGGAGCTGGTGCCGCCGGGTCCGGCCCATGTCCGCCAGGCAGGCCGCGTCGAAGAAATCGTCTTTCTTCCCCGACACCGCGACCGTCTCCTTGTGCCGCGCGGCCTGCTTCGGGTTAGCCGGGCAGACCCGGTAGCCCGCCGCGGCCAGCGCCTTTACCCACGGTCCCCGGTCGGTCTCGATCACGACCACGACCTGCGCCGCGTCCGGCTCGCCGTCTTCCCCCCAGCAGGACGCGGCCAGCTCGTGGAACCGGGCCAGCCCGTCCACGCCTTCCGGCAGCCGCCGCCTGGCCAGGGACTTGCCGGCCTCGTCGTGCACGACCACGTCATGGTGGCCCTCAGCCCAGTCATCGCCGATGAACAGCAGCCTTCGCCCCTTCCCGTGCTCTTCCGTAACGTCGGCAGCATCAGGGAGAACCGCCAGCGCCCTAATGGACCAGTGCTCACGGCCGGTGCCGGGCACGCCACCCCATCAGCAGTCCATCCTCCCCGGTGAGCCGGCAGGGGCACGGTCTGACCTCAGGACTTTGCGTCCGGGGGAAAAGGAGTGCTGTTGACGGCCTGACTTCCTGAGCATCCTTGCCGGGTCTTCGGCTGTGCTCTTTGGCGATGTTGCTGCCTGTCTGTGCCCGTGCGGGCCAGGATCTTGGGCGTCCCCTTTTGAACGTGAGGGATCCC
>JBKQSL010000306.1:0-15752 GCA_052143655.1 Streptosporangiaceae bacterium | reverse complement strand
CCGGGGCTTCGTGACGCTCGGCATCACCGTCGGGCTGTTTGACGAGTATGGCCCCGCCCAGCGACTGTATGCCCGGCGCGGCTACGTTCCGGACGGCCGGGGAGCCTGCCGTGGCCAGCAGCCGCTCGGCAAAGGAGCGCGGGTGACCATGGACGACGATCTGATCATCTGGCTTACCAAGCAACTCCACCACTGACATCTCAATGCGCACGCCACCAGCGGCATGACCGAACGTCTCGGGTGCCCGCAAGGGAACGCTGGCAGGCCAGATCGGCCTGATCTGGAGGGCGTCCATGCCAAGATCTGCGCGGCCGTCGACATGCAGAACGGCACTGCGCGCGTTACGTCCCGGCCATCCGGCTACCCACTAGGCGGGCGCGCTGGTAGTGCTCTGTGAGCACCTCGCTGATCTTGCCCGGCCGGGTAGGCCGCCTCGGTCAGGCCGGCCAGACCGGCGGGCTTGTCTCGGCGCGGGCGGGCATAATGTGCCGATGCTGATCGTGCGGGCGACCAGGAAGCTGCTCGATCGCCTCGGCCCGCCCACCGCAGATGCGGGGCAGGCGTCCACCACGCTGCTGGGCGACTGGTATGCCACTGCCTGGTTCTGGCGCCCTCAGGTCGCCCTCCTGGTCAGTGAGGTGACCCTGCTGCCGGTGCTGATGCCGCTG
The DNA here is from genome assembly GCA_052143655.1 of Streptosporangiaceae bacterium. GTDB lineage: Bacteria > Actinomycetota > Actinomycetes > Streptosporangiales > Streptosporangiaceae > CAVSUR01. The sequence continues at coordinate 15,084 of JBKQSL010000306.1, read as the reverse complement.
GCGCCAATAGCAACACTGCTGCAGCGATTCGGCCCCCAGGTGGCGGCCGTGCTCGCCGCGCACGGCACCCCTGCAGGATTCATCGACGCCGAACTTCAGGAAATGGACCAAGTGCGGGTGGCCAAGACCGCCAGCCGAAGTGCCGTCGGGATCATGAACGAGTTCACTCACCTCGCCGGCGCCTGGCGCCAAGATGAGCCCGACCTGCTCGCGCTCGCGGTGCGCCTGGCCGCCACGCCCTGCGGGCCCCTGTATAAGCGTCATATCAGCCCCGACCGCGAACTCGCCGCCCTGGTCGCTGCCCGGCCGCATCCTCCGCGCTGAGCCGCCCTGCCCCCATCCCCCGCACAATCGCGCTGGTCACGGCACCGGCAGGCTCAGGGCAGGACGGGATCTGGGTGCCCGGAAAGGAAGCAGTCAGCGGAGTCGTCGTCAATGAGCGAGTTATCAGCCAGCCATTGCACGGCCCGGCGCCTGGCCCGGGCGTCCCGGAAGGCATACCACACTGGCAGCAGGTCCGGGTACTCCTCGTGGAGCTCGTCCTTGAACCGGCGGAAGCTCCCTTGCCCTGGATAGCCCGGCCCAGCCTGCGCCTGGCGCGTTCACCGGTGATTGCTTCGGCGAAGTCGGCCATGTCCTGGTACCAGACCCAGGACGGCAGCGGATCAATGACGACCAGGTCCAGCTCGTCGAGGTCGACCGGCGTCTGCCCGTCGATGCCGGTGTCGGCCGTCCAGAACGCGATCTCTCCCGTGCCTGGATTGATCAGCCACCGGTGCTCGTAATCGGCCTGGTCGGCCATCTCCTCCAGATCGAGGCTATTCAGGTCCAGCACCAGGCCAGGATAAATCTCTCCCGCAGCCCGCACCCAAAGATCGGAACGCGCGACTAGCGGCATGCCGTATATGACAGGGCATCTGCAGGCAAGCAGCTCAGCCAGATCCGCGCCGATCACGCGCGACGCCATCACGACCAGTCAGTCGCGCCGATCGGCGGGTCAGGCTCGTCAGCCACGGCTACGAAACGGATGCGGATGCGGATGCCGTGCCGGTAACTCGACGAGGTGGAACTCCACCCGGTATAGGAGCGTGTCGCCGGCGATCGGGCCAGCGTGAGCGGCCCGCTGGCGCAGGGACTCCCGGTCGCGTTCCCCGGACCGGCGGATGTCGCCGGCAGTGATGGCGGCAAAGGGCATCAGCTCCACGGAGTCGACCTCGATCTGCGCCGGGCCGACGGGGTACCGGCCGCCCGACCGCACTCTAGGCCGGCGCCACAGCCGGAAGGACACGGTGATGTCGCCCGCCAGCACCGCTTCCCGCAGCTCCCGGCTGAACTCCACCAGCCGATGCTACGTTGCCCCGCGGCCCCGCGGCGGCGCATCCGGATGGCACTCCGCGCCTGGCTTGCGCCACGGCGCGGCGCTTCGCACCTATCCGTCAGGCTCGGCGAAGGACGCTGAGCGTCGTGGCGCTCACGGGCCTCGCATCGCCCGGTCGGCGGCAAGAGAGTGCGTTCGTCCGAGCGCCGGATCCTGCGGTCAGATTATTGCGGTCCACTGAGCGCGACGACGGACCGAGTCTCCACGGCCAGGTTCAGCGGTTGCGCCGCAGGCGCCCTCTCCAACCGGTCGGTTCGGGCTGCGGCGCGCGTGTCCCGCACCGTCCTGGTGGACCGGGTCGCGGCCAGTGACACCAGCGCGTCGTGCACATCCTGGGCCGTCAGCTCGCTGAGCCGCCTGCTCCCGATGAGCGCGGTCAGCGGTGTCAGCATCTCCTGGAGCGTGCTGAGCGTCTACGGTGACCGCCCGTCGAGCCCGTGCGCCAACCACTCGTCCACGGCCTTGCCGACCGTCCAGTCTGAGGTCAGCTTGCTGGCCGTCTCCAGCTCGGCGCGGATCTCCTTGAGCTTGCCGTAGACCTCGGTCTTGGTCCGCCCGTTGACCCGCTTGCGCTGCCGCCTGCCCTCGGCGGTCCACCCGGTCGTGATCTCAGCGCGCCAGCGACCCGCGCAGCTGCGGTGGAACCGGGCGTCCTGGCAGGCTGTGCCAGGCTCATGCTCGAAGTAGACCGATGATTCGCCGCGGCCGCGGCGCTTGTCAGCCACGGTCCAGCACCTCCGGGAGTCCCCCGGTTAGTCCCCCGCTGCGATCTTGGGTGAAGATCAACATATGCTCTGACCTCGGTGGGCGATACTGGGATCGAACCAGTGACCTCCTCGGTGTGAAGGGGGTCCACTCCCCCAGCCGACCGGCCGTGATTGGCGAAAAGCCAGGTCAAAGGCTCCTCTTCAACCCAGTTGGGATGACTTTGGGACGGGTCACGCGAGATGTGACCTCCCAAATTCCTCCCAGTTGATCAAGGAGGAGCGCCATGCAAGACGACCGCATCGATCAGCTCGGGCCGGGCTACGCGGCCGACGCCTGGAACGAGTACCACGGCACGCAGGAGATCATGAACGGCGCACTCGCCGAGGTGCTCGACGCACTCGGGTATGAGAGGTGGCCGTTCGGCGTGGGCGGCGCGTGGATCGTGACCGGCCGCCGCGCGGGCCGACTTGGAGCCGGACGATGAGTGCCGCCGACCGGGCGATCCGGGTCTCCACCGCGGTCGCTGTCCTGGGCGTGGCGGGCATCGCCGCGTACGTCTCGTACTGGCATGCCTACGAGGTGGTCCGCGCGCACAGGGAGAGCGGGGTGACGGCGCGCCTGGAGCCGGCCACGATCGACGGCCTGGTCTACGCGTCCTCGATGGTGGTCCTGTACGCGGCCCGCCACCGGCTCGCCGTCCCGGCCCTGGCCCGGTGGCTGCTGGCGCTCGGCATCGTGGCCACCCTGGCAGCGAACGTGGCCCACGGGTGGCCCGGCGGTCCGGTCGGCGCCGCGGTCGCAGCCTGGCCCGGCCCGGACCAGGCGTACCGGCCTGCGGGCCAGCCGGTAACCAGCTGGCCCGGGGGCGCGGGCGAGGCGAGCGTCGAGGCCGCCGCCGTGGCCGCATACCGGGCCAGCGTGGACATCGGCAGGCCACTGTCTGAGCGGAAGCTCGCAGCGAAGTTCGGCAAGACCTCGCGCCGATGGGCACGCAACCGCATGGCCAAAGCCCGCCAGATCGCCGGGCCAGCCTCAGCGAACAGCCGGAATGCTGATCGGCTCGGCCACCCTCGGCAGATGGCCGGGCAACCAGTGCGACCAGACTCGGCCGTCAAGGAAGCAGTTTCAGCGCCGTGACATGGGCCGGAGTAACGGCACGGAAGTGGCGCTGGTCGAGCGTCGCCACCTCACTGGCCTTGAGCCTTTCAGCCGCCGCGATCACCGACGCATCAGCGACACCCAGGGGAAAGCCCACGTACTGACGCATCAGCTCGGCCATGCGGATCAGGTCGCCGACCGGAACATCAATCTGATTCAGGTCGCCCGCGGCGAGCGCCTCCACGAGGTTGATCTCGGCCTCGGCGCCGACGTACTTCCCCACGAGGTAGCACGCCTCCATGACCACATACGGCGTGACCAGCAGATCATCCGTACGCGAGTCCAGCAGGGCCGCGCAGCGCTCATGATCACGGTCGTTGCGGTTCAGGTAGGCGACAAGCGGACCGGTGTCAACGATCAGCATCGCCCTGACCGAACTCAGCCCGCATAACCTCCCGCGCCCGGCCGCCCAGATCGGTACGAGGACCGCTGAAGGACCGCAGAACCTTGAACCGCCCGCCCGCCGGGCTCACCAGCCGGAGCGCGTGCTCCCGCAGCTCCTCGGCCTGCTCAGGTTCCAGGCGGTCGATGAGCTCATGCAGGTCGCTGTAGTCATCATGCGCGGCTGTCACATCCTCAGCGTACGGCAGCCAAGCCCGGCCAGGCCGGATCCGGTGCGGCCACCCCCCCAGCGCCGGGCGTGCTGCTGGCATGGCCTGGCCGACCGACGGAGAACTGGCCAGGCGGTGGGTAGTCCGGTCTGCGCGTCATAGTTACCGCATATACCACCCGGCTCCTCGTGTGCCGGGTTTTCCATTCCTGCGATCCGCCGCAGCGTCAGGCCGTCCCATGACCCAACGAACAGGCGTGCACTCCGTCGATGCTGGTGCCATTCGCCTGGGCCTGGTCTTATACGGCATCATCTGCCCGGCGGGCTCTGCTTCGTTTCACGACCAGAAATTTCACGGCTCCATTAGCCCCGCGACCCTCCGGTGATCTGGAGGTCTCGCCAGCACGGCTAGCTCTCGGAGCGATGACCGTCGGCACTGCGCCGACCCCGCCGGGTGGCTGGTCGCGGCCGCTGATCGAGATGTGCTGGCGCGCCGTGATGGTGCTGGCCAGCCTGGAACCGGATCCCGTGTCGGGCCGGTGGAGGAAGAGCGACTCCTACCGCCGTCTTGACCCGAGCGAGAAGTCTGCGGTCAGCTATTTCCTCGGACTGACCCAGGCAAAGATCACCTGCGAGCTGCTGCTCGGCGTCCCCACCTCGTCCACCTCGACGCGGTGCTGGCCGTGCATGGGATGCCCATCCGTGGCTCCAGGCCAGACCTCATCGGATTCGATCCGCTCGTGCGGCGTCTGGTCATCAGCGAAGCGCTCGGTTGCCTTCTCCAGTAACGGGTGGGCGACCTCATCCAGCGGTTTATCGGCACGCGGCACGGGAAGCCCTAGATCCTCCCGGAGACAGCGCAGCGTGGGACGGGCCGACTCCGCCATGTCAGTCGTCTTCCTCGACGCCGCCGACTGAGTCCAGCTCCGCGCGGGTCATCCCGGCCAGCATCGCCACGCGCGAGGCGCGGCTGCCGTCAAGCTCGCTCAGCAGCTCGCGCATCCCGGCCTGCATCTCCTCCCGGCGCGCGTCCAGGTAGAAAGTGACCGCGGCCTCGACGAGATCCTTCTTGCTCATGTGCAGATAGTGCGCGCCGCTGGTGATCAGCTTGTCGCCCTCCGGTGAGACCTTGACCGCAATCTGCCGGGGCGTGCTCTCCGTCGTGGCCATCGCCGCTTCCCCTACTCATCGGCCGCTCGCACCCTGGTGCCTCCAGTACCTCAAGTGTACTAGGCGCTGCTGAATCCACGTGGGCCTACTGGCAGCCTGGCCGGGGGACAAGACCTGGCCGGATCCCAGTCGAGGTAGCGGCGCGAGTGGTTGCGGGCTTATTGGCATCGCTCACGGTCAGCTCATGCGGGTGACCCTAATCTTCTGGCAGCCGTTCGGGCAGGACTCGCCGAGATCGTGGCCGCAGCCGACGTCCCTCGCGTGCGAGACCGTTCAGGTAGTCCTGGGCCTTTTCGTAGTCCTCGTCCCCTTCCTCGCCCTCGATCCCTTCCATCAGGACGTTCTCCAGGCACACTGCGCACTCACCACCTTGAGCTGGGGAACGGACCGGCCGATGGTCTCGACGATCTCGGTGGCGTCGAGCCCGGCGTCGCCCGTATTGGGCTGGGCGAACGTGCACTCCCAGCAGATGGCGCTGTTCCTGGCCAGTACACGTCCCCTGCCGGGCTGGGAAGGGTTAGTGATCTCGACTTCGGCGCTGATCTCGAGGAACTCGTCGTCGCGGATGACATGGGCGAGCCTGGCGTGCATCCCGTGCGCTCGTGCGGTCAGTCCGACGGCGCTCTTGAACGACTGAGCGGGGTAGCGGAGCGATGGCGCGTTGCAGGCCTCGGCTGCATTGTCTGCGCCGAGGAGAATCATCGTCATGACCGCGATCTGCGCCGGGTCGGTCCAGCCGCCGTCGGCGGAACGGTACTCCCAGCGGAATAGCTCGTTAGGGCCGACGGTAGCCTCGCAAAGCGCGCCCCACGCGTTCGTAGCTTTCAGGTAGAACGCCTCTTCCCATTCCTGGCCGAGAATGTCCAGTCCCTGGCCTGTCAGCCCGTCCGCCACGACATGCATGGCGGCCCATGCCCCGTGGTGGGCTCGCTTGTTATGAATGCTCGGATCGCCGCTAGCGACGGCTGCCGTCGGCATGAAAACCTCTCCCAGGATGAGTGGAACCATTGGTATCGCCATGCACTGGTGCTGGAGTCGCATCGACTTGCAGTAATGCCCACACGACTTTCCCTCCGTTGTCGGGGTGGAAGAAACCCCAGCGGTCGCTCAGGATGGATACCAGCTCCAGGCCGCGTCCGGATTCCGCGTCGATCGTGTGCGGCTGAGGCCTGGGCGTATCCGGCAGAGCGTCCCATACCTCGATGAGCAGTACCCGGCGGTCGGATTTCAGGAGCAGCGCTATTAGGTGACGAGTTGCCTGGATGGCGTTGGTCGTTAGCTCACTGACGATGAGTTCCGCGTCCTCGGCGACATGGCCGAGACTCCATTCCAGGAGGACGAGCCGGGCGTGCAACCGGGCGCAGGGAACGGCGCTCGCAAGGGCGCCGAGTTCAAGCTCGCTCGCCAGTGGCCAGTCGCCGAATGCGCTGCCGATGCCAGTCGAGAGCGCGACAGAGCACCCTGCGGGATCATAAGCGGGCATGGCTGACCGACGGCCTTTCATCTTTCCGCGCAGAGCCGATTCGGTGCACGGTCAAAGTGTGGCCGGATGTGGCAGGCGACCGCGATCCCAGCATCGGATAATAGCTATTCGGTCCGCGTATAGGCACGATGCACGGCTGGGCGGTCTGGCGTGGGGGCTCAGGACCAGGCGCCGTCGGCAATGCTTGTCTCGGCGAGACTGCCGTCGGCAACGCGGCGGGTGGTTTCCTCCCATTCGCGGATCACCCGGCGGCGGCCGCCGGGGATGGCGGGCCAGTCGGTCCTGGTGACAAGCTTGCCGTCGTAGACGGGCTCCCAGGTGATGGCGTGGAATGACCCGATGCCAGGCAGGAGAGTCTTGAGTATGTGGACAGTCCTGCGGTGGTACCACTTGGAGATCGCGGTGATCGCCAGGCCGGAGTCCAGGGCCTCGCGCAGGAACGGCAAGGAGAACTCCACGTTCTGCCAGGTGTTGGCTGCCTCGTCCTCGATGCGAATCGCTGAATCGGGCACTCCGTTGTCGGCCAGGATGCGCTGGAACTTGCGTGCCTCGTTGATCTGGTTGTGCCGGTTGACGCCGCCGGTGGCGATGATCAGCGGGGCGAGCCCGCGACGGTAACGATCGGCCGCGATCAGGGCGGGCGCGGGCTGGTTGGTCCCGAAGATGAAGTGCGCCGTCGGCTTACCGCTCGGCGCAGGCGCCTCGATGTCGACGAAAGCCGTGATCTCGGCCACCTGGTCGTCAGGGATGTCCGCGCCGGTCATCCGCGCTCCATCGGCTTCGTGCCATCCCCGGCTACTTCCAGGTACCGATCGTGATACGCGAAGGCCTGACGGGCATCCGGGAACTCCCTCATCAGGGCGTGATCGAGTTTGCCGGCGAGCACGCGCGTCGGCCAGGCAACCGGGCTTTCGGCGAGAGCGGCATGGCCAGCGGCGGTCGCCTCGTCCAGGGAGCCAAGACCGGCCTCTGCGAGGCCGAGGATGAGCAGGGCCCGCGCGTAGCCACCTGGGCGCCCGCTGCGTGCCTGCGGGGGGTAGACCGTCTCGATCACCCGGCTGGCGACAGACGAGGCCTCGCGGAAGTGACTCGCCAGGAGCATGGACGTGGCGGTGTACGGCGGATCCTCCCCGGCGGCGATGGAGAAGACGCCAAGGCCCCCGGCACCTGCTGGCAGAAGCGAGACCTCCTTAGCCGCGCGGCGCCGGGCGCGGGTCATGCGGACGGTATCGCCGATCATCGCGGCAGCGCGCATCTCCTGTGCTGCGAGGCTGACCCGGACGACCGTTCCGGAAGGCGCCGACTGCTGGCCCTGGGCCGCGAGGCTGACCGACCGGCCCGGCTGTCCCTGGTAGTAAGCGATGAGCGCCCGGGTTAAGGCGGCCCATGCCGCAATCTCGGGATGCCGCGCGTCCTGGCTCTGGCGCTCGGCGTCGGAGCACCACGCGCGCGCGGCGGCGTGCTCGCCCATGTCACATGCTGCGACGGCCAGCAGGGACGACAGCCAGCCCGCCGCGAGGGTGAGATCCGCTCGGCGGGCTGCGTAGTCGGCTCGGTCCAGGACGCCATTGGCGTAGGACCGGACCGCGAGAATGTCCTCGTAGACGTCGGCCGGGGCAAGCGCGCTGACCGCGGCGGAATAGTGGTCGACGAGCTCGCCGAGGCTGTCCGCTACGTCCCCGAGCTGGCTGGCGCCGATCACGTCGAGAGCCTGGACAACGCGCCGACCGTGGTCTGCCCGGCGTGGTTCAGGCGAGGTCGTAGATTTCGTGTCGGTGTCCGCAGGCATGAGGCGAGCAAGAGGGGGCTCGTCGTCAAGGCGGAACCAGAGAAGTGCGGCAGGGATGCCGAGCACTCGCGCGCAGTGGGCGAGGCGGTCGAGATCTTTTACGGGGCCGCCGCTCTCCATGCGCGAGAGCTGAGCCTGGCTGATGCTGAGCCATCGGGCCATGCTGCTCTGCGGGATCGGGCGCGGACCGTGGAAAGGGTGTATCCGGTAAGCCCGGATGATGTGGCCGATATGCCGCCCGGCCAGGCTGTCGCGCATCAGGTCTACCTGCCAGAACCCCGGCGGAACCTCCGGAGGGGCGTCGCGGGCCGTCGTGCTCCTGGCCCCGCTGGCAAGGGCGGCACGCCAGGTCCTGGTTGTCGCTGGCCAGCCGCGCGCCGCAATGGCAGCAATACCGCCTGTTCCCGTTCACACCCATAGTGTTACGAAGTGTAGAGACAGTACGTACTCCCCGGCGGCTCTGCGCCGCTCAGCTGTGTACATCACCGGGTGAACCGGACCGCCCTGCCGTCTGGCTCAGCCTCCGGCGCTTCTGGTCCGCGCTGGACCAGACCGGACCAGCACGCCATGGCGGACCATTCTGGTTCGCATTCATGGTCCGCCCGATATCTTCTTGCACTGCATCTTCCGGTACTGGACGGACCAGCACGGACCATTATGAACCATAGTGAACTTACTGAGCAGGATTATCCGGCGATGATTCGTGTTCATGCCATTTGACACATGTAGGGCTTGTCTGCCTAACCTGACGTCGCGGCCGCATCACTCCAGTTCAGCGCGACAGACAGCGCCGACGTCGTCGGGCTGCCCCTCATGGAAATCGAGGCATGCAGCAGATGGCGGGAGAACTTCATACCGTCGCCGACGCGGCGGCAATTCTCAAAGTCCGCGAATCATGGCTCAAGACGAAGGCATCAGCCCGCTTGATTCCGTGCACATTCGTCGGCAAGCACCTGCGATTCAGCGACGGCGATATCGCCGAGATCATGCGGGCGGGCGCGCGACAGCCCGTCGCCTCCCGCGAGCGCGGAGCAAAGGGCAGGACCGCCTGACCTCGACCAGCCAGATCCGAGGGAGAGACCGTGGCATACGCAGAGAAGCGCGGGAAGGGCCCTACGCCGTGGCGGGTCAAGTACAAGCTGCTCAACGGAACGGACACCAGCGAGTCCGAGTTCGAGACCAAGGCCGCCGCGCTGGCCTGGGGGCGAGGTCAGGAAGCCAAGATCCGGGAAGGCCGCTGGACCGACCCCAGCGCGGGGAAGATCACGGTCAGCGAGTGGATCGACCGCTGGCTGGCGATCCAGGACGTCGGCATCAGCACGCAGGCGAACCGCGAGTACCTGATCCGCCGGTTCCTGCGCCCGGCCTGGGGCGCCAGCGTCCTGGACTCGCTCAGTACCGAGGAGATCACCCAGTGGGAGAACACCCTGCCCGCCAAGAGGGGCAGCTCCCGGCGCACCGCCAGGGACGCGCGCAGCCTGCTGTGCACGATCCTGGGCGACGCGGCCTCGACCAGGCCGCCGCTGATCCCGTACAACCCGGGCGCTCCGGCCCGTAACCGCGGGCGCCGGACCGGGCGGCGGATGGAGCGCGCCCCGCAGCGGGCGTGGGCCACGCCGCTGCAAGCCCTGCTGCTCGCCGAGCGCGCCGCGCTGATGTCGGGACGCGACGAGGACTTCACCATGATCATCGCGATCGGCTACACGGGCCTGAGGTGGGGCGAGGTGATCGGACTAGAGCGCGACTACGTGCGCCCCGGCGAGATCCACGTCGAATGGCAGCTCCGGGAGGTTGGCGGCGTTTTCACCGAATCCCGCCTAAGGACGACTCCTACCGCAGCCCACGCTGGGAGCCGTGCCTGCCCGTCGACCTCCCGCCGTTCCTGGACGAGCTGATCGCCGACCAGCTCCAGGATCAGAACGCCCGTCAGCGATGCGCCTGCGCAGGTCTGCACGGCGGCAGCGGCCAGTACCTGTTCCTCAGCCCGGACGGCGGCCACCACCGGCGCAGCAACTACGCCCGCCGCGTGTTCCGCCCTGCCTGCGACGGACGGCACGAAGCAACAGCCAGTCGCCCCGCCCGCGTGGTCATCGCCGACGCCACCACCTGGCCGGGTATCCCGGTCGCGGCCTGGCCGCCCGCCCAGCCCGGCGCCAGTTACGCGCCGCCCGCCGGCCGGGGCATCACGACCATCCCGGACAGCACCCCGCTCGCCTGCTGGCTCCCGGTCAAGCCTGGCCTAACTCCGCACGGCCTCAGGCATAGCCACAAGACCTGGATGGCTGAGGATGGCATCCCGGAGATCCTCGCCGAGCAGCGCCTTGGCCACGAGGTGCCCGGCATGCGCGGCCTCTACGCCCACGCCTCCGACCGGATGCGGGACGAGCTGAAGGCGGCCCTCCAGGCCCGCTGGGAGGACGCTCTAACGGGGCCAGAGCCGCCCTCTGCCCCCACTCCCCTGTTCCGCTGCCGGACGCGCTCCTGGCCAAAGGTCTCACCCTCGAAGTAGGATGAGAGCTGTACAAGGAGCCTCTGATCTGGCCTAACGCTGTGGGCGATACTGGGATCGAACCAGTGACCTCCTCGGTGTGAACGAGGCGCTCTCCCGCTGAGCCAATCGCCCGGGGCCGGAGCACTCTAGCGTCCGCCCGGCCGATATAGGTTAGCGCATCCGGGGCCCGGCCGTCCCGCCGCCGTCCCGGCTGCAGGGGCTCAGCCCCGGCGCGGGAACCGCCTGCCCGGCTCGCCAGGTGCCGCCGCCGGGAGCGTGAGCCGCCGGGAGCGTGAGCCGCCCGACCCGCGCGGCCGCCGCCACGCCGCACGCCCGGCGCTCTCGACTTCCGCAGGCTTCCAGACTCACCCGGCCCGCGGGCGTTCGGTCCGTAGCGGGATCAGCCTGACTCTCGCCGGGCTTGCCCCGGGCCCGTCGTCGGCTACGTGCGGCGCTCTCAGCGGATTTACGCGTTTCGCCGCTTTATTACTTCTGATTTTCGGTCACGACTATTTCCTCTGATGTTTTTATCCGAAATACAGACAAACCCCCTGAGGTGATAACGCTAAGTAATGTGGCGGACGCAAAGAGCAGTACTTTAGTTGCTCGATGAGACGAAGGTCACACTGGTGACTGAGGTGGCCTGGAACACCCCTCATCGATGACGGTGTTCTATTTCCCGAAGTCTTTGACCAGGTCACACCCGGTTTGTTGATCAGTGACCGAGGTTAGGGGAGCACGAATCGCGGAATCAACTGACCGCGATGAATATCTCGGGAGGCCGTCCGCGCATACCGCACCGGCATCCGCGTAGTCATAAAGAAGCCCGGGGTTCGGGACACAACGAGGTAAGGGCCGAAATCAATGATGCATAGCAGCGCTACCGTCTCCGCCGAACTCGGGCTGAGCCTGGTAGTTCCCGAGCACGGGGCGGTGCCCCTGGTCGCGAGCATGTATTACAGCGCAGACGACCCGTTCGCCATCCGGATGGCGTTCCACGTGGGCATGGACGAGCCGGTGGAGTGGATCTTCGCCCGGGACCTGCTCTCCTCGGGCATGCACGGCCCGGCCGGCGAGGGCGACGTCCAGGTCTGGCCCAGCCGCGGACGGACCGGCGAGGTGCTGAACCTGGCGCTGTCATCGCCCTTCGGCGAGGCGCACTTCGAGGCCCCGCTCAGCGAGACCGCAGCGTTCCTGCGGCGCGCCTTCGACATGATCGGCGCCGGCCGCGAACCGGAGTACATGGACCTCGACGGCGAGCTCGACGACCTGCTCTGGCGCGCCTGACCACCTGCCCTGACGGGCCCGGCTACTGCTCTGGTGCGCCTGGCGTGGCCACAGCCCGGCCGACTGGCCAGCGCAGCGGTCAGGGATCGGCCGCCTGGCCGGCCCGGAACGCGAAAGTGCGGGCCGCCTCCAGGGTGACCGGCCCGGGAACGCCCGGGCAGGCCCGGCCGTCGACCGCGCGGATCGGCTGCACGTCCCGGCTCGAGCCGGTCAGGAACGCCTCGTCGGCTGCCGCGAACGCGGCCAGCGGAAGTGGCCGCTCGACCGCCCCGCACCACTCAATGACCAGCTCCCGGGTGACCCCGGCCAGGCAGCCCGAGCTGAGCGGCGGCGTCACCAGCTCGCCGCCGGTCACCACGAACACGTTGGTCCCGGTGCCCTCGCACAGCTCCCCCGCCGTGTTGGCGAAGATCGCCTCCCGGCCGCCGCGCTCGGCGGCGTAGGCCAGCGCCCGCACGTTTTCCGCGTAGGAAATGGTTTTCAGGCCGGTCAGCGCGCCGTGCTCGTTCCGGCGCCACGGCACCACCACCACGTCGATATCCGGCGCAGGCTGGGCCTGCGGGCCGAGCGCGATGATCACGCTGGGGCCGCCGCCGCCCCGCTCGGAGCTGAGCGGGGAGATCCCGCCGGTCACAGTGATCCGCAGCCGGGCCAGCGGCGGGTCATCGGCCGCGCTGATGACCGCCAGCACCCCGGCCCGCAGCCGGTCCGGGTCCGGTACAGCCAGCCCGAGCCCGGCTGCGGACCGGGCCAGCCGTGCCAGGTGCCGGCTGAGCGCGAACGGCACCCCGCCAGTGACCTTGACCGTCTCGAATACGCCGTCCCCGGTCACCAGGCCGTGATCGAACACCGAGATCCGGGCCTCGTCATCGGGCAGCAGCTCCCCGTCGATCCATACCGCCATGGCCGCAGTCCTAGCCCGCGGCGCGCGGCCGGGCGCTGGCCGCAGCGCACAGCTGCGGCAGCAGCTCGTCCACCGCGGCAATCTGCTCCGCGACCTCGCGGTCAGTGTCCATCCGGGGAACCCGCTCGCGGAGCACGGCGTGCACCGCCGCCAGCGGCTCGCTCGGCCCGGCGATGTCCGCGCGCAGGTCGATGCCCTGGGCCGCGCAGAGAATCTCCACCGACAGGCAGGTCCGCACGTTCGCGACGACCTCGCGCAGCTTGCGGACCCCGGTCCAGCCCATCGACACGTGGTCTTCCTGCTTGCCCGACGTCGGGATCGTGTCGACGCTCGCCGGGTGGGCCAGCACCTTGTTCTCGCTCACCAGCGAGGCCGCGGTGTACTGGGCGAGCATGAAGCCCGAGTTGGTGCCCGCCGCCGGGGCCAGGAACGGCGGCAGCCCGCGGGAGAACGCCGGGTCCAGCATCCGGTCCACCCGGCGCTCGCTGATGCTCGCCAGCTCCGACAGGGCCATCGCGAGCATGTCCGCAGCGAACGCCAGCGGCTCGCCGTGGAAGTTGCCGGTCGTCATGACCTCGCCGTCCGGCACGATCACCGGGTTGTCCACGATCGCGCCCAGCTCGGTATCGATGATCTGCCGGGCGTAGCCGAGCACGTCGCGGACCGCGCCGTGCACTTGCGGCGCGCACCGCAGGCAGTAGGCGTCCTGCACCGCGTGCCGGCTCTCCCGGTGGCTCGCCACCAGGCCCGATCCGGCCAGCAGCGCGCGCAGGTGCGCGGCACTGGCGAGCTGACCCGGATGCGGCCGGATTACCTGCACCCGCTCGTCATAAGGCCGGTCAGTGCCCAGCAGTGCCTCGATCGACATCGCGCAGGCGATGTCGGCTGCCGTCACCAGCAGTTCCCCGTCGTGCACCGAGAACGCGAGCAGAGCCTGCATCGGCTCGGTGCCGTTGACCAGCGACAGGCCCTCCTTGGGCGCCAGGACGAGCGGTTCCAGCCCGTGCTCGGCCAGCACCTGCGCGGCCGGGCGGCCCTGCGGGCCATCCCCGGGCCCGCGCAGCCGGCCCGCCCCGATCAGCGGCTGGGCCAGGTGCGCGAGCTGGGCGAGGTCACCGGACGCGCCGACCGAGCCCTTGCCCGGGACGACCGGCAGCAGGCCGAGCTCCAGCATCTCCAGCAGCCGGCGCGGCAGCACGTCGCGCACCCCCGAGTAGCCGGCCGCCAGCGTCCGGGCGCGCAGCAGCAGGATTGCCCGGACCGCCTCGTCGGGCAGCGGCTCGCCGCTGGCAGCCGAGTGCGAGACCACGATGGCCGCCTGCAGCCGGGTCAGGTCCCGCTCCCCCACCCGGGTGTCGGCCAGCGCGCCGAATCCCGTGTTCACGCCGTAGACGGACGCGTCGCCCGCGATCGCGGCCGCCACGATCTCGCGGCTGGCCCGCATCCGTTCGGGGACCTGCGGCCCCAGCTCGGCGCGCGCAGCGCCGGTTGCGACGTCGACCACATCTCTGACGGTGAGCGCGTCGCCGTTGACGATCACAGTTCGCATGGGGGCCAGCCTGCCATCTCGCGGCCGGGTCGGCATCTGCCAGGGTGTTCTGCCGGTTCCTGGGCAGTCTGGTGGCGGCCTGTCCAGCCGGCCGGAGCGCGCAGCGACTGCGCGCGGGGGTGCGGCGGCCGGGCCTGGGCGGTCAGCCGGCTGCGCGGGGCGGTGCGGGGCACGCACGGGGCGGTGCGGCGGTCCAGTGAGCGGACTTCTTGAGCCGGGGCGAGTTTGCCGGCCGGGCAGGATCGGCTACAGTTCTGAACGCACACCCCGTCACGGCCGGGGAGGTGCCGCACCCGGGCCGCCGGGAGCGTGCGGACGTGGCTCAGTTGGTAGAGCATCACCTTGCCAAGGTGAGGGTCGCGGGTTCGAATCCCGTCGTCCGCTCGGAGGTACCGGACGCGTCTGCCCAGGCCGACGCGTGTTTGGTCCTTTAGCACGCAGTCGAGGTTTCGTGCGAGGATCTCGGTCTCTGGCGGAATGGCCGAGTGGTTTAGGCAAGGGCCTGCAAAGCCCTCTACGCGGGTTCGATTCCCGCTTCCGCCTCGGGCGCTTAGCTCAGCGGGAGAGCGCTTCCCTGACACGGAAGAGGTCACTGGTTCAATCCCAGTAGCGCCCAC
>JBKQSL010000305.1:0-5615 GCA_052143655.1 Streptosporangiaceae bacterium | reverse complement strand
CAGCCTGCCCAGCAGTGACCTGCACCACTTCCATGCTGACGACACCTACAACCCGCTCGACCCGGCCTCGATGTTCGGACGCCTGCAGACACTTGGCTTCGAGGGGATCACCATCGCGGCGGACGGGATCCTGAAGTTCGTCGCGCACCGGCCAGGCGGGCTGGCTCCCTGCGGGGCCGGATCCGCGGCCTGAGGCAGCGGCATGACCGGCGTCCAGGATTATCTCCTGATTGACCGTCCCGGCTGGGTCGACTGGAGCTGGGGATCGCCATACGGCAGCCCGGCGACCTCGTGGACAACATGATCCGGGGCCCGGTGAGGTGGGGATGCGCGAGCAGGACAGCAAGACGCGGCTGGACCGGCCCTGGCATCGGCCGGGGGCGGCGTGGTACGCGCTGGGTCGGCTGCCGGGGCTGCTGCACCCGCCGGTCAGTGTCGACGAGCCTCCTGCGGATTCGCTGCCGGTGCTGCGGGATGTCCCGGTGACGGTTCTCGTCCCTGACGGGATGGGAGGCACCCGGCCCGGCGGGTTTCGACCGCACTCGATGGCTGGTGGTGAGATGCCGGGCGCGCTGGATCTGTTCAAGCACGTCTGACCGGCTACTGGCTGGGGTAGGTCACTGCCCTATGCGTCCGTCGATCCGCTCGCGCAACAGGTCAACGTGACCCATGTGGCGGCCATACTCCCAGATCATTCCGACCAGCACCTCGCGCAGCGACATCGACCCTCCACCGCCGCCATGCTGATTCAAGGGGTCGTCGCCGGTGATGCCGAGACTGGGCGCGTCGGCCACGAACCGCTCGGCGAAGTCCACCTCCGCACGCCATGCCTCCCACGCCTCCGCAACCACCTGCGGGTCGGGAACAGCGCCGTCGAAATCACCATCACGGTCGGTGTCAGAGCAAAACAGCCGGGGCGCGTCCTGTCCTGCCATCATCACCCGGAACGTCGCACGCTCCCCCTCGGCCAGGTGCCGCACCAGACCCAGCAGCGACATCGTCGACGGCTCCACGGAACGCCGCGCCATAGCCTCCGCATCAAGGCATGAGCATTTCATCTCCAACGTGAGGCGCGCACAGCGCAGGGCTTCGATCAGCGTGGTGCGCTCGTCGCCCAACGTTGGTCCGTTCTCACGCGGGTCGTCGTCAGACGGCTTGCCGTCCTCGGTGAACATGTCGGCTCGCCGGGTCGTGGCCATGGCCGCCATCATCAGCGACCCGCGACACGGCCGTCAACGAATTAACGGGCCGGCGCGCACGCAATCCCCCGCCGCCCGCCAGCATGCGGTCAGAACTCACGAACATTGATCATGATTCCAGCCGACGAGTGCGGTCAGAAGTCAGGAACAACCGCGGTCACGCCCCTGCGCTTGTCGGCAAGGAAGGCGCAGATCACCCAGAAATGCGCCACCTGCACTCTCTTCACATCGTGGTGCCGTAGTGGAGGAATACAACACCGTTGCCGAAGCGGTGCTCGCCGAGCAGCTCTAGCTGAACGCGGATTTTGCCGGGGAGTGACGGTTTGCCGCCTCCTAGGATGACGGGGATCAGGAATAGCTGGCACTCGTCCACCAGCCCGGCCCTGAAAGCCTGGGCTGCCAGGCCGGACCCGCCCACCGTGATGTCACGCTCCCGAGCGGCCTTCATCTCCCGGATCGCTGCCGGGTCGAACTGGCGCTCGACGCGCGTCCTGGCGCTGGACACGGTTTCGAGTGACCTGGAGTACACGACCTTGTCCGCTGCCTGCCACAACTCCGTGAAGTCCCGCACGAAGGGCGGCTGGTCGGCGACAGAGTGCGCAGTCTCCCAGTAGACCATCGCCTCGTACATCCGGCGTCCGTACAGGTAGGTGCCAACAGGACGTTCAATGTGGTTGACGAAGCGATGCACCTCCTCGTCAGGCGCGCCCCAGTCGAAATTGCCTTCCTCATCCTCGACGTAACCATCGAGGGACGTGATCGCTGAGTAGATCAGCTTGGCCATCGTGATTACCTCCCGGCGGCCCAGACTTCGCTTCAAGGTAGTGCGTGACGAGCCGGGCACAGCGGCCGATCCGGTCCCCCTAAGTGCCGTACCGCCACAGTCGCGCTCCGAGCACGCGCCCGGCACCCGTCGGTCAGCCTCGCGTCGGGTCGGCCAGGCAGGCGGCCATGGCCGCCTGCCTGCGCCGGATTAGCCTCATGTTGGGCCTGGACCGGAACCGCCTCAAGCCGATGTTTCCGGCATTAGCGGCTAAGGGTCGCCAGGTGTACCGGGCATGCTGCGTTGTAGTGCTTCAAGGTCAGCTTTCCCCGGGAATACGCCCACGAGCATGTACAGGAATTAGGTACGCGGTCGGAAGTTATGACCTCGGCAGGCACGCCGCTGCGCCGCTCGGCGCGACCCGGCTGGTACGGCAGCGGCTGCCCGACGAGGGCAAGAGCAGGCCCCTCGGTCCTGGCTTCCTGGACAGCTCCGTCAGCTAGCGCCAGCCACTCCCGTGGCCTGGCATCTGATGAGGACCGGGCTGGTACGTGTCGTGTGACGCGCACCCTGGCTCCGGGGATTTTGTCACTCGCCCGGCTGTCCACGTCATTCAGAATATCCGCCGAGCGGGAGAGGGGTGATTCTTCGTGGCCTGCGGCCAGTGGTCCCTGATGCCTGACAGTCCGGGACATCGCCACGCCCAGATCTGAGGTCACCGGGCGGATGTCGTCACGCGCCAGCCGATCGCGCCGAATCAGGCGGTTCTGCGCTCCGGGGAGATGGTGCGGCCGGGCCCGCGCTGGTCCTGGGGGTGCGGGCCGGGTTTCCGGGCTGCGTGCGTGGTGTCCCCTGCCGGGGTGTTGCAGGTGTCCGCGCCGGGATCTGCGGCGTGCCGGGGGTCCGCGACGGCAGGCGGGTGAGCACGAGGAGGGCTCCGCCAAGGGCGACGGCGGCTCCGGCGGCCAATGCTGCCTTGTTGCCGCTCATGAACGCGACGCGGGCGGCGTGCGCTAGCAGGGCGCCGGTGGCGCCGCCCGCGGTGCCCGCCACGGCGAGGGCGCCGCCGAGTGAGCCCAGGATGGTGTGTGTCACGGCCATCGGCACGTGCTGGCCGGCCAGCACGGTGGTGAGGTGATCCTGGTAGCGGGTTGACAGCACGCTTCCCATGACGGCGACGCCGAGCGCGCCGCCGACCTGGAGGGCCACGGCGTTGGTTGCTGATCCGATCCCGGAGTCCGCCCGGGGGACCGAGCCTATGACGGAGTTCGTCGCCGTCGGCAGGAGGAGGCCGGCCCCGAGGCCGATCAGCAGCATGCCGGGTATGAAATCTGGATAGGTTGCGGCAGCCGTGGAGATCGCCGAGTTCTGCCACAGGCCGCCCGCGATCGCCGCCAGGCCGGCGGCGGTGGTGAGCTTGACTCCGATGAACCGGGCGGCTATCGGGGACAGCGGCGCGCTTGCGCAGAGCACGGCGGCAACGGGCAGAATCCGCACCCCGGCCTGGAGGGGCGAATAGCTGAGGTCGGATTGCAGCGTCTGCGTTTGCAGGAAAAGCGCCCCTAGCAGCCCGAAGATCCCCAGGCACTCGGCTGCGGCGGCGATGGAGAACCGGCGGTCAGCGAAGAATCCGAGCTTCAGCATCGGGTGGCTGACGCGGGCCTCCCAAACGGTGAAGGCGCCCAGGACGGCCAGGCTGGCCAGCCCGGCTCCGATTACCTTCGCCGATGTCCAGCCTTGGACCGGGGCCTCGATGATCGCCCAGAGCAGCAGGCCCAGGCCGGCGATCGACAGCAGTGCCCCGGCGGGGTCGGGCGGGTCGGCGGCCAGGTTCTTCGAGCCGGGCACCAGCAGCAGGGCGCCTGCGAGCGCGGCGGCTACGATCGGGATGTTGACCAGGAAGATGGAGCCCCACCAGAACCTTGCCAGCAGCAGGCCGCCCGCGATCGGGCCGATGGCGATGCCGAGCCCGATGGTCCCGGCCCAAGCGCCGATGGCCCGGGCCCGCTCCGCTGGGTCGCGGAACACGTCATTGATAATCGACAGCGAGGCGGGGATCGTCAGCGCCGCGCCTGCCCCCATGACGGCTCGCCAGGCGATCAGCAGGTGCACCGAGCCCGAGAGCGCGGCACCGACCGATCCTGCGGCGAAGACAACCAGGCCGATGAGGAAGAACCGCTTGCGGCCGATCCTGTCGGCCAGGCTGCCGCCGACGAGCAGCAGCCCGGCGAAGACCATCGCGTAGGAGTCAACGATCCACTGCAGCTGGCTGGAGGTGGCGTGCAATGTCCGGACCAGGGTGGGCAGGGCCACGTTGAGGATGGTGTTGTCCACGTTGATGATCAGGGCGGCTGTGCACACCACCGCCAGCGTGGCCCAGCGGCCGGCGTGCTGCTCACCGCCCGGTGGCTGCCTCAGCGGGCCCATGAGCCCGGCAGGTCGGCGATCTGGAAGGGGTGGTGCGGGCCGGGTAGGGCGCCGGACGCTTCGCGGCCCTCTTCGGGACGCGCTCTGCGAGTCGGCGCGCGGGATAAGCGCCATCGTTCTCGCCTCGATACTGAGTAGTATTGAATACTAAGGAGTATGCTCTTAGGCATGAGCGATGTCAACGGCACGACAGCCCGCGGCACGACAGCCCGCGGCCCGGCGAGCCCGCGGGCCCAGGTCCCAGTGCGGGTGCGGAGGCCCGGGCGCGCGGCAGTGCGCCGCCGGCTCCTGGACGCGGCGCTGGGGGTGTTCGCGGAGCATGGCTACGCTGGCGCGAACCTGGACCAGGTCGCGGCAGCCGCAGGCCTGACGAAGGGCGCCATCTACTCGAATTTCGTGAGCAAGGACGACCTCTTCTTCGCCATGATGCACGACCAGGGCGTGCGCCGGGTCGAGGCCGTCCGGGCCGCGCTGGAGGCCAGCGCAGGCGCCCCCCGCCAGCAGCAGGCCCTGCACGATATCGGGCGCATTCTCACTGAGGCCTTCATCCAGCAGCGGGAATGGCAGCTGGTCTTCCTGGACTTCTGGCGGCGCGCCGTCCAGGACGATGACGTGCGCGCCCAGTTCGCCGCTCACCGGCGAACGCTGCGCGCTGCGATTGCCGACTGCGTCAAGCAGGCCCTGGGGCGGGCTCCGGCCCTGGGCGAGCTCACCGTTGACGACATCGTCACCGTGTTTCTGGCCCTGTCCAACGGCCTGGCCATCGAGCAATACGCCGACCCTGACGTCGTCAGCTCCGACCTGTTCGGGCGAGTCCTCGCGCAGTTGTCCCGCTAGTGCGGCGGAATGCCCGGCTACCAGACCGCCCATAACGGCTCCGCGAGCGCTGCCACTTGTCGTTCAGCGCGTAGGCCGACCGGCACCCGGCGGTTCAAGGCCGCGTCGGCAGGCGCGATCATGGAGGGATGGAGGTCCACCGGAGCGACGGCAGCGTGATCGCGGTCGAGGTGGCCGGCGAGCCCGCCGCGGCACCGGTCCTGCTCTGCCACGGGCTGGCCGACTCGCGGCTGTCCGCCCGGCTGTTCACGCAGGTGGCGCAGGAGCTGGGGGTATGCGTGGTGGCCCCGGACCGGCCAGGGACTGGCCTTACCGATCCGCTCGGGCTGCGCCAGGTCGCCGACTGGGTGGACGATGCGGTCCTGGTTCTTAACGCGCTGCGGGCCGAC
>JBKQSL010000304.1:0-4252 GCA_052143655.1 Streptosporangiaceae bacterium | reverse complement strand
CATTATCTCGGATGGGGACCATTCCGGGGACTGTTCTGCCAGAGCAAGAGGCCCGATCCCCTTGCGGGTGACCGGGCCTCGACGGCTCCGCAACTCCTGTTTATCCTGCCTCATCCCGTGCGTCGTCACCAGCGAGGAAGGCCTCTAGGTGCTTCACGCCGATGAGCCGGCGGCTTCCCGCCTTGACTGACCGGAGCCGCCTTGTGCGGATCAGGTCATTGACCAGCTCGCGGCGGCTCGTTGTGCGGGTAATTCAGCCCGGCGAACCCCTGAACGTGACCGCGGCAGCACCCGGCGCCAACGAGCCTGGGGGAAGCCGCCGGATCATGCCGGATACGTGCCGAGAATCTGGGAGTACGTCGGTAACGGACCAAGTCAGCATGGGTTCGAGCGACTGTATACGAGACGGCCGCTCTAGCAGGATCGAGATCGTCGGGGACGGCGTGCGTGCCGCTACACATGGTGACCTGGGCCTTGACTGTCCTGTTGCGAATCTGAGCCCGTATGTATCCAGGAGGGCAACTGGCGGATTGCCGACCGCGTCATAATCAGGATGGTATCCGTTGTCTACGCCAGGTCTCATGGCCGCAAGGCCTCTGCCCCGGCTTCCCTCCAGTCAGGCCCGCGCGACAAGGTCGACGTGCCGGCACCAGAGCCATAACCGTGACCTGCGCTGGCCCTTGCGCAGACGCCGCAGGAAGTTGCCGACCGCAGCGTGCCGGCCTGCAACGATCACCACTCCACATGCCGCGGCTCGCCACGTACGGTGGGCGCGGCGGCACGTTGACCTCAGTAGGCGGCGCGGAGGATGACGCTCCGCATAAGGGCAGCACGCCGCTGCCGGAGGTCGCTGCCGCTCGATCGGATGAGAAGGCACCTTCCGCCGTGCGCGAATGATCTCGCAGACAAGGGGAACAACGACGTCAGCAGGGCTACGCCTGAAAACTAATTGTCCCCTGCGGCCAGGACCCTGGCGAGCCAGGCCCGGGTGGCGTCAAGCACGTCGCCGGCGTCACCGACTACGGCGACCGCCCGCTCCGGGCCCTCGACGTCGTCCAGTTCGGTCAGGCGGCCCCGCAAGTGTGCGCCGTCGGTGAGCCATACTCTGATGATCAGAGTGGACCACCTCGCAGCTGGAACGTCCATGCCCTGAGGTCTACGCCTCTGCTGTCACGTGACCGTCACCCAGGCCGCGGGACAGATTGGCCGTGACCCCTTCAAGCAGCCTGTCCATGGACGGTGAGGGTCTGGCTCCCAGCTCGTCAGCCAGCAGGCGGGCGTAACTGCGGTACTGGCGGAGGGCCTCAGCGGCATTGCCCTCCATCAGATGCGCGCGGATGACCTGGCGCTGGGCGCTCTCGCGTAGTGGTTCGCATGCCACGGCGGCCAGGCCGGCCTCGAGCGCCAGCGCATAGCGGCCGACGTCGGTCAGGCGGTGGCAGATCGCCTCGAGGGCGTGGAGGCGCAGCTGGCGGAAGCGCTCGCGCTCGACCAGCACCCAGTCCTCGTACCAGTCGGGCAGCAGGTCGCCGCCGAACTGCCGTAACTGACTGCGGAGACTGTCGGCGCTCTGAAACCCGTCCTCCCGGTCGAGTGCCGATACCGCCCGCGACACGATCTCGCGGAAGTCGACCTCTACGGCCGGATTGAGCCGCAAATGGGTGCTAGACGCCTCGATCAGCGGCCGGCCGTCGGGTGAGGGGGTCCGCCAGAGGGCTGAGCGCAGGCTTGAGCTGGCCCGCAGCTCGGGTGCGTCCGTCCAGAGCATCCCGCTGGCGTGCGGCCGCCGCACCGCGCGGTCCTGGAGGGCCACGAAGGCCACCAGCCGCTGAGCACTCCAGGCCACCTGGACCACAGAGTCCCCGCTGCGCAGCTCGAAGCCTCTAATAAGGTAAAGGCGGAGGAGGGGTTTGCTGACCGATTGCGTCGAGTTCTTCATGGTCGCCTACCTGCTCCCTGCCCTTACGGCGGCCGATTGGTTTGGGTCGGCTCATAAACAGGTCACGGCCTGCTCGCCATGGAGCGGTTAACAAAACGGTATAGCCAGCATTTATCATATTATTTACGGCATACCGGGCAAGTAATCTCAAGCCTCCGCCCGGCGATCTTTCCTAGTTCATTCCCGTTCCACCCGTGACGATGAATGGCTGTTGCATGAAAGTCAACTGGGTTCTGTTGGCGGACCGCCGCCAGGCCGAGGCCGCCGCCCTTTGCTGCCGCGTTCAAGGCCGGGCAGCAACCGGCAGGCTGGGATCTGGAATCGCAGGCTAGCCGTCAGGCGGTTCGATCGATCGCGATGCTGCGCTCTCGGGGCCGTTTCGGATTTCGGGGCATCCGTATTGTGTCCTCACGGGCATGGGTGATTCGCTGAGTGGGGGAATCCCCGGCTGTTGTCGCCCGTCCCTGGTCACCCAGGCCGGCCCCGGTTGTTGCCTGTTCCTGATCGGGTAGGTAATCCGTTCGGACAGCAGCCGGATTCCCGGGCTGAGCGGGATCGCGCCGGCCAGCTCGAGCTGTGATTGCCTGGTTACGACATCGGCGCCTTGGATGGCTAGCGTTGCCGTGACATCACAGCGCCCGGAGTGCAGGGCGACGAGCCGCCCGGCGCTGATTCCTGCCAGCAGAGCGCTGACGTCGAAAACGAGGGAAAGGTCCAGCTGCAGTGTGGCCACGCGGTCACCATCGACCAGTACGGTCACCGATGGCCGCTGCGTCGTGATGACCCGGTGCGTAGCCAGCTGTACCAGCTCAGTGCTGCCATGGGGCCGACAAGTGCGCCGCGCGGCAGAGGTGAGGTCATGATGCCCTCGCCATCCGGCTACCAGCACGCCTATCAGGCTGACGTGCCAGCAGTCCTGCCGCCGCGGCCGGACCTCGCGGCCGGCGGCTTCGCCGGTCACCCTCTCTTGCAGCCCTGTCCAGGCCACCAGCGAGGTTTCGGCCCACCTGAACGGACAGCAGGCGCCCAGAGATCGCCGCGGGGAACTCCTGGCCGTTGCCCGCCAGCACCTCCAGGGCAGTGGGCGGCCGCACGGGCCGCGCGGCCGTCATGGCCGCGCGTCCTCGATGGCCGTGATCGCGCCGACGGCGCGCGGCTCGATGCGCACAGTCAGTGTCGGCTCAGTTCCGGTGTCATGAATGCTTGCCGACGCCGGCGGACTCGCATGCGGTGCGGCTGCGATCGTCATTCCGGACAGTAGCAGCGTCCTGGCGCCCGACAAGGTGGTCCAGCCAGGGGCGCCGGGCACCTGCATGGGCTGCGGCCAGCGGCGCGGCACTGCGAGCGTGACCTGGCCCCCGGCTTGCACTCCGCAGCCCGCCGACGGGTAGGTGAAAGTGAGTGGGGCTCGTGCTAGACCCAGCCACCGTGTCGGCGAGACGGTCATTGCGCCCGTGCCGTCCGCGCATGGCGTCACGCTCACGACGGGAGACACGGCCTGCCGGGCCAGTGCGCCCTCGGGCCAGGACTGCTCGGCGGCGCTGAGGGTAGTCGTGGTAACAGCATCAGGAACTGGCGCGGAGTAGGTGATGGTGAACGAGCCGCCAGCCTCAAGCACGATGCCCGTTACGGTGATGGTCGTACTGGACGCGATCAGGGTGCCGGTGCTTGAAGTCGCAAAACGGGCGCCCGGCGTCTGCGTGGGCTGCGTCCAGACTGCCGCCACCTGCAGCGTGACGGTGCCTTTGCTGAGCCCGCCGGTGGCCATTGTACGTGAAGGTGAAGGTCGCGGCAGAGGCGGCCGCCCGGACCGTCTGAGGCGAGACGGTCATCGTCCCGGTGCCGTCGGCCTCTGCGCGGGCCAGCAGTTTTCCGGACGAGAAGAGGCGACTGCAGGCGATCTGAGCGATGGGTCTGATTCCGTCGCGCTCGGGGCCGCTAACGCGGCCAGCCAGCCGAGAGCTGAGAGGATAACAAGTATCCCCGCCAGCCTGCGCGGCGAATACCAGTGCCGGGCAGGCTCAGCAGGAAGCTTCCCGCCAGGCCCTGTTTTCATGGCGGTGCCTTCGCTGACCGCATCTGAGCTCTGCTGCCAGGGAACGCGCAATGCCGTAGGTTGGCAAGACGCCCGGAACCCAACACCAGGGATTTAGCGGGTACTGAGGGCTGAGCTGCGGGTTTGCTGGTCTGACGGGGGTCGCTGGGGCTGGGCGCAGAACCGGGAGAGGCTCCTGGTAGGGATTCAGGTGTCTAGTCCGTCCCTGTCCAGGAGCCTCGGGTGTCTTCCTACCTGTCTTGTGTCGATTCCGCAAT
>JBKQSL010000303.1:0-5581 GCA_052143655.1 Streptosporangiaceae bacterium | reverse complement strand
CCGGTGAGGGCTCCCTGATCTGGCAGGTCGGCACGCAAGGTTGTTGTTCCCGGACCTACGACGATCTCACAGTCGTCGAATTCTGCCCTTAGCGTGCTGCCCGCCTGGCCCAGGAAGGTGATCTCATATGATTGTGATCGCACTGGGGTTACGCCTCGCAGTCCGCTGGTGCACGTGTAACTGCCAACATGCCTGGCGGCTGGGGTATGCGTCATCACCCATCCGAGGGTGACAGGACTCAGCAGCGGGGGCCCCGATGATGCCGGAGTATAGAATCTCGCATGCACAGGTAAAACCCCCCGCACAGGGTGATGTTCCCAGCTGCTGCCGCCGGGATTGTCGAGGAGAGGAAGCGCGACATCCAGCTGCGAACGGCAGGCTGCCAGGATCTGTAAGGACCTGTGGTTCCGCTTCGGATGGGGAACCGCGGGAGGGTTGTGACACAAGACGCGGCTGCCAGATGCGGCGCCTCACCGGGCGCACGGTTCACCCTGAGCAAGTTCCGGCCAACGACGCTGCCCCCCACGCTGGTCACAAGATCCGTGTTGCATGACCGGCTAACAGCGGGAGCTGGCAAGCGCCTGACCATTGTTGTCGGGTCGGCTGGCACGGGCAAGAGCGTGCTGCTATCGAACTGGGCGGCGGAAAGACCACCGGGTGTTACTTCCTGGCTGTCCTGCGATAGGCCTGACGTTAACCCGGTCCGCTTCTGGAGTGGTTTCATCGAGGCCCCCCGGGGGCTGAAGCCGGGGTTCGGTGCTGATGCCGCCGGCCTGCTCGCGATGGACGGCATCGTGTCGGCCGACGTCACCGCGTCGATCGCGAACGACGCCGGGGAGCTGCCCGCAGGGTCGGCGGTCATTGTGGACGACTTCCACTATGCGGCAACCGCGGTTTCCAGGAACATGATCGATCTTGTCGAGCGCTGGCCGGCCGAGACCGCCCAGCTGGTTCTGTCAGGCCGCTTCGACCCTCCGCTGCGGCTGCACCGGCTGCGGATGTTGGGCGAATTGTGCGAGCTTCGTGACGCTGACCTGTATTTTTCCCTGGCCGAGAGCCGCGACCTGCTGGCGAACTTCGGTGTCGAGATCGCCGCTGCTGACCTTGCGCTGCTGCATCAGCGAAGCGAGGGCTGGGCCGCGGCCTTGCAGATGGCGGCACTGTCGCTGCGCGGCAGCACGGATCCGGCACGGGTTGCGCGGGCGCTCGAGATCCACCGCCACGCGATCAGCGAGTACTTCATCTCTGAGGTTCTCGATCAGCAGCCACCTGAGGTGGTCCAGTTCATGCTGGATACATCCATTCTCGGCCAGCTGACCGCAGGCGCGTGCGCGGCCGTCACCGCGAGGCCGGACGCCGCGTCAATGCTGCACAGCATTGACGCGGCCGACCTGTTCCTGGTGGGACTCGACGAAGATCGGACGATCTTCCGGTATCACCGCCTGGTGCGCCAGGTGCTGCGCACTGAGCTGCGTGCGCGGGACCGGGCCCGGGAGCAGGCGGTCCAGCTGCGCGCGGCCGAATGGTTCGAGTCAACCGGCGACACGTGGCGTGCGACCCGCCACTTTTTTGGGGCGCGGCAGGTCGACCGGGCACTGGCCCTCATGCAGGACCGGGTCGTGACCGATTTCCTGCGCGACCCGGCCCTGCCAGGAGCGCTGGATCTCAGCATGGTCACCCCATCGCTGCTTGCGGATTCTCCCGACCGGCTGCTGGCGGTGGCGGCCGACCTGCTGATACAGGGTGATACGGCTCGTGGCGGCGAGTACCTCGACTTGCTTGAGCGCGCCCAGCCGCCGATCCCGCCCGAGTCGCGGCTGGCGGCCCGGTTCGCGGCGATGCGGTGCTTCCGCTACGCGCTGACCGGCCAGCTGACCGAGGCCGTGGGCGAGGCTCTCAAGGCGCGGGCCATCCAGGAGCGGACGCGGCTCACCGACGAATGGAGTATCGCCGTCCCGTTGATCCTGCTGCGGGTCTATCCGTGCCTGGACGACGTTAAGGCCGTTGAGCGTGAGGCAGCCGTGGCTCTTGCGATGCCCGCGGTCACCGAACCAGTCAAGCTGGTCGTGGTGCCCGGGGCGCTGGCGCTGGCATGGTTTGATTCCGGCCGTCTCGCTCAAGCCGCCAGTGCGGCCGGGGCCGCTGCTGCGGAGGCGCGGCGGCTCGGATTCGACCAGCATTTCTTCGCCGTGGATTATCTGCGCGTGCTGGCCGGCGTCGCGCTGGAGCGGCGGGATCACGACGCCGCCGAGCACCTCGCCGAACAAGCGCTCTCGATAGCGGAGCACCGGCGGCCCATCTTTGAGTTCCTGGCCCTGCTCGACCGCGCCGTGATCTGGGCCGCCCGCGGGCAGATCCGCGAAGCGCTGGCCACCATCGAGACGGCGCGCCACGTCCTGGCCGGGATCAGGTCGGTGCTGCTGACGCGGGCCGATGAGCTAGAGGCGCTGATGCGCCTGTCGCTGGGGGACTTGCGCACCCCGGCCGAGCTGGCTAGCGGGCTACCCGCCGACCGCCACGCCCTGCTACTGGCCAGGATCGCGCTTGCTGCGGGCAATCACCACGCCGCACAGGGACACCTGCAGTCGCCGTCACTGGGCGACCTGACCCCACGGCGTGCGCTGATCCGCCAGCTGCTCCTGGCCGCTGCCGCGATCGAGCGCGACGACCCCATGACCGCCAGCATCCTGAGCAGCGCCGTCCAAACAGCCCGCCGAGAGGGCTTCCTCAACACTGTCGTCACGACCGTACCCCAGGTGACGAGTTACCTAGTCGAGCATTCGACACAGTTGCGATCGGACCCGTTCATGGAGCAGCTGATCGTCGCGGCGCTGGAGGAGCGCACCATGCAGCCCGGCGCCTCCGATGGCACGCTCGCCGAGCCCCTGACCGCTGCCGAGCTGCGCATTCTGAAGATCCTGCCCACCAGCACATACCTGCAGATCGCCGCCGCCTTCGACATTTCGCGCAACACGGTAAAAACCCATCTCCGGTCGATCTACCAGAAGCTCGGCGTGGCGTCACGCTCGGAGGCTATTGAACGGGCAGTTGAACTGCATCTGCTCTGAGATCGTTCCGCGATGAGGCCGATCCTGCTGTGCGAGCTGAGCAGCAAGCAATACTGCGGTGGCCGCCACAGCCGCCGCAAATAGGCGGGAGATCACCCCGGAAGGGTGACGACATCCCGTAACGGCTCGAACAGGGATCTGGAACCGTCTCGAACAAGAGCGGTGCGGATCAGTGCACGGCGAGCAGGTGGGGCTGCCATGGCTCCAGGGCAACGAACAGCCCAGGGCTGGCCAGCTCATCGCCGTCGCGGTCGTATACGCGCTCCGCCAGGAGGTCGGTGAGGCGCCAGCTCCGGCCGGGCAAGTCTGCCCAGTCCAGCGGCACTCGCCCTTGCGCCGACTGCCCGGAGAGGTTGATCACCACCACATGCCGGTCGCTGCCGCGGTCACCAGTCCAGGACCAGGCGACCAGGTTGCGGCAGGACTCATTGTCGGGCCAGCCGGTGGCCTCAAGCAGCCGCCACGCGCCTGACCGCACCTGGTGGCCGGCGACGGTGGTCACCAGGTGCCGGTACCAGTCGGCGAGCTCAAGGTCCGGCGGTTCGTCGGGCCGCCGCGACAGGAAGACCGGTGGCCGCACTCGCCGGCCCTCGAACTGTCCTTCGTGCCACAAGGTCGCGCCAGGCAGCGTGGCGATGGCGACGGCCGCGGCCCGCTCGGCGGCGGACGGCATGCTGGCGGCGATGCGGGGCTCGTCATGGTTTTCGAGAAAGCGCACCAGCCGCGACTGGTAGGCCAGGTCGGCATGCAGGTGGTCACGGACGGCGGATGCGTCCTGGCCGATGATCCGGTCGTAGAGCCGCTTGTCGTAGCAGAAGTCGAACCCCTGTTCCTGCAGCTCCCACTCCAGGTCCCAGTAGGCTTCGGCGACGAGGACGGTTTCCGGGTGCCGGGCACGCAGCGCGCCGATCACGACCGGCCAGAATTCCCCGGCCGGCTCGGGTCCGGCCCGGCTGCCCCAGGTCTTGGCGAAGACTTGATTGATCATCAGCATGGCCATGTCGCAGCGGATTCCGTCACACTGTCCTGCGATGCCGGCGAGGGTGTCGGCCGTGGCGACGCGCATGGCTGGCGAGAACGCGTTGAGCTGCACCACGTCGGGCCAGGGCGGAAAATACGGATCACGGCCATGGGCCAGCACCTGCCCGGCTGCCACCAGCCAGCCCGCTGGATCGGCGTGGATGTCGTGCTCGCTCCCGCGCACGAACAGCTCCGGGTTGCTGGTCACCCATGGGTGGTCTGGGGCGACGTGGTTAGGCACATAGTCGAGAAGCAGGCGGACGTCGCGGGCGGCCAGGGCGGTACGCGCCGCGGCCAGCGCCTGCGGGCCGCCGAAGGCCGCGTCGACGACATACCTGCGCACGCAGTACGGCGACCCGATGACATCTTCACTCCGCAGGCCGGGCAGTGCGTCCCGGAATGACACCTGCAGCTCGGTATTCGCGTTCGCCAGGGCCAGCCCGGCTGGGCTTCGCTCCCACACGCCCATCAGCCAGACAGCGTCGATGCCAGCCGGGGTGACGGTGTCCCAGGTCGAGGCCGGCACGTCCCCCAGCGTGACCTGCCGCCCGGCCGCCCGGGACAGCTCATCCAGCCAGACCGCGGTGTTGATCTCATAGATCACCGGCTGCGCCGGCCAGCCCGTCATGGCGTCACCGCCGTCCGCCAGGTCGCTGCGTTCTGGATGCGCCACGAATGCGGGCACGAAGGCCCGTCCTCACCCCACCGGTAGGGTCGGGAGCGGGCCTGATCGTGGGTGAACGACGACCAAGTATCAGCACCGCCACCGTGGTCCTCGCGCACCGTGCCCGCTGCCGCTCACTGAGGTACGGGCCCCAGCGCCGCCAGGGAACACCGCGCCCATCAGCCTCGTCCAGTCGCTGCTGCTCCGCATGAACCATGGGTCCCGTCCTTTCGCTGCTGGGTTGTGGCACCGGTTTATGGCCCGCTCGCAGAGACCGCATGCCCGGTTTCAGCCTCGTCCTGCGGGCACTGAGGCTCATCACCCTCCGGCGGGTGACTCCCCGCCGCGAGTCTCCCAGATGCCATCGTCCGGCTGGTCCCAGTTGTCGCACAGCCAGTCGATCATGCGGGCGATGTGCAGCCAGCCGCGGTGCGCGGCCTGCTGCCCCTAGCGGCCGTGTCCGGCCAGCTGTGTAGGTGACGTGGCCTGACGATCAGCCGCAGGAAGGCAGCTCGCGGAAGGACGCGTTATGTCGGACACTTCAACGGTGCCCCGCAAGCCCGAGGACGGCCGGCCGGGCCGGCGGCCGCTGGTGGAGGCTACACCGTTAAGTTTGGCAGCCCCTCCCTCCTCGGCGGCTAGAACGGGGTCGGGATATGCCGGCGCGGCAGCAGGTCGGGCTCCTGGTAGCCGCCGGGCTTTTGCCGTTTGGGCAGGGTTATGTCGCGTTGTTCGAGCGGCTCGTATGGGATCTGGCTGAGCAGGTGGCTGATGATGTTCAGCCGGGCGCGCCGCTTGTCGTCGGAGTGCACGATGAACCATGGCGCCC
>JBKQSL010000302.1:0-6245 GCA_052143655.1 Streptosporangiaceae bacterium | reverse complement strand
GGCCCGTCGGACGAGCCCGCGGTCACCGGGCTGCGGGCCCGGCAGGTGCGCAACTTCCTGGTGACGCTGTTCTGCTCGCAGGGCGTCCCCATGCTGCTGGCCGGGGACGAGATGGGCCGCACCCAGCGCGGCAGCAACAACGCCTACTGCCAGGACAACGAGATTTCCTGGGTGGACTGGGAGAACGCGGAGATATACGCCGACCTGCTCGACTTCACCTGCGCGGTGTCCGCGCTGCGGCGGGCGCACCCGGTCTTCCGGCGCCGCAGGTTCTTCAGCGGGCGCCCCGCCCGGGCCGGCCGCGGCGGCCTGCCAGACATCATCTGGCTTACTCCGTCAGGCCGGGAAATGACCGACGCCGACTGGCGTACCGACCATGCGACGTCGCTGATGGTGTTCCTCAACGGGGATGCGATCACCGAGCCGGACCCGCGCGGCGAGCGGGTGCGGGACGAGCACTTCCTGCTGCTGTTCAACGCGCACAGCGATGCCGTCCAGTTCGTGCTGCCCGGCGCGGATTTCGCGCCCGGCTGGAAGCCGGTCATCGACACCGCCGCGCTGCCAGGCCGACCCGGCACCAGTGCCGGGGGCCGCCTGGTACTGCCGTGCGGCGCGGCGGTCGAGGTGGCCGGCCGCTCGGTCATGGTGCTGCCCGCCACTGACAGCCCGGCCGACTAGGCGCTGCGGCCGACAGGCCATGCCACTGCGCCAGGCACTCAGCGAAGACCTCGGCGCCCTCCGCCGCTGCCGCGCCTCTGACCGCAGGGCCGGCGCGCACAAACATCTGGACGGCCCGGGCATGGCAGTGACGCTATGGTCGATCCTCCACCTGTACCCGAGCGCGGTACGGGCAACCCGGTACAGCTGTTCTTCTGGCGCCCCCTCGGGCCAGGCCTGTCCAGCCGCTGACCGCCACAGCCAGGCCAGCACGACCCCAGTCTCCCCGAGCCGGTCGGGGTGCGAGCCATCGCTGGCAGGCCGTACTCCGCCAGCCGCCGCTGGGTCTGCTCCGGGGCTCCACTCCAGCTCCAGCCTGGCCTGGACTTCTGCCCGCAGCCCCGGCATCTTCCTGCAGACGGCCGCGGCGCGGAGGCCGCGCCCGCTCCCGTGCGCGGGCACGCGCCAGGCCGCCGTCATAGGCGCCCAGGTCATGCGGGCGCATGTCGCGGCGCACTCCCCGGCTCACCGTCAACGGCGGCCCGCTCCCAGCTGGGGTCACGATCGCCCGGACCCCTGACTAAAGGTTTACCCCTGGACCCGTGGTATCTTGAGCGCATTGTCCTCTTCTGGGTGTCTGATGCTGGTCGGCTTCCAATTCGGGTTCCGCCCACCGCGCGTCGCTACCCGCTCGGAGGACTGGAGGCATACTTCGACCTCTGCAAGCTCATCACTGGGTCGACCAGCCGAAAGCGGACCCAGCCCATCTTCTCCGGAGGGCGTTCGCTGATGCTGTCGCCCTCCGCCGACCCGGTTGTCCTGATCATGCGAGGGATGGGACGGCCTTTGGCCAGGAGGCCTCTTATCTTCGACGCCCCCCATCCCGCGGGCCAGTTCGCCGTGATCCTGCCGGTCTTGGCACCGGCCTGCTGACGGCGGCACGAGATGCAGCAGGAACAGTGAGACAGCCGTGTTCGTGGTGATGGTTGCGACGGAATGCGCGCCGGTGGCGCAGGCGGGCGGGCTGGGAGAGGTCGTCTTCGGGCTGAGCCGGGAGCTGGAGCTGCGGGGCCACGCCGTCGAGATAATCATGCCGAAATATGACTGCATGCGCTACGACCAGATCTTCGGGCTCTCGATCGCCTATCCGGACCTGCAGGTGCCCTGGTACAGCGGGTTCGTGCACTGCACGGTGTGGTTCGGGTTCGTCCACGGCAGGCGGTGCTTCTTCATCGAACCGCACTCACAGGACCGCTTCTTCGACCGGGGCCACTTGTACGGCTCGCCCGACGATGTGACCAGATTTGCCTTCTTTTCGAAGGCGGCCCTGGAGTTCATGTGGAAGACCGACAAACGGCCCGAAGTGATCCACTGTCACGACTGGCAGACGGCGCTCGTGCCGGTGCTGCTCTACGAGATCTACCAGCACATCGGCATGGACAATCAGCGTGTTTGCTATACCATCCACAATTTCGGGCATCAGGGTATCTGCGGTGAGTACATCCTGTGGGCGACGGGCCTCTCCCGCCCAGAGCATTTCTTCGATTACGACCGGCTCCGCGATAACATCAACCACAGTGCAATCAATTTGATGAAAGGCGGCATAGTCTACTCGAATTTTATTACCACGGTGTCACCAGAGCATGCCCGCGAGGCAACCTATGCCGATCAGGGGATGGGGCTGGGACACACGCTATACATCCACCGGGAGAAGTTCGGTGGTGTCCTCAACGGCATCGACTACAATGTCTGGAACCCGGAGATCGATATCCTGATCCCGTCGAACTACGAGGCGGGCACGGTAGAGCGAAAATATGTGAACAAAGATGCCCTGCGCGACCGGCTCCTGTTGCGGAAGGAGTACAAGCCGATCATCGCTTACGTCGGCCGCATCGACCGCCAGAAAGGCGTCCATCTTATTCAGCACGCTCTTAACTATGCCCTGGCACGGGGCGCGCAATTCGTCTTGCTGGGTTCTTGTCCCGACCCGGCCGTCAATGCTGAATTCTGGCAGCTGAAGCACCATCTGAATGACGACCCTGACTGTCACCTGGAAATTGCATTCGACGAGGGCCTGGCCCACCTGATCTACGCCGGTGCCGATATGCTGGTGATGCCCAGCCTGTTCGAGCCATGCGGCCTGAGCCAGATGATCGCCCTCAAGTACGGTACCGTCCCGATCGTGCGGGCAGTCGGCGGCCTGGTGGACAC
This sequence comes from Streptosporangiaceae bacterium, assembly GCA_052143655.1. Taxonomy (GTDB): domain Bacteria; phylum Actinomycetota; class Actinomycetes; order Streptosporangiales; family Streptosporangiaceae; genus CAVSUR01. The sequence goes on along the minus strand of JBKQSL010000302.1, from coordinate 3,377 downwards.
CGTCTTTGATCGCGATTACTCCGCACGGCACCCCGACGACCGGAACGGCTACATGTTCCACCAATTCGACAACCCGGCGCTGGAGTCCGCGATGCTGCGGGCCATCGGGCTCTGGTTCTCCTACCCCGATGATTTCCGCCAGCTTATGCTGAACGGAATGCGACAGGATCATTCCTGGGCCGGGCCCGGTCAGCACTACGTGAACATCTATGAGCATATCCGCCACAAATAATACCCGCGAGCATGTCAGAAAAAGGAGCCGGAGCAATGGGCGAGTTTCCTGAAGTCATCGATGGCCTTCCCAACATCTGCGGCTCGGAGCAGCGCATCGACGAGGCGATCCGGGCCAGGGGCACTGATCCCGTCTTCCTGCCGCCGGGGGCCGCCGGGTTCGCCGACGTGGACAGCGCTTTCGCCATCGCCTTGCACATGCATCAGCCGCTCATTCCGGCAGGCGGCCCTGATCTGCGCACGGCGCCCATCATCGGCAACCTGCAGTGGATGATGGACAACCCCGGCATCGGTGACAACCACAACGCCCCGGTGTTCCTGAGCTGCTACAAGCGGATGGGCGAGTTCGTCCCCCGACTGCTCGACGAGGGGCTGGCGCCCCGGGTCATGCTCGAATACTCGGGTACGCTGCTGCACGGCCTGCGCCAGATGGGCGCGGGCGACGTGCTCGACGCCCTGGCCCGCATCACGACGGACGCACGCTACCGGCAGGCGGCCGAATGGCTGGGCTGTCCGTGGGGGCACGCCGTGGCGCCCTCCACCCCGGTCCAGGATTACCGGCTGCACGTGCGGGCCTGGCAGCACCATTTCGCCGCTCTTTTCGGCCTGGACGCCCTCGGCCGGGTCCGTGGCTTCTCCCCCGCGGAGATGGCCCTGCCCAACCACCCTGATGTCGCCTACGAGTTCGTGAAGACCCTTACCGACTGCGGCTACGAATGGGTCCTGGTCCAGGAGCACACGGTCGAGGAACCCGATGGGCGCGGGCTCCAGCGGCCGCACCTGCCTCGCCGCCTGGTCTGCAAGAGCTCCCGCGGCGAAGTCGCCAGCATCACCGCCGTGGTCAAGACCCAGGGCAGCGACACCAAGCTGGTCGCCCAGATGCAGCCCTACTACGAGGCCGAGGGCCTGTCGCGCTGGGAACTGGGCGGCAGCCGCGTGCCGCCGCTGGTCACCCAGATCGCCGACGGGGAAAACGGCGGGGTGATGATGAACGAGTTCCCGTCCAAGTATTTCGATGTGGTCCGGGAGTGCTCCGGTACCCAGACTCCGGCCATGAACGTCACCGAGTATCTTGAGCGGCTGCACTCGGCCGGCATCGGCCCCGACGATCTGGCCGTGGTCCAGCCCGTCTTCCAGTCCAGGATCTGGGGCCGAATGGCCCCCGGCGACGGGCCGGACCGGCTGGCCGAGGTAATCGCGGAACTGCGGGGTGAGGACGGGCGCTTCAACGTGGAAGGCGGCAGTTGGACCAACGACATCTCGTGGGTGCGCGGCTACGACCGGTTGCTGGCCCCGATGGACGAAGCCAGCTCCCTGTTCCACGAGCGGGTCCTGGCCAAGGCCGTCCCCGCCGACGACCCCCGCTACCGCAACGCCCTGTTCCACCTGCTCACCACCGAAACCAGCTGCTACCGCTACTGGGGCGAGGGCATCTGGACCGACTACGGCGCCGAACTGGCCCGGCGCACCATCGCCATCGTGACCCACGACCTGTAACCGCCAAGGAGCCCCGATGGCCGACGTGGCCTTCGCCCTGGTCCTCAACTTGCATCAGCCCGCCCGCAACCTCGAGGAACTCCTTGAGCAGCACGAGTGGGAGGCCAGGGAGATCCTCTGGGCCATCGACCGTATCCCCCGATCGCTGTGGGCCTACGAGGATGTCGGCCGGGTGCACCTGTCGCTTTCCGGCACCCTGCTCGAGACCCTGGCCAGTCCCCGCTTCCAGCGCCGGGTCTACGGCATCGTCGACTGCGGATCGCTGCTCTGGTATCTGCAGAACACCAGGATCATCCACATCCTGGGCGCCGGCTACTACCATCCCGTCCTCCCCCTCACTCCCCGAGCCGACTGGGACGAGCAGCTCGAGCGCTGGCAGGGGATCGGCCGGCACCTTTTTGCGCGAACCGGCTTCCCCGGGTTCTGGCCCCCGGAGATGGGGTTTTGCATGGAGCTCATCCCCACCCTCAAACGCCAGGGCTACCGCTACGTGCTCGTCGACAGCGAACACGTCGAAGCGGTCACCCCCATGGGCTGGGACGAACTGCGCTACCGCCCGCACATCGCACGGTTCGGGGGCGAAGAAATCATCGTCGTGGTACGGGACCGGGAGCTCTCCAACGCCCAGGAGGCGGGGATGGAGGCTAGCTGGTTCATTCACGAGGTGTCCCAACGAACCAGGCACTGCCACTTCCCGCCCCTTGTCACTACCTGCACCGACGGGGAGAACGGCGGCTGGTTCCGCAACACCTCGCCGGAAGCCAACTTCTGGCGCTTCTTCTACCAGAACCTGCTGCAGCGGGCACGCGACAACCGAAGCGACGGCATCCGTCCCTGCTTCATCGACGACTATCTCGACCGCCACGGTTCCCACGGTGAGGTAACCGTGCGCCCGGGCGCGTGGAACACCGACCGGCACGACGGCTCCGGCTTTACCCAATGGATCGGCTCGCCGGCCCAGCAGAACGCCCTGACCCGCCTCGACGAGATCAGCCAGGCCATCCATGCCGCCCGCCGCAACGCCATCGGCATCTCGGTCCGCGACCCCGACGTGTACCGGCTGCTCGAGCAAGCCTACTGGCGGGTCCTGCGGGCCGAGACCAGCTGCAACTTCTTCTGGGGCGAGGCATGGCTGCACCGCTGCCACCACGACCTCGACCAAGCCACCCACTTTCTGGACCAAGCAGGATCGCGTCTGACCTGATCTCACCGCTGGCCGACCCAGGAGACCCGCGGCTCACTCGTGGCCACTGGCACCCCCGAGTTCCGCCGCTACTTCCCCGCGCGCTGATCACCTGGCGGACCGTCGCGCTCCTCGCCGACCACCCCCCCAACGGTGACCGACCGCGGTCGCCCCGGGTCCGGCACCACCCTGTGGGGTTCCAAAACGGGGCATAGGTAGCTGACCTGCGAGTACACCGGCCGTGATGGCCGCTGGTCTGGCAGGATCGGAGGCTTGTGACGGTACGGATGCTGTATCTGATGTTCGTCCGGCTGACCGGGTGGATGGCGCTGCTGGCTCGTGTTAGCGGCCACGATGTTTGCACATGAGTCGGCAGCGTTCGATGTGCATGTTGTGGCAGGTCTGGGTGGTGACTTCCTGCCGGGGGCTGCTGGGCCCTGGCCGGGTGGTTGCCGGCGGGTCAGCG
>JBKQSL010000301.1:0-27414 GCA_052143655.1 Streptosporangiaceae bacterium | reverse complement strand
GCGGCTTTGTGGATGCTGCTAGTATCGCTCGCGTTCTAAGCGCCGCTAGCTCAATTGGCAGAGCAGCGGACTCTTAATCCGCGGGTTCGGGGTTCAAGTCCCTGGCGGCGCACCCGTCCTGACCTGGGGTTATACCCGTTGCCGGTCCCCTCGTGAAGGCCGTTTCCGGCCCATGTTTGCTCTACGTTTGCTCGTCAGTCCGGACCTAGTCCCGCGGGCCGCCGTGGTCGGCCTCGCACCCGCCCGTTCCGCCCGGCCAGTCTGCCGTCCTGGCCAGAGCATCTGGCCGGGACTGGCCCCTTCCGATGGCATTACACAGCGTGAGGACGGTCCGGTTTGGGCTGCCGCAGGTGCCCGCCGTACCTGCACCGTACGTATAACGAGCTTCCCTTATCCGCATGCTGTGGGGCTCGGAAATGCGATTCGGGGCGTCCTGTGGGCAGTTATGCAGCGACGTAATACTCGTGGGTGAGCCCGCCGAGGACCCGTTTCCTGCGGATCCGGTGCTCGGCGAGGTTGACCGGTTCTGGCGGACAGGTGCCGGCTTGAGCTGGGGTGAGCTGGCCGAGGGCACGATGCGGCCGGGCGTTGTTGTAGTGCCGCAGGTACTCGGTCAGCACCTGTCGCAGGTGCTGCTCATTAACGATCAGCGTCCGGTCGAGGAACTCGCGGCGTAGGGTGCCAATCATCCTCTCGCAGATCGCGTTCGCCCGTGGAGCCTGCGGTGGGCTGGCCAGGATCCTGGCGCCCTCGGCGGTGAGCACAGCGTCGAAAGAGCTGGTGAACTGGCCAGCGCGGTCCCTGATCAGGAACTTGATTGAAGCCGCTCGCTGGCCCAGGTCCATCAGGAGGTTACGGGCGGCCTGCGTGGTCCATGCGCCGTCTGGGTGCGCGGTGACGCCGGCCAGGTGAGCACGGCGGGTGCCGTGCTCGATCACGAGCAGCGCGTAGACGCGCCGCAGCAGCACGGTGTCCACGTGGACGAAGTCCACGGCCAAGATGCGCGGGCCTGAGCGGTAAGGAACTGCCTCCAGGCTAGCTAGGCCCGCGCGGCGGGGCGCGGGATCGATCCCGGCGTCATGCAGGATCTGCCACACCGTGGAGGCCGCGATGGGGTGGCCCAGCCTGACAAGCTCGCCCTGCACCCGGCGGTGCCCCCATGTGGGATTCTCCGTCGCGATGCGGATCACGAGCTTGCGGATCGCGGCCGCCGTGGACGGCCGCCCGGGACGACGCCGGCTCGTGTAGTCCCACTTGCGTTCGACCAGCCGCCGGTGCCAGGCGAGCAGAGTCGCCGGCGTCACCGGGAAGACCTCGCCCCACCGCCGACGTGGGATCAGCCGCGACAGCGCCGCGAGCCACAGGCGGTCGCGCGGCTCGTAGCGGACCCGGCCGACCTGGCGGCGCAGCACTGCGTTCTCGTGCCGCAGCACCAAAAGCTCTGCGTCCTTGGACACCTGCCCCCGGGACAGCACCGACAGGCAGCCCAGCAGGCAGCGTACGAGCAGGTAGACGACCGAAATGATCACCCAGCGATGATCCCAGCCCGCCAGACCGGCCAGGCCCAATCCAGTAATCGAGCCTCACAGGGGCAAGGCGACCGCACAGAAGATCATGGACTACGGGCACGCCGCTGCCCTGGAAGCGACGCGGCGCGCCGCCGAATAAGCCAGCAGGGGGTCCCACAAGCACCGTCAGGCAGCCCAGCAGGCAGCGCACGAGCAGGTAGACGACCGAAATGACCACTCAGCGGTAATCCCAGCCGGAAAGGCTGACCAGGCCCGATCCAGTAATCAAGCCCCACAGGTTTCCGGCATCCATAGGTACACGGTGCCGTGCACCGCAGGCGAGGCAGATGCAACGTTGGGTAAGTTGAGTTATTATAACTTCAGTTATTCAAGCAGGCCAAACATGGAAGGCCGGGCCATGGCGTGGAGCAAGCCTCAGGACATGTTCGACCGTGATTTTGAGTGGGGAGAGCTTACCCGCTTCGCGGGCAACAGCGCTCCGCGGGCCACATTGGGCATCGTCTCCGGGCGGCGCCGCCAGGGCAAGACCTTTCTCGTCGATGCCCTGACCGTCGAGGCGAGCGGGTTCATGTTCACCGCCGCCGAGACCACGGAGGCGGACTCCCTGCATCAGTTCGGAGAGGCGCTCACCGTTTACCTTGACGAACCAACTCCTTTCCGGTTCGCCGGGTGGGACGAGGCCATCACCCGGCTGATGAGCCTGGCCGCGAACGGGCCGAAGCCGGTGGTCATCGACGAGTTCCCGTTCCTCGCCAAGGCCACCCCGGCGCTTCCGTCCCTTATCCAGCGCGCCCTCGAGCCGTCCGCCCAGCGACGCAACAGCCCGGTGCGCCTGCTGCTGTGCGGGTCGGCTCTGTCGTTCATGGGAAAGCTGCTGGCCGGCAACGCGCCACTGCGGGGCAGGGCCGGACTCGAACTGCTCGTCCCGACACTGGACTACCGGCTGGCGAGGGAATTCTGGGGAATAGGCGACCTGCGCACCGCGGTGCTGACGAACGCCATCGTGGGCGGGACGCCTGCGTACCGCCGGGAGTTCGCACAGGACGACGTCCCTGCCGGACCCGACGATTTCGACCCGTGGGTATGCCGCACAGTACTCAACCCGGGCCGGCCGCTGTTCCGCGAGGCCCGTTACATCCTTGCCGAGGAACCTGACATTCACGACACCGCGCTCTACCACGCGGTGCTCGCGGCGATCGCTGAGGGCAACACCACCCGCGGCGGCATTGCCAACTATCTGGAGCGCAAGTCCACCGACCTCGCGCACCCTCTGGGCGTCCTGCATGACGCCGGGCTCATCACGCACGAGACCGAGGCGTTCAAGAAGAACAGGTCGGCATACCGGATCGCCGAGCCGCTGCTGACTTTCTACCACGCGATCATGCGCCCGGCGTGGGGGGACCTGGAACGCCCCGGCCGGGCTCCCCAGGTCTGGCGGCGCTCGCAGCACGCGTTCCACAGCAACGTAGCCGGCCCGCACTTCGAAGAGATCTGCCGCCAGTGGGCCCGCTGGCACGCCGGGCCGCAGACCTACGGCGGCGCCTACCCCGCCCGCGTCGCCAGCGGAACAGTCTCCGACCCGGAAGCCCGCAAGACCGCAGAAGTCGACGTTGCCGTCTTCGGCCGCAGCGAGGGTGACCGCGACGTGCTGCTCGCCATCGGCGAGGCGAAGTGGCAGGAGACAATGTCCGCGAGTCACCTGAAGAGACTTGAGCACATCCGCGACCTGCTCGCGGCCAAGGGCGAGCCCAGCGCGCCAGACACGAGACTGTTCCTGTTCGGCGGCGCCGGGTTCAGCGACGGACTGATACAACGAGCGGCAACCGACCCGACCGTCCAGCTCATCGGACTCGACCGGCTCTACTACGGGTCGTGACCGCCGGAAGAACCGGCCGCCGCACCCGCCGGTGACCTCGTCGATGATCGCGGCCACGCCGAGATCCCGCAGGACGCCCCAGGCCGCGGCCACATCCCCGAACGCCAGGTGGCGGGTCCGCTCGGGCAGCACGGCGGCCTCCCGGGCATCCAGCAGCGCCCCGATGTCGGCCGCAGTGCCCAGGTACCGCTCGGAGACCAGCTTCGGCTTGCCGCCGGCCCAGCCCATCTCGCGCAGGTACCAGTACGGCTTCCCGCTGATCACCTTCTTGTACAGGCTCGCCATGACTTTAGGTCATAGGACATCTGGCCGCCGAAAGCGAGCCGACACGCCGGATTACCGCAGGCCAGACCAGCCCGAGGACGGGCGTCAGGCCATCAAGATCGAACTAGCCCGGAAACTCGGGCTAGGAGATCACAGATCATCGCGCCCGGGACGGCTAGCCAGCGCCGGCAAGCCCGGCCGCAGAAGGTTCCTGGAGTGGTCTAGCGCCCGGCCTGAGGGCTGACCTGGTGGATTAGCCAAATATTGGGCTCCCAGTACTCTCCTGTGTCCTGCTCCCGGTCGATGCGCACGGTGGCCAGGCCCGCCGGGAACACGTAGTCGCCGGTCTCGGGGAACCGCATGTCCGTCCAGGACTCCCAGTCCGCGACGGTGCCGGCGATGTGCAGGGATCTCGGGATCACCGGGCCGATGCGGGCGCCCATCCCGACATGCACCCGCACCCACGGGTCGAAAGGCAGCCCGTCGTCACGGGTCCACCGGGCGTAACGCTCGATGGGGATGATGGGATACCGGTCCTTGCGGCTCGGGCGGACCGGCGCGATCAGATGCGCCATGCCTGCCTGGCCGGTGAGGGCCGCCATCGCCCTCAGCACGACCGGGGCCAGCCCCCTGCCCTGGTACCGCGGCGGCACCTCGGCCGCCAGCGCGCTGACCGCCGTCGGCCGCCCGCCCGCCGCCCGGAGCCGGAATGCGCCGGCGATCGTCGCGTCGATCCCAGGACCCAGGTCATCGTCGGTGCCGTCCCAGGCCACCGGGACCGTGTGGCCCTTGGCCAGGATCGTCTGGTCTGCGGGGTCGACGAGCATGAACTGCCACTCGGGGAGCACGTCCCAAAGCTGGCGCCAGTAATAGCCGAGCTCATCGCCGTGCTGGTTGTACTCAGGCCACACGCCGTCGAACAGATCGCCGGGGGCGTCCCAGAGTTCCGGCCGCTCGCTATAACGGACAACCTGCGGATCCACGCGGAAAGTATCCGCGCCCGGGCTGCTGGCGCGCAACGAGGTTAACGCGCGGGCACCACGCGGCGACCTCGCCGGAGCCCCGTATACCTGCTCGGCGCGGGAAATCGCCGTCCGGTACCACGGCAGGAACGTCCGTGTGGCGGTGGCATCCGGTCCGGGTCATCTCAGGCGGCAGTCATGCCGCGCTCAAGCCGCTCAGCGATCCAGACCTTGATGATGGACTGGCGTGTAACGCCTAGCCGCCGGGCTTCCCGGTCGAGTGATTCGATCATCCACGACGGGAAATCGACGTTGACCCGGCGCTGCTCCAGTCCAGGACGGCGGATCGCTGCGAGGTCCAGATCCCCGGTCACGTCCTCGCCGTCATCAAACTTCTGGTCAAATTCTTCAGCCCTCATAGAGTGCTACCTCCTCCTTCCGGGAACGGCGGGCAGAGATGATCCTTACCCGCTGTTCACGGTAGGTCACCACCACCGAGCAGTGCGTCCCCCCGATCTGGCCGATCACCAGCCATCTGGCCTCGTCGACTGTCCTGGCGGGAATCTCCACCCGCATGACGTCTTGCCAGAGCGCCTGTGCTGCGGTGAAGTCGATCCCGCGCTTCGACACGCACGGCCGTTCATGCCGAACTGGGCCGACTCGGCCGGCGGCCTCGCTATCGTAATGTCCCGTGCTGGATGGCGATGCGATCTTCGTGCCGAGCAAGATCCCGCGGCAAGGCAAGCTCGCGCTCTGGGGCACCGGCTGGGGATCCGACAAGATTGAGCTGGTTTTCGCCGGCGGGACGTACGGGGTCCGTAAGCGCCTCGTCCCAGCGACACTGGTACCCGTGGCCGAGGCGCTGCCTTTGCTGCTGGCCATCGAGCCGAACGAGACCAGCCCGGGCGGCGCGACCCCGACGCGCAGCCTCGCGGTGTGGGCCGCCGCTGCTGCTGCCGGGGTCGGACTGGTAGCCCGCGGGCGGCTGCTGCCCACTGTCGGCGCAGACGACGTCGACGCCTGGCGGGTAGGGCCGCTCGACCCGTCCGACATGACCTGGCTGCGTGAGCTTGCCGCTGCGTTCCCGCCGGCCGCGCATGCCCTGGGGGTTCCGGGCTCGCGTCCGATGCGGATGCGCTCGGCCGAGTCGTTGATCCGCGCGCTGTGGGATGCGATCGCTGACACCCTGGTGCGGACCGCGGCGGCGCCGCGCACGGTCAGCTCGCCGGCTTTCGCCGCTCTGGAGCCCACCCTGGTTGGCGACCTGGCGGACTGGCTCGCGGACACCACCGGCGGACTGGCTGCCGGTGCGCGCCTGGGCCTCCGTCGAGGCCGTCCCGCCATCGCCGCGGAACGTCGAGTGGGAAGCGGAAGCCGACTCGGACGCCGAGGAGGCCGACAGGGACGGCGATGCGACGGAGGCCGCGCCTGCCTTCAGGCTGGTGCTCCAGCTGCGCAGCACCGCCGACCCGAGCCTGATCGTGGACGCCACGGACCTGTGGGATCAGCCGGAGAGCGTGCTGGCCAGGTTCGGCACGCAGGCCGAGACCGACCTGCTGCTTGCGCTGCGCCGCGGCGCAGCGGTGTGGCCGCCGCTAGCGCCCGCGCTGGGTCAGGCCAGCCCTTCGGCGCTTGAGCTTGATGACAACGGGATGACCGCCCTGCTCGGGCCGACAGCCGAGGAGCTCGCGGGTGCGGGCATTGAGGTGCTGTGGCCGTCCAGCCTGCTCGGCGACGGGCTGAAGCTGCAGGCGGCCGTTACCCCGACACCCGAGAAGCTGACCGAGGCGGGGCTCGACCTGCAGGCGCTGCTGTCGTTCCGATGGCAGCTCACCCTAGACGGGGAGCTGCTCGACTCCGACGAGATCACTGAGCTGGCCGAGGCGAAGCGCCCGCTGATCAGGTTGCGGGGCCGCCGGGTAACGCTGGACCCGGTCCTGCTGGCGAAGCTGCGCCGACCGCCGCGTACGACGATGCGCGCGATCGAGGCGCTCGGAGCCGTGCTGTCCGGGTCGGCCGAGATCGACGGTGAGGCGGTCACGATCGTCGCCGAGGGGTCGATCGCCGATCTCGCCGAGCGCGTTGCCAACATCGCCGCGTCCCCTGCGCAACTGGGCCCGCCACCTGGCCTCGTGGCGACGCTGCGGCCGTACCAGCAGCGTGGCGTGGCGTGGCTGGCCGCCATGTGCGACATCGGATTCGGCGGCTGCCTCGCAGACGACATGGGGCTCGGCAAGACGATCCAGGTGATCGCCCTTCATCTGCACCGGCGGGCGGCGGATGCGGGGCCGTCACTGGTGGTGTGCCCGGCGTCGCTGCTCGGCACGTGGGAGCGGGAGGTGTTCAGGTTCGCCCCGGAGATCCCGGTGCGCCGCTACCACGGCGGCGGACGGCACCTGCGTGGCGTGGCCCGCGACGAGATCGTGCTGGTCACCTACGGCGTCGTGCTGCGGGACTCTGCGGAACTCGCGGGCGTGGGCTGGGGCCTCGTGGTCGCCGACGAGGCCCCAGCATGCCAAGAATCCATTCTCGCGAACCGCCAGGGAGCTTCGGGTACTGCCCGCCCCGGCCCGGATCGCGCTGACCGGTACGCCGGTCGAGAACCGGCTGTCGGAACTATGGTCAATACTCGACTGGACCACGCCGGGCCTGCTCGGTCACCTGGAGACGTTCACGCGCCGGGTGGCAGTCCCGGTCGAGCGGCACCGGGACGCCGAGACGACCGCCAGGTTCGCCACGCTGGTCCGGCCGTTCCTGCTGCGGCGCAAGAAGTCTGACCCGGGCATCGCCCCAGAGCTGCCGCCCAAGACCGAGACGGACCTTATCGTGCCGCTGTCCGCCGAGCAGGTCACCCTGTACGAGGCTGTGGTCCGCGAGACTATGGAGGCGATCACCACCAAGCAGGGCATCGAGCGGGCCGGCCTGGTGTTCAAGCTGCTGACCTCGCTGAAGCAGATCTGCAACCACCCGGCGCATTACCTCAAGCAGCCTGGGCCGCTGGCGGGCCGGTCCGGCAAGCTCGCCGCGTTCGACGAGGTACTCGACGTGATCATGGCCGGCGGCGAGTCCATGCTGGTGTTCACCCAGTACACCCAGATGGCGACGCTGCTGCAGGAGCACCTGGACAGCCGGGGCATCGGCTCGCTGTTCCTGCATGGCGGGATTCCGGTGCGGCGCAGGGAGGAGATGGTGGATGAATTCCAGGCCGGGCGGGTGCCCGTGTTCCTGCTCTCCCTGAAGGCCGGCGGAACCGGCCTGACCCTCACCCGGGCCACCCACGTGCTGCACTACGACCGCTGGTGGAACCCGGCGGTGGAAGACCAGGCCACCGACCGGGCTTACCGCATCGGCCAGGACCGGCCGGTGCAGGTGCACCGGCTGATCGCGGAGGGCACGCTGGAGGACAAGATAGCGTCCCTGCTGGAGAAGAAACGCGAGCTTGCGGACGCGGTGATCGGCTCGGGTGAGGGATGGATCGCTGAGCTGTCCAATGACGAGCTCACCGAGCTTGTGTCCCTTCGGGCCGCGCGATGAGCGGGGCACGCGGCACGCCTGAGCCTGGCTCCGGGCATACCTGGTGGGGGCGAGCCTGGGTAGACGCGCTGGAGCAGCGGGCCCAGCTTGACCCGAACCGGCTGCCCCGCGGCAAGGACTATGCCCGCACCGGGGCCGTCGGGGAGCTGGCCCTGGCGCCGGGCGAGGCGCGGGCCCAGGTTCAGGGACGCAAGAGGCTGCCTTACGACATCCGGATCCGGGTACGGCGGTTCACCGACGACGAGTGGGGCCGGGTGCTCGACCTGATCTCTGCGCAGCTCGGCCGGGCCGCAGCGATGCTCGATGGCGACCTGCCGCCTGATATCGCCGATGACTTGGCCGCCGCAGGCCTTGACCTGCTGCCTGGGGCGGGTGAGATCGGGCCGCGCTGTAGCTGCCCGGACGACGCTGACCCGTGCAAGCACGCCGCGGCGGTCTGCTACCTGGTGGCCGACGCGCTGGACGCGGACCCGTTCGTGGTTCTGCTGCTGCGGGGCCGGACCCGGGGGGAGGTGCTTGCGGGCCTGCGGCTGCGGCGCCGCGGCGCGGATCTCTTCCGGGCGACGGCGCCTGAATCCGAGGCGGCGGACAGCAAGCAGGCCGACGGCGCAGAGACCGGCGGCGCGCATGCGCACGGCGCGGAGGCGGACGAGGCCGCCCGCGACAGGGGGGTGGACGCCCGAACCGTTCTGGCCGCGGCCCCGCCGTCCGGGCCGATCCCGGTGCCGCCACTGCCGCCCAAGCGGCCAGGGCATCCGGCGGCGCTGCCTGTCGACCCCCCGCCGTGGCGTTCCGGACTCCGCGACGACCTGCGTGCGCTGGCGTCCGACGCGGCACAGCGGGCCTGGCAACTCGCCGTCGGCCTCGACGCCGATGCCGGGATGAGCCTCGACGCCGATGCCGACCTGGCCCGCCGCGCGGAACGGGCGCTAGGCACGCCTGCCTTCTCCGCGCTGGCCGAGCGCTCCGGGATCGACGGGCACGAACTGGCCCGCCGTGGGCTGGCCTGGCGCCACGGCGGCCCAGGGGGACTTGAACTGCTATATGTCGAGTGGGACCCCGACACCGACGCAGCGGACGCTGCGGATCTTCTGAAGGCGGCGCGGGTGGCGCTGCGCGACGCGTCGGGGACGACGGCCAGGCTTGCGCGCAACCGGATCACCGCGGGCCGTGCGCAGCTCCGGCTCGGCCGTGATCTCCTGTGGTACCCGTACTCGCGGTCGGATGACGACTGGGAGCCAGCGGGGCCTCCGCAGTCCGATCCGGCGCGGGCGGCCGAGTCGCTATGAGCCCGCCGCCAACCGGGCGGCGGTGTGCCGGGAGCGGCGGTGAGCACTCGAAGCCGTGCAGTGTCGTTATGGGGTGCTGGTCCGGGCAGCGGTCGGCGCGACTCGTTTTGATCGCCAGGCTGACCCTGCTGGTTAATTTGTGTTCATGAGGCGAGGGCTAGTTCGAGCCTGGCGAGGTGGCTGGTGCGGCTCCGGTCCAGCGGGTGTCCGTTCCACCAGGCGTGCAGCCGGATCAGGTTGAGCGCGGTCGCGGCGTTGACGTGTTCCAGGCGGGTCTTGGCTAGTCCGCGGCGGCGGGCGCGCCGCATGCCGGTGACGGCCGCGCCCTGGCGGATGGTGCCTTCGACGCCGACGCGGGTGGTGGCGTACAGGTCACCGCCGGGTCCAGCCGCCACCAAGCCTGTCGTTTCCGCCGCACCCGGCGGAGGCGCTGGGGTCACCAGGGCCGGGCGCCGCCTGCTGCCTGGAAGGTGCCGGTGGGGCCGTCCCCGGCGAGAGTGGCGAGGGTGACGATGATTTCTGCGCCCTGCTCGATGGTGCTGTTTCCTGAGTGGTGGTTGAGGTCGGTGGCCACATAGCCGGGGTCGGCGGAGTTGACCTTGATGCCCTCCGCGCGCAGAGCGCTGGCCCACATGACGGTCAGGGCGTTGAGAGCGGTCTTGGAGGAGTTGTAGGCCAGCAGGAAGGCGCCGGGCCATGCGGAAAACGGTCCCTGGGGATCGGCCGCCATGCTCAGGGAGCCGAGCATGCTGGAGACGTTGACGATCCTGGCGCCCCCGGCGCGGCGCAGGAGGGGGAGCAGCGTGCTGGTGACGGTGACGACCCCGAAGACGTTGGTCTCATAGGTGCGGCGCATCTGGTCGGCGGACACCTCGGTCACGGGCGCCCGGTTCTCGACGCTGATCCCGGCGTTGTTGACTAGCACGTCAAGGTGGCCGAAGGTCTCCTCGATCCAGGCGGCGGCCCTCTTGACCGAGTCTGTGTCGGTCACGTCCAGCTGCAGGAACCGTACGTCCGCGCCGTCGGCGGCCAGTTCAGCGGCGGCGGCCTGGCCCCGCCCGGCATCCCGGGCACCTGCCAGGACGGTCATGCCGGCTGCGGCCAGGCGGCGTGCCGTCTCACGGCCGAGCCCCTTGTTGGCCCCGGTGATCAGGGCGATCTGCTGCGACGTGGTGGCCATTGTGGTGTCCCTTCCGGAGCCTTACTGTGTGCAATCAGCTAAACGCCGGCCCCGCAGGGAAGGGAAAGACTGGTGGTATCTGGACTTAGACTGCTTGTGTCTAAGTCCAGGCTGGAGGCGGTATGAGCGAGATTGAACTGCGCGAGTTGCGGTACTTCGTCGCGGTCGCCCAGGAGCTGAACTTCTCCCGGGCCGCCCAGCGGCTCGGCATGGCCCAGTCCCCTCTCTCCAGGGCGATCTCCCATCTGGAGTCACGTCTGGGCCTGCGCCTGCTGGAACGCACTACACGACAGGTCACGCTGACCACCGCCGGTGTCACCCTGCTGAAGGAGGCCCCGCAGGTACTCGCCGCAGCGGATGCCGCCGTGACCCGCACGAAACGGGCGGCGCGCACCGAGCCCCGGCTGGTGGTGGCGCTGAAGCCCGGCGGAGACGGCGGTCTGCTCCGCGACATCTTCGCGGCCTACCAGAGCCCGGGCCTTCCGCCGATCGAGGTCACGATCGTCTCCCGGGGCGGCCCGGCCGCCCTGGTCCGATCGGGCTCGGCCGATGTCGCGCTGCTGCGCAGCCCCTTCGAACCCGGCGGCCTGGAAATCGAGGAACTGCTGACAGAGCCACGGGTCGCGGCCCTGGCAGCCGGTCACTGGCTGGCCACCCGCTCACGCCTGCGCCGCGCCGACCTGTCCGGTGAACCACTACCCCGCTGGAGTGATGCCGGCGCCGCCATGACCGCCTACTGGAACGGCCGCGATCCGCAGTCGCTGGCCGCCGCCTGGCCCGACTGCGCGCCGCCGCCTGACACCGCCGGCCCGCTAGTCAGCGACCTGCCGCAGCTCCTGGAGACCGTCGCCCTCAACCAGGCCGTGGCCTTCCTCCCCGCCTCCACCGCCGCCCGCCATCCCCGCACCGACATCGCCTACAGGCCCGTCACCGACCTCAGCCCCAGCATCGTCGCCGTGGCCTGGCAGCAAGGCTCCCGCTCCCCGGCCGTCGCCGCCTTCGTCCGCGCCGCCATCGAGATAGCCGAGCGCAACGCTGAAGCCTTCACCATCGCCGCACCCTGACAGCCACCCATCATGGCCGGAGTCAGGCGGCTCTCGGTCTCCGTCGGCCTCCCAGCGTTCACGGCCGACTCGCGGGACCTCCCGCACCGACTCATCGCCGTGCCGGATCGACGCCGTGGGCTCGTCAGATTCCCCGGAGTCTCGGCTGGGCCATGCTGGCGCGCAGGAGGGCGAGCGCGGCCTGCTTGGCGTGGCGGGCGGGGTCATCGGCGTCAAGATGGTCGGCAACGACGGTGGCTCCTTCAACCAGCATGAGCAGTTGCCGTCCAAGGACGTCGGCATCGGCGGCGCCGGCCCGGGCAGCTATCCCGCGCAGTAGGTCGAGATGCCTGTTCAGGTGGCGAGCGGCGACCGAACTGGCCGACCCGGTGTGATGCTGGACCGCTGCGTTGACGATGGCGCAGCCACGGAAGGATGGCTCGGCGTACCACCGGCCCAGCGCGTCGAATACGGCTGCGAGCTGGTCGGCCGGATCGGGGCCCGCTGCGTGCGCGGCATCCAGGAGCCAGCTGGTCACCCGGTCACTGCGCTCTTCCAGGACGGCCTGGACCAGGCCGTCCTTGGAACCGAAGTGGCGGTAGAGCGTCTCCTTTGATTTCAGCTGGACCGCGGCACGAGGCGAGCCCGGCGGCGCGAAGAGCCCGGCGACGAGGATGAACGTGCATGTTGTCCGGAGGCTGTGGCCGGTCGCAACGGCCTACCTTCTCTTCGGGGCGGGTTACATCGCCTACATCACGTTCCTGTCCGCCTATCTCACTGGCCACCACGCCTCAGCACTGGAGATAGCGCTGACGTGGACCTTGCTCGGCGTCGCCGCCGTCGTGGCGCCCACGCTGTGGAGCCGGCCAATCCACGCCTGGCCAGGGGCCCTGGCTTTGTGCGCCCTGCTGGCACTCCTGGCGGTGGCATCGGTCATTGCCCTCGTCGATCCGGCGGCGCCCGCTGTCATCGGCTCAGCCGTCCTTTATGGCATTACTTTCCTATGCGTCCCCGCCGCTGTCACCGCTCTGATCCGCACCGCCGTTCCCCGTGCCGGGTGGACCAGTGCGCTGGCGGTCTTCACCATTCTGTTCGCGATCGGCCAGACGCTAGGCCCCTACCTGGCCGGTGCGCTCGCTGACCACTACGGGACGGGAGTGACGCTGGCGTGGACGGCGGCACTCTGCGCGGCGGCGGCCGCTCTCACCGCCATCGACCGCACTGTGATCCCGCACCTGGACGTGACCGAGAACAAGGTCCCGTGAGCGGCGGAGGCATTCGCGGCCAACACCGCTACCGCTTACCGGGAAAAAACACATAGATGACTGAGCGAGGACATCCATGAAATATGCCGAAGATTACCCGGTGGGCGCAGTTTACGACCTGGGATCCCACAAGGTAACTGCTGACGAGATCGTCAAATTCGCCCAGGAATATGATCCGCAGCCCTATCACCTGAGTGAAGAGGGAGGGCGCGCGTCTAGCTTCGGCGGGCTCATCGCAAGCGGCTGGAATACGGCATCGATCTGGATGATGCTGTATGTGACCACCTTGTTGCCCGGCTCATCGATCGCAGGATCACCGGGCGTCGACGAACTGCGGTTCCTGCGCCCCGTCCGGCCCGGCGACGAGCTATTCGGGAAAGCCGAGGTTATCGGGGCGGTGTCATCGCTCACCAACTACGACATCCTCACTGTGCGCAATAAGGGATCGCTCACAAACGGCGAGGGTAAGGACGTGCTGACGCTCATCCTGAATTCCCGGTTCCGGCGCCGGCCGACTGAGTCCTGAATAGCGCTAGGAAAGGCGGGGTCTTACTCCTGGAATCACGACCGCCGGCTCCCCCGTTTACCGAGGAAACCGCCCGGGAGAAGGTACGGGCCGCCGAAGACGCATGGAACACCCGCGATCCCGAACGCGTGGCCTTGGCCTACACAAAGGACAGTCTGGTAGAAATCTCGTTGGGGACCAGCTTTCCCAGGAGACTGTACATCATGGAAGCGATCTCTTATACAGCTCAATGGACGGCGGCGGCGCGGGCCGTGGAGGCGGACCGCTCGTCGAGGCTGAGGGCGAGGTTTGCGGGCCTGCTGCACGGTCCACTCACCGATGGGGTTCGCGGTGACGCCGCTCATACCGCACCCGGCCGACGTGCCGCCGCAGTACCGCGTTCTCATGCCGGAGCACCGGCAGCTCAGCATCCTTCGCCCGGTCACCGCGGAGCACCAGGACGGCCAAGCCGAGCACCCGGCACATCAGCAGATAAACGACCTTGAGCAGCACCCCGCAAGCCAACCATTACCACGTCAAACCTGCTGGCGAAAGCACAGGTCAGCCACTCAATCGAGTATTCGAGCGGTACAGGATCGGCACCCTACGGCCAAAGCGCTCCTCGAGTATTCCCAGGTCGCGTAGGGTGACAGGGGTTTTCGGCACCCACACGCTTGCGCTGTCCCGGCTCGCTCAACTGGGCGTATCAGAATACGACGTTATGTGTATTGGCACTAAATTACCAGGATGCTAAACTTAGCCTGATGTCCATATCGCACAAATTTTCGGAGACTAGGGCGCCAGTGGCAAAGCTAGCCGAATCTGTATTTACATTCCGGGAAAACGGTCAGGGTGACAGGACTGTGCGATTCGGAAGTAGCAGCTTCCAGCACGGAATAGCGGTCTTCGAGGGAATACGGTGCTACGCCACTTCGGGCGAATCTTCTATATTCCGCCTGGAAGATCATGCGCGCCGCCTGCTAGATTCGGCACGATTGCTAGGAATAGAGCACGGCTACGGGCTAGATGATCTATGCGTCAAAATTTCGACCGCTGCTGCTGCGGCCGGGCTGCAAAATTGTTATCTCCGGCCTATGCTCGCCACTGGAGATCCTTACCTAACCGTCGACTTGAACGCGCTCCATTTCACTCTGACTATTGAGGTCTGGCCGATTCCCCTGTCCATACCGGATTCGCCTGGCGCAGGTATGGAGCCCAGCTCGTACCAGCCGGCCGGCTGGCGGCTGGCACTGTCGGAATGGCGCCGTCCTTCTCCGGCATCATTTCCGTCGCGCGCCAAGGCGACTGGCATTTACGTTACTTCCGCCCTTGCTAAAACGGCTGCTACCAGAGCGCAGTATGCCGATGCCATCCAACTAGACCCGCTCTCGGGCCGAGTGGCCGAGGCAACATCTGCCAACATTTTCGTTGTGCGAGATGGTAAGATCGTGACTCCTTGGCTAGCGGACGCATTGCTTGCGGGCATCACACGTGACTCGGTGCTCGTGCTAGCGCGCGAGCTTGGCGTCCCGGCGCGTGAGGGGCCAGTTGAAGTGGCAGATCTCCTTGCTGCCGACGAGGTCTTCCTGACTGGGACGGCGTGTGAGCTTGTCACCGTGAGCTCAGTCGATGACACACACTTTGTGCCCGACGGGCCGGTGTTCGGCATGCTTGCGCATGCCTTTGGAGAGGCGGTGACAGGTGAGAGATTTGGCCATCTCGGTTGGCTGACACCTGTCAACTCCTCAGTGGAGCCACAGGTACGGCAGCAGCCAATCGGGCTTTGACCTGCCAGAGCATGCTCGGGAACCGTAATTCGACAGGGCGCAGCCGCCTGTCGATCATGCGTGCGTGACTACAACAAAATCGAAGGCGGCTGCGGCTGCCAGGATAGGCGCCGGGCTGGCCGGATCGGGCGGGCCCCGTGGGGCCACGGCCGTGCGGACGTCGGCCGGTAACCTGTCGCCGCCCGGCCCGGCATACCTCGACGGCCCGGGACCCGACCTCGGCTGACCTCCCGCAGCGGTGATGTCGCGGTCGGCTCACGTTAATTACGCCATTCGTGACATCCGATCACAAATGATTGGATGCTACGCTCGTGTCGTGAATATCGATATGGGAATAATTGGCGGCAGCGGCGTTTATACTCTGGACCAATTAGAGCAGCCTCAGCGCCTTCATGTCACAACGCCGTACGGCGGCACCAGCGGGCCCCTGATCGCGGGCTCGCTGAACGGCCTGTCAGTCGCTTTTATCCCGCGCCACGGCGAAGGTCACCGGATCGCGCCGGCCAACATCCCGGCCCGAGCCAACATATATGCGCTGAAAAGCGTCGGGGCTCGGCGGGTCATCAGCGTCAGTGCCGTCGGCAGCCTCCGCGAGGATTACAAGCCAGGCGATCTCGTTGTGCCCGATCAGATCGTCGATCGGACTAACGGCCTGCGTCCCGCCTCGTTCTTCCGCCGAGGAATTGTTGTGCATGTACCTTTCGGTGACCCTTACTGCGCGGATCTGAGGAAAACGCTCGCTGCAGCGGCGCGAGAGGCCACGTCTGCCACGGTCCACGAGTCAGGCACCTATTGCTGCATAGAAGGCCCGCAATTCTCGACGCGCGCCGAGTCGAACCTGTACCGGTCGTGGGGGATGGACATCATCGGAATGACGGCATTACCTGAAGCCAAGCTGGCCCGCGAGGCCGAGATGTGCTACGCGGCACTTGCTCTGGTCACCGACTACGACTGCTGGCACGCCGAGGAAGAATCCGTGACCGCGTCGACGGTAGCCCAGGTGATGAGCCAGAATTCCGCCCACGCCAAACTGACCATCATGCGACTGGCGGAGGCAGCGGGCACCGGCCGGGAGTGTGACTGCCAGAGCGCGCTGGCATCCTCAATCATTACGCCCTTTAACGCGATTTCATCTGTCGTCCGCAGCGAGCTGGCCCTCTTCATAAAGAAGTACGTCCAGCCGCCGCAAAAGCCGCTGGAGACCGTCGATCCTCAGCCTGTCGGGCCAGCCGACGAGACCGCATTATGACTCGTGCCCGGCTCACTGGGCCAGGTATCCTCCGTCGACCGCTAGGATCGCTCCTGTGATGAAGGACGCTTCATCGGATGCGAGAAAACAGATCGCGGCCGCGACCTCTTCGGGCTCACCAAGGCGCCCTAGGGGGTGCATCTTCACGATCTCCGCGAGGTACTCCGCGCCACCGGGCTCGGCGGGCAGGCGGCGCACGCGCTCGGTGCGGATCGTGCCTGGTGCGACGGCATTGACGCGGATGCCCTTGGGTGCCCATTCCACGGCGAGATGCTTGGCCAGCCCAGTCGCGACGAACTTCGCGGGGCCGTAGGTCGCCTGCGCTTTCTGGCCGGCCATGCCGGATATGGAGGAGAGACAGACGATGGACCCGCTCGCGGCCTCCGCCATCACCTCGATAGCGTACTTGCAGGTCAGGAACATACCCCGGCCGTCGATCGACATGACGTAGTCCCAATCCCCTGGCGTAGCGGTGACGATGTCACAGAGGGGAATCACGCCGGCGTTGGCGACCGCGACATCCAGGCGTCCGTACTCCTGCACGGCCGCCTCGATCATCCTCCTGGCGGCGGCCGGGTTAGCCACGTCGCCGACTACCGCGACGGCGCCCAGTTCCGCCGCCAGTTTCTCCACCGCGGGCGCGTCGACGTCGGTGAGTACCAGCCGGGCGCCTTCCCTGGCGAAGAGCTGGGCAGTGGCCCGGCCGATGCCGTGGGCTGCGCCCGTGATCACGCAAGACTTACCGCCCAGCCGTGTCATGTCCGCTCTCTCCCCCAGGTGACGGCCCCATCCTCCGCAGAGCCCACCAGCGCCCGGTACTTCGCCATCACGCCGACGGTATAGCGAGGCGCGGGCGGCGCCCAGCCGCGCATGCGGGCCGAGAACTGACTGTCGGTCAGGTCCGTCGCGACCGTCCGCGCGGGCAGGTCGATCCTGATCACATCGCCGTCGCGCAGGGCAGCAAGCGGCCCTCCGTCGGCCGCCTCGGGGGCAACGTGGCCGACCATCAGGCCGCGAGTCGCCCCGGAGAACCGGCCGTCGGTCAGCAGCGCGACAGACGGGCCAAGGCCCTGGCCGACCAGGGCGGCCGTCACGCCGAGCATCTCCCGCATGCCAGGTCCGCCGCGGGGCCCTTCGTACCGGATGACGATGACGTCACCTGGCCGGATCTGGCCCGACTGAACGGCCGCCATCGCGGCTTCCTCGCTCTCGAAGACCCGGGCCGGGCCGGAGAAAACTCGGTCGAGCGAGCCGACCGCCTTGATGACCGCGCCTTTGGGTGCGAGGTTCCCGGTAAGGACCATGAGTGCGCCGGGCGGACCCACCGGCCGACTGACCGGCCTGACGACTTCCTGCCCGGGCCGTTCCTCCGCGTCCGCCACTTCCTCGGCGAGGGTACGCCTCGTCACGGTCAGCGCGCTGCCGTCGAGCAGTCCTGCCTCCAGCAGCCTGCGGCCGACCAGGCGCGTCCCGCCGGCCCGGTCGAGGTCCACGGCGGTGTAAGCGCCGTACGGTTTGAGATCAGCAATTACCGGCGTACGCCGGCTCAGCCGGTCGAAGTCAGAGATGTCCAGTTCGACGTCCGACTCCCTGGCCAGCGCCAGCAGATGCAGGACGAGGTTCGTGGAGCCTGCCGTGGCAGCCCCGGCGATGATCGCGTTCTCGAACGCGCTGCGGGAGAGGATCTTCCCTGGCGTCAGTCCGGCCTTGAGCACCTGCATAGCCAGCCGTCCCGCGGCGACCGCTGCTTCCTGCTTCCTCGCGTCCACCGCTGGCGGGCTGGCCGAGCCCATCTGGGACAGGCCCAGGAACTCCAGCACCATGGCCATGGTGTTGGCCGTGTACTGGCCGCCGCATGCGCCTGGTCCCGGGCAGGCCGACTCCTCCAGGCGGGTCAGGTCCGCGTCGCTCATCGCGCCGGATGCGTTCGCGCCGACAGCTTCGAACACGTCCGCGATCGTCACGTCAGCCCCGTTGAAGCAGCCCGGCATAATCGACCCTGAGTAGAGGATGACGCCCGGGATGTCGAGGCGGGCATGCGCCATGGCCGCCGCCGGGATGGTCTTGTCGCAGCCGACGATCGTCACGAGGGCGTCGAACACGTGCCCGCGCGCGACTAGCTCGATCGAATCCGCTATCACCTCCCGGCTCACGAGCGACGTCTTCATGCCCTCCGTGCCCATGGTGACGACATCGGAAATGGCGATCGTGTTCAGCTCAACAGGGGTGCCGCCGCCCGCACGGACCCCTTCTTTTACCTGCTCGGCGAGTGCCCTGTGGGTGTAGTTGCAGGGCATCGTCTCGATCCACGAATGCGCCACCCCCACGACCGGCCTGTCGAGATCCTGGCCGGAAAAGCCGATCGACCGGAGAAAGGCGCGGGCCGGCGCACGCTCCCGACCCGCGAAACCGTTGCTCATCCGGCAGTCACTCGCACCGTAAGGTCAGGCTTGAGGTTGTACGGGTAGGCGAGGCTGGCGGCATTGCGCGCGACTGAGAGGTAACCGCGGCTGTTGAGGTAGGCGACTGGCGCGCCGATCTCCGTAGCGTCCGCGAAGGTCTCACTGAGCGGGAGGTCGAAGGGAAGCACTCCGTCCAGGGTGATCTTCAGCCGGGCCCCGTAGCCGATGTTCAGCTTCTCCAGGTCGCGCCGGTGAATGTTGGTCCACACATTCCCGAAGGGGTGATCGATCGCCGTGACCACGCCGGTCAGATCTGCCGTCCCGGACGCCACCGGCAGTGGCCGCTCGAATCGGACGATCTCCTCGTCGGAAAGCGGTCGGCCGATCTCCTCTAGCGGGAATCCGGCCGCGAGATGCCCGGCGGGAAGCGCGACCATCTCCCGGCTATAGAACGTCGGCTCGGGCCGTTCCGGGATGATCTTCGTCGAGCTGACCTCGTACGCCTCGATGTAACCGTGCTCCTCGATAACGGTCGTGAGGAGCCCGTTGTTGGGTGCGATGTAGATATAAGCGCCCTCCGCGCGCTCGAAGCCCGCCCCGGAACCTGCCCACTGCCCGCGGGCGCCGCCCTTGGCCGCGTGCCTGATCCGCAAAGCCACCGAACGTGCGGTCGTGCCGGTCGCGGGGTAGGTCGTCGTGGCGAAGACGGTTCCTTCGGGGAAGAACCGGGGCAGATCGACGATGTAGCGTGCGCCTTCCTGGACATCCCACGGAGTCATCGAATGGCACACGTCTACGATGGTGACGTCCGGGCACACGCTGAGCATGAGCCCCTTGCACTGGGCCACGGAGTCGTCGGTTGTGCCGAGATCGCTCATAAAGGCAATGATTGGCGAGGGCATCGCACTTCCTCTCGTTAGGGGAGTCGTACACAGGCTAGCCTTGGCGCCCGGTGTCCCGTAATGCTATTGCCGGGCCAATGCTCTACGACAAAGGTCGCACCAGGGCTGTCACCGCCGCATGATGCGGGTAATCGCGAGCACGGTGGATGCTGATCGCAGGACTGCAAAGGTGTGATCACGCAATGGAATGCCCAACAGTGATTCTCGATCTTTCCCTGCCACTTGCCGAGGATCTGCCGTGCTACTGGTCGACTCACCAGCCGTTTCAGCATAAGACCTGGAACTGGTTCGCCACAGAGATCGACCGGGTCGCCCCGGCTTACAACCGCTCTGGCTCGTATGCCACGTGCTGGATGGCAATCGATGAGCACACCGGTACGCACTTCGACGCGCCGGGGCACTTCATTCCGCCGAGCGATTCCGGATTGTCGGCCGCGGGCCCGGCCGGTGATATCACAGCCGAGAAAGTCCCCCTCGGCCAGCTCATGGGTCCTGCCGCGGTCATCGACGTCAGAGCGCTCCTGGACGCTGAGCCAGCGCCCGGGGCCAGTCCGTTCATCGAGCCAGGGCTTGTCACGCGCTGGGAGGACCAGCATGGCAAGCTTGAGCCAGGCGATATCGTCCTGTTCCACACCGGCTGGGACCGCTACTACCTGCGCGGCCCTGCGGGAGAAGATTACGTGCACAATGTCGTGGTGACGCGATGCCGTCCGGGCTGGCCCGCCCCCAGCGTCGCGACGATGGAACTTCTGCTCGATCGCGGCATCCGGTGCGTCGGCACGGACGGGGCATCGATGGGCGCCGCCCATGACGGCGCTCCAGTCCACGTGTGCGCCCTGCAGGCCGGAGCCGTATTCGTCGAGTGCCTGACCAGGCTTGAGCACCTTCCCCCGCGCGCGGCGTGGTTCTGCTTCCTGCCGCTCAAGATCGAGCGCGGCACCGGCTCCCCAGGCCGGGCAATGGCCCTTCTCAACGGCCGGCAGTAGCCGCTGAAGGTCACCACGCTGCATTCATGAGAACGCTACCTGCTGCTCCCCCCTGCCGACGGCCGCAGCAATCCGAGCTCGTTCGCCCGGTTGATCGCATTGACTCGAGACCGTACATCAAGCTTCGTGTATATATTGGTGAGGTGCCGTTTCACGGTTCCTTCAGAAATGAACAACCGACTGGCGATCTGCGCATTTCCAAAACCGTCTCTTACCAATGACAGGACTTCCACCTCGCGCACTGAAAGAGGATTTTTCTCTGGTTCCCTGAGGCCGCTGACAGCCCCGCGCGAGACGGAAATAATGACGCGGTCGCGACCGCTTGCGATAGCGCGGATGGCGGCGATCAGATCGGTCATACTTGATCCCTTGGAAATGTATGCCTGAACGCCGACGGCGATGAGCCTGCCCACAAGATCGGCGTCCTCATGCATGGTCAGCACGGCAATTCTTGATAATTCTGAGGACTGGCGGATCCCTTCGATCAGCTTCTCGACGTCGGACCCCGGGATCTCCACATCCAGGAGAACGACGTCGGGATTGCTCTCCGCGACGGCCATAAGGCCGCGCTCACCGGTACCCGCCTGGGCGGTGACGACTAGGTCAGGCTGCCGGTCCAGCATCTCGGCGATGCTCTCACGGAACATTGCGTGATCATCAATGATGACAATGCTCGTCGGCATGTTCACGCACCTCTGCGGGCACAAGAGGATACGGACCCCGAGTAGCCGTCGTAGAACGCACCAATGGACCACATTCCGGAGGAGGCAAAATGACTACTTCTCCAACTATTGTCACTTTTAGCCGGGCTCCCTGTCAATGTAGAATATGCCACATGGGAGGTCATAATTCGACGACGGCCACAGTTGCGGGAGGTCATCACCGGGGCCGGCAGCGCCGAGGAAGTCGTCCTCGTCAGCGTCCTCGCCGAACTGCTCGCCGATCATCGCGTGCAGCCGGGCGATCCCTGCCACGCCCTCGGGCAGCCGGGCCTTCGCCAGCCGCCGGCCCAGGTGCCCTTGGCCGGGCGCAGACTCTGGCCGGCCTCGTCCTCGAAGCAGATTCACCACCCGATCGCCGTGCAAACCGGTGACATCATTCTGTCCGGAGCGCTCGGTGCCTCCGTGCCCGCCCGCAAGGGCGATGAGTTCCTCGTCGAACTGGTCTTCGCGGGGACCGAGCCGGACGCCGCCAGGAACCGGATCTCGGCGTTCGTGGTCGAGCGGGCCGATCCCGGCATCAGCGTCGGGCCAGCGCAGGAGTGGCACCGTCTGATATGTCCGGTTTACTTCCGTCGCCAGCCGACGGCGGCGTGCTGCGCGGAGCCCCGCGAAGACCGGCATTCTCGGCCTGCTCGCCTGGCGGCGGATCGCCCGGCGGCAGCTCACCCGGAGGTACGCTGCCATCCCGCCGGTCGATCGCGATCTGCACGGCCGCCCGGAGGGCGTCAGCCTGCTGTGCCACGTCAGTACCGGTAATGGTCGGGCTTGTAGGGACCATCGACGGCTACGCCGATGTAGTCCGCCTGCCGTTTGGTGAGCGCGGTCAGCGACACGCCGAGCGCTGCCAGGTGCAGCCGCGCGACCTTCTCGTCTAGGAGCTTGGGCAGCACATGCACGCCCAGCAGGTAGCCATCGATCTTGGTGAACAGCTCGATCTGGGCGATCACCTGGTTGGCGAACGAGTTGGACATCACGAAGCTCGGATGCCCGGTCGCGCAGCCCAGGTTCAGCAGACGACCCTCGGCGAGCACGATGACGGAGTGCCCGTCGGGGAAGTTCCACTCATGCACCTGGGGCTTGATCTCGGTCTTGACGATTCCCGGCACCCTGGCAAGCCCGGTCATGTCGATCTCGTTGTCGAAGTGCCCGATGTTCCCCACGATCGCCTGGTGCTTCATCGCGGCCAGGTGCGCGACACTGATGATGTCCCGGTTGCCCGTGGCCGTGACGACGATGTCCGCGGCCGGGGCGACATTGTCCAGCGTGGCGACCTGGTAGCCATCCATCGCCGCCTGGAGCGCGCAGATCGGGTCGATCTCAGTCACGATCACCCGCGCGCCCTGGCCCCGCAGAGACTCGGCGCACCCCTTTCCCACGTCCCCGTAGCCGCACACTACCGCGACCTTCCCGCCAATCAGCACGTCGGTCGCCCGGTTAATGCCATCGATCAGCGAATGCCGGCAACCGTACTTGTTGTCGAATTTCGATTTCGTCACCGAGTCGTTGACGTTGATGGCCGGGAAGAGCAGTGAATCCGTCCGGGCCATCTCATACAGGCGGTGCACCCCCGTCGTCGTTTCCTCGGTGACGCCCTTGATCCCCGTGCCAATCCGGGTCCACCGACCGGGATGGTCGGCAATGGTGCGGCGCAGCAGGTCGAGCAGGGCCACCCACTCCTCCGAGTCGTCGAGCCCGGCCGAAGGAACCGCGCCCGCCCGCTCGTACTCGGTGCCCTTGTGCACCAGCAGCGTCGCGTCCCCGCCGTCATCGAGGATCATGTTCGGGCCGTCCCCGTCCGGCCAGATCATCGCCTGCCCGGCGCACCACCAGTACTCCGGCAGCGACTCGCCCTTCCACGCGAATACCGGCACCCCCTGCGGCTCCGCCGCGGTGCCGTCCGGGCCGATGACAACCCCCGCGGCTGCGTGGTCCTGGGTGGAGAAGATGTTGCACGAGGCCCAGCGGACGTCGGCCCCCAGCGCCACCAGAGTCTCGATCAGCACGGCTGTCTGGATCGTCATGTGCAGCGAGCCCATGATCCGTGCCCCGCGCAGGGGCTGGGCCGGCCCGTATTCCGCCCGCACCGCCATCAGGCCCGGCATTTCGTGCTCAGCCAGCCGGATCTCCCGGCGCCCGAAGTCGGCCAGGGACAGGTCAGCGATCTTGAAGTCCAGCTCGGTCATACCCTCGTCGTTCCTTTCGATGAATGCTCGGCGGTCCGTGTCCCCGGTCAGGGCCCGGCCCGGCACGCTCAGCCCACTGACAGGGCCGCGTAGACCGGCGCCGGAGCGAGCCGCGACTGCCCGTTCAGCCCTTCGATCACCACGGCCACGGCATGACCCGCGGTGACACCGTCCCCGAGGGCAATCAGCTGTGACGCGGCGGCGAGCGTTCCCCCGGTGGCCAGCACGTCATCGACCACGAGTACCCGGTCGCCCGGCCTGATCGCGCCGACCTGGATCTCCAGAACCTCAGAGCCATATTCCAGGGTGTAAGTGGTCCGGTGGGTGGCACCGGGCAGTTTGCCTTTCTTCCGCGCCAGGACCAGCGGCTTCTCCTCCGCCGCCGCCACGTTGGCCCCCAGGACGAACCCGCGCGCCTCGACCGCGAGTACCTTGTTGTAAGAGTCGTCGTATGCAGCGCAGATCGAGCAGGTGAGCAGGCGCATCAGCCCCGGCTGCGCGAAGATGGGGCAGAGATCCTGAAAGTCAATTCCCGGGCGGGGGAAGTCCGGAACTACTCTGATCCCCGCCCGGAGCGCCGCGGCGAGCTCGATGTCCTGGCCCACTCCGACTGTGGTCATGCCATCCTCCGGGTCAGCGCCGTCACAGTGCGGTGGCGGCGCGGAGCGCGTCCACGCGATCCGTCCGCTCCCACGTGACATCGTCACGGCCGAAATGGCCATACGAGGCCGTCGGGAAGTAGATGGGCCTGAGCAGCTCCAGGTCGGAGATGATGGCAGCGGGCCGTAGGTCGAACGTCTTCTCGACCGCTTCCTGGATCACCGACACCGGCACCTTTTCGGTGCCGAAGCACTCGACGAACAGACCCACCGGATTTGCCTTGCCGATCGCATAGGCAACCTGGACCTCGCAGCGCGCGGCGAGGTCGGCCGCGACAACATTCTTGGCCACCCAGCGCATGGCGTAAGCAGCCGAACGGTCGACCTTCGACGGGTCCTTGCCGGAGAAGGCACCACCGCCGTGCCGGGCCATTCCGCCGTAGGTGTCCATGATGATCTTCCGGCCGGTGAGGCCGGTGTCTCCCATCGGACCACCGATCTCGAACTGGCCGGTCGGGTTGACCAGCAGGCGGTACTTGGCGACGCTGAGCTCAAGCTGCTCAAGTTCGGGTGCGACGACATGCTCGGCCACGTCGGGCGCGAGCATGTCGTCGATATTGATGCCGGGAGCGTGCTGGGCCGAGATGACGACCGTGTCGAGCCGGACTGGGCGGTCATCGTGGTAGGCGATGGTCACCTGGGTCTTTCCGTCCGGGCGCAGGTAAGGGATTACGCCTTCCTTGCGTGCGGTGGCCAGCCTGCGCGCCAGTCGGTGGGCCAGCACTATCGGCAAGGGCATCAGCGCCGGAGTGTCGGTACAGGCGTAGCCGAACATCATTCCCTGGTCGCCGGCACCCTGATGATCGAGCGATTCCGCGCCCCCTTCGCGCGCCTCATGAGAACGTTCCACGCCCTGCGCGATGTCGGCCGACTGCGATCCGATGGACACCGCGACCCCGCAGGATCCCCCGTCGAAGCCCTTGGCGGATGAGTCGTACCCGATGTTCGTGATGGTCTTGCGAACGATCCCCTCGATGTCGGCAAGGTTCCGGGTCGCCTCTCCGGCCACCACCACATGGCCGGTCGTGACCAGGGTCTCGATCGCCGTCCGGCTGACCGGGTCCGCGGCGAGCATGGCGTCAACGACGGCGTCGCTGATCTGGTCAGCTATCTTGTCGGGATGTCCCTCGGTAACTGATTCGGAGGTGAACAGGCGATCGGGCATTCGTGATCTCCATGGTCATCGTTGGCTTCAACCTTGAGTTTCGGCCGTTGCCCGGCGCCATGACATCTGCATTTTGACACAAGGTCAGTACTACCTAGGTGCAACCGCAAATGATGGCACTCGCGATGCTCCTGAAGGCAAGCCGAATCTCAGCGGCTCCTCCCGACGGGCTAGCTCGTCGCCCGCAGGACTTTCCGCGCGGCTTTCTCGCAGAAGCTCCCAGTGTCGATGAGAAAGCGCTGATGGGTGCCGCGGGCGATAACCTCAATCCCGTCCTCGGCCCGGACGTCGAACTCCAGCCGCCGACCCTCAACCGCGGTCAGTTCGATGGTGCAGGTGACCGTCAGGCCGGGTGGCGTCGCGGCCTCATGGGAAATTGAGATGTGCATTCCCACGCTCTGCTCCGCAGGCCAGTCGATATGCGGGATAAGAAGCTGGACGCAGGCCCGTTCCAGCAGCCCGACGAGAAATCCCGTCGCGAGGACGTCCGGCATGGGAGTAAACTCAGCCGCCCCGGGAAACAGATGCGGCACGGTGCAGGCAGGCGGCACGCGGAACCGGAATTCATGGCGAAGGCCGGCTGCGATGGTTGGCTTGGGCATGCTCCGATGCTACGTGCGAGTCGCAGCTGACGCGGGCGGGAGTTAGCTTCGTGCGCAGGGCCTCGATCATGCCGAACTTTCCGCGAGGATCGACAGACGAGCGGCGATCCGGCTGGCGGCCGCCTGGCCGTAGGTCCCGGCCAGCCTGCTAGCGAACGCGGCGGGCCGGAGCTCGTACTCCTGGGGACCGTCGGATTCGAGCACCAAAGTCGCGAGGGCACAGCCGACACGGGCCGCATCGTCCACAGCGAGCCCGTGAGCTATTCCGGCCAGAAAGCCCGCACGGAATCCATCCCCTACGCCCGTGGGCTCCAGAGTTCCACTCGCTGGTATCGCGGGGATGATCGACCGGGCATGCGCCGCACGCTCGATCCGGATTCCCGAAGCGCCGCTGGTGGTGACCCAGGCGGACACCCTGTCGAGAACCTCCGCGTTCGTCCAGCCGGTCTTCTGCAGCAGCAGCGCATGCTCGTATTCGTTGGTGAAGAGGTAGGCGGCGCCCGCCACCAGAGCGCGGATGTCCGCTCCGTCCATGCGGGCCAGTTGCTGGGAGGGATCGGCCGCGAACCGGTAACCGCTGCCCTGGCACTCGCTTGTATGAGCGAGCATGGCAGCCGGGTCGTTCGGTCCGATGAGCGCGAGATCGAACGGACCGAGATCGCTCAGCTTGATCTTCGCCGCCTCGCCCATGGCACCCGGATAGAACGAGGCGATCTGGTTCTGGGCGGCATCCGTCGTGCAGACGAACCGCGCCGTAAACTGGTCCTGCGAGATATACACGAACCGTGTGTCGACACCATTACCGGCCAGCCGGGCGCCATAATCGGAGAAATCCTGGCCAGCAGCCGCCGCGAGCACAGGTGACAGGCCCAGGCGGGCCATTCCGAGTGCGACATTGGCCGCGACCCCGCCATGGCGGATGATCAGCCCGTCAGTAAGGAACGAGAGTGAGATGTTGTCGAGCTGGTCGCTTACCAGTGCGTCGCTGAACCGCCCCTGGAATGTCATGAGGTGATCCATCGCGATGGACCCGGTAACAATGATCCGCATGCTGGCATCTTTCCGAGCCTGCCACAGCGGCGCATCTGCGCTTGAGCAGATATCGCCTGCGCCCTCAGGGGACGCTGCGATACGACTTTCGTCGGATTGTTGCGTCCATGATCCGCGGATGGGGCGGCCCGGGCGCAATGCCGCGGGCTTTAGATGTTTGACCGGTTGTGGGTAGTTCCTGTTTTCGGTTACTGCGGGTAGTTTCCTTCCGGCGGGCATGCCGGAGGGCGGCGTGTCGCGCCGGGGCGGCCGGGTCCACG
>JBKQSL010000300.1:0-8487 GCA_052143655.1 Streptosporangiaceae bacterium | reverse complement strand
GATGATCGCGCCGGTGACCGCGACCCCGACGGCCGCGCCGGTCTGGCGACAGGTGGAGGCGATCGCTCCCGCGACACCGGCTTGGTCTCGGGGCATGCCCGAGAGTGCGGTGTTGGTAATCGGGGCGTTGACCAGACCCGCGCCTGCACCGTAGATGAGGTAGGCGACGATCAGATACCACACAGCGGTGTGGGCGCTAAGGCCGATCAGCAGGATCGCGCCCACGGCGATCAGTCCACCGGACATGATCAGAGCGAGCCTGGGCCCACGGCTGGCCACCAGCCGGCCTGAGACGGTGGAGAGCACGCCGAGCATCACGGCCATCGGGATCGTGAGCAATCCGGCGTCCAGCGCGCTGTAGCCGCGGACGTCCTGCAGGTACAGCGTGTTGAGGAACAGAAAGCCTCCTAGGGTCGCGAGCGCGACCACCCCGATCAACGCCGCGCCCGAGAACGGCGCGCTGCGGAAATACCGCATGTCGACCAGCGGCTCACGCCGCCGGGACTCGACCACGACCAGCACGATCGCCGCGAGCACGGCAACCGCGAACAGCGCGACGATCGGCGCCGAGCCCCACCCGCTGCGCGGCCCCTCGATGATCCCCGCGGTCAGGCAGCCCAGCAGCGCAATCACCAGCAGCTGACCGGGAGGGTCAAGCCGCCGGGGATGCTCGGCCCGCGACTCGGGCACGAACCGTCGCGTGAGCGCGATCGCGATCAGGCCGACGGGAATGTTGATCCAGAAGATCGAACGCCACCCGATCCCGCTGACCAGCAGGCCCCCGAGCACCGGGCCGCTGGCGAGGCTGAGCCCGGCGACCGATCCCCACATGCCGATCGCCTTCGCGCGACCAGCGCGGTCGGTGAACGTGTTGGCGATGATCGCCATCGCCACTGGGTTGAGCATCGACCCGCCGATGGCCTGCAGTCCGCGGAAGGCGATCAGGAACCCGAGCGACGGAGCCAGGCTGCAGGCCAGCGAGCCCAGCGAGAACGCCGCCAGCCCGATCTGAAAGACCCGGCGGTGGCCGAAGCGGTCCGCGAGCGAGCCCGACAGCATGAGCAGGCACGCAATAACGAGGGTGTAGGCATCGATCGTCCACTGCAGACCGCTCACCGACGCGTGCAGTGCGTGCTGGATCGACGGCAGGGCGACATTGACGATCGTAGTGTCGAGGCCCGCCATGAACACGCTCAGACAACACGTGACCAGCACCACGGAACGGCGCCGCGCGTCACGATCGGCGGTCACAGGCTCTGCGCCAGCCGCTCAATCAGGGGCGCGGCCACCATCAGCTGTCGAAGCTCAGCAGGGCTAAAACCGGTCGATAGGGCCTTTGCCAGCTGCTCGGCGCGCCCGTTGTGCTTGTCGCTCAGTACCCGTGTGCCGGACTTGGTGATCGAAAGAACCGAACGCCGCCCGTCGGTCGGATGGGGATGTCGCTGGACGAGGCCACGTGCCTCTAGCGCCCCCAGCGTCGTTCCCATCGACTGCACGCTGATCTGCTCGGCCTTGGCCAACTCGGTCACCGAGCTCGGACCGCTTCGATCCAATCGCTTGAGGACCGAGGCCTCCGGCAAGCTCAGGTCGCCCTCCGCTGGCATCTGACGCAGCTGTCGTATGCACAAGCCGATGCTCATCTGCAGAGCGGCTGCAACATCGTTGACATCCGGATCCTGAGGCATATACAAAGTCTAGCCTTGCTAGATCAATCTTGCAAGTTCACGCTTGCGATCCAGCAGCGGGGACGCTGGCCGCGCGGTCCACGCGGTCGCCGGGATCGACGAGCTGATCGAGTCCGGGCGCTTCTCGCTCCCGGTCGCGCAGACCTTTCCGCTCGCCGAGATCGCGGCGGCGCACCGCGTCAGCGAGGACGGTCACGTGCGCGGGAAGCTCGTGCTGGTGGCCGGCTCGGTGGTACTCGTTGATCACGTCGCCGAGCGGCTTGCGGCGCTGCACAGACGCGTCAAGCGGCGCCAGGACATCCACGGCCTGATGCTGCGGCTCACGCGGGAGAATCTGGCCCGAGGATGCCGCCGTCACCGGCCAAGCTGACCGACATCGCTGTCGCCAATCTCAGCTTCCCTGCAGGCCACCGGGCCGATGCCCGCCATCGACAACTGATAGCCCGCCATGGGGGTTCAAGTCGGTCCTATGTGGGTTCAAGTCGGCTTCGCAGGCAGACGTCGTCAGCTACCGTGGCTGCGATCGCACGCCGCGCCCTACACCAAGTACACATTCCTGCAGGTCAACTCGCCGAAGGGGATAGGCAGGAATCCCAGGCGCGCTACAGATCAATCTCGGCGCTGGAGCATATAGAGCAATATGGGGGTATGGGGTGGGTCCCCCTCCATCTGAGAGTGACTCTCGCCCCGCGGGTGCGCTGGTGACAGGGATATTTGACCCGCACACCCGGCGCGGCGCCGAGACGTGAGGTCAACCGCAGGCCGGCGGCGGGTCCATGAAAGGTCCATCAGTGGCCCGCGCGGTGCCGTGCCATTGTCCGGGGCCTGGCACGCGGCCGTGCCAGGAAGTCCTGGCCGCGGGTGAGCGGGACCGGCGGTGCCGGCGGGCAGTCACCCGCCGGGCATGTGCGCCGGCCCTCCGTGCCCGCGGAGCCGCCGGCTGCGGGGTTCACCTGCCTGCCGTCCGGGGCCCTGCTCCCCCGCCGCCGGGCGGCGCGGCGGGGCGCCTTGCTGCGGCGATCAACCGGGCTGTGCACACCAGGTCGATCTGGTGCACCAGATCGACTCCAGGCCGTGCCGGGAAACATCCGGATCTGCCGATGAGCGAGCGGTTGCAGTTTGGCGCTAGTAGCGCCATAATGGCGTCATGCCCAGCGTGCAGATCAAGGATGTCCCGGAGCAGACCCATGCTGTCTTGCGCCAGCGCGCGGCTGCCGCGCATCAGTCGCTGCAGGAGTACCTGCGGGCCCGGCTGATCCAGGAGGCCAGCGAGCCGACCCTGGACGAAGTTCTCGACCGGGCCGGCGGCCGGGCCGGCGGCTCGGTGCCGCTGAAGGCTGCCGTGGCCGCAGTCCGCTCCGACCGTGATCGTCGTTGATGCCAGCGTCCTGGCTGTCGCCGTCGCTGACGACGGCCAGGACGGCGACCGTGCCCGTGCCCGGCTGCGCGGCGAGCACCTGGCGGCGCCCGAACTGCTTGACCTTGAGGTCGCCTCAGTCTTGCGGCGGCAGATGCGGGCCGGCGTGATCGATGGCCGCCGCGCGTCCCTGGCACTTGCCGACCTTGCAGCGATGCCCCTGCAGCGGGCCCCGCACCGCCCTCTGCTTGCCCGTTGCTGGGAACTTCGCGACAACCTCACCATCTACGATGCGGCCTACGTCGCGCTCGCCGAAGCGCTGAAGGCGAGCCTGCTGACCGGCGACAAGCGACTCGCAGGAGCCACCGGCCCGCGGTGTCACATCGAAGTACTGCGCCCGGCACCCTGAGAAGCGGTGTCCCGAACTTCCGGTCATAAGTAGCCGCGTGGTGAGCTGTCATTCGCTTGCGCCGGGCTGTCTGCTCATCGCCATGACGGGCGGGCATGGGCTGCCACGGGCTGAGATGCTGTGCGGGTGATCGGACGCCTCGAAAAGACAGTGATCGACTGTCCCGACCCGCGGGCCCTCGCGGAGTTCTACTGCCAGGTGCTGGGCATGGAGATCAGCGAGGACACCGGCGGATGGGTGGTCATCGGCCGGGAGCCCGGACTCCGGCAGCTGGCCTTCCAGCGGGTGCGCGAATGGATGCCCCCGCGCTGGCCCGACCCCGCGCATCCCCAGCAGCTGCACCTCGACATCCGCGTCAGCGACGCCGATCAGGCAGAACGGGAACTGCTCGCCCTGGGCGCCATCCGGGTCTTCGGTGAGCGCGAGACCGGCTTCCGGGTCTTCACCGACCCCGCCGGCCACCCATTCTGCATAGTCTTCGGCCGCCACGGCACAGGTTGAACCTATGTCCGTTCGTAGCCGCCGATAGGGCGCTGCAGGCAAGTCGTGCAGGTGGCGCCCGAGGCCCGCCCGAGGCCCTGCCCTGACCGGAGCGCTGAGAGCGCCTCAGTGTTGCTGGGCAGCCGAAGCCCCCGGTGGGGGCAGGGTTAGCGGGTGAGCGATCGGCAGAGTCATTTCTGTGCCGTCGGAGTATCAGCTGGCCGTCGGCGTGCTCTACGAGGTGAGGAGATATTCGCCTCCAGTGGCGCAGGGAGGATCCCCGATGTCCATGGATGCAACCGCGACCTACTCCACGGCTCAGGCACCCAGCCTGCTCGTTATCTCAGGCAGCCATCGCGGCCGCAGAATGGTGGTGCCCGCCCGTGGCATGGCACTTGGCCGCGACGGCGAGACGTCAACGCTCTTCGGTGACGATTCGCAGGTGTCGCGTAGCCATGCCAGGCTGAGCATCGCCGATAACGGATCCGTTCAGGTCGAGGACCTGGGCTCGACCAACGGCACATTTATTAACGGCACTGCGATCTTCGCACCGTACTGCCTGAGCATCACTGACGTGCTCCGGATCGGCAACGTGGAGATGCGGCTCGCCGACGGCCAGGAAACCGTGCTCGCTGGCGGTGTACGTGCCGCGCCCGCGGCGCGCAGCGGCCCGGAGCTGCTCGCGGCGGCCCGCGCTCTGCTGGAGCAGGAGCGATACGAGGAGAGCCGCCAGGCATTCCTCGCGGCGGCGGAGTCGCCGGACAGCGCCGCCGAGGCGTGTTACGGACTGGGGGTGATAGCGCTGTCCCTGGGCGACCTGCCGCTCGCGGAGACCTACTTCCGGCAGACGGTCCACGGCGAGCCCCTGCATGCCAACGCGCTGTACCAGCTTGGCTATATCTGCGAGCAGCGCGGTGAGCGCCAGGCGGCGGGTGATTGCTACCGCAGGGCGGTTGCGGCCCATCCGGGCCACGCGGGCGCGCTGGCCGGCCTAGAGCGCACCGGCTTCGGGGCAACCGAGCTGCGGACCGCACCCGTTCCGCCGCCGCAGCAAGAGCCCGCCCAGGCGCCAGTGCAACAGCATCCGCCCGCACTGCCGGCTGACCATTACTACAGCCAGGGCGTGTACCAGCTTCTCCAAGCGGACCAGGCACCGGTCTCGCAGCAGGCGGTCGCGCTGATGGACAAGGTCGAGCGCGAGGTGAAGCCGCCGCGCTACTCCGGTTACGTGGGGCGTTATTTCGCGCGGACGGTGGCTTGGGTCGTGCTGCCCGTCGTGCTTCTCCTCGCCGCCCGGGTGGTCGTCGGCATCGTGTCGAACAGGTACAGCGGAACGCTTCCCTCCTTCCTGGCGCCGGCATGGATCTCGCATGCGCTCGGTTCTGTGGTCGTGGTGATGCTGTGCGCAGCAGTTGCGATCCTCCTGATCGGCTTCGTGCGGGTCAGCTGCACCGCGGTGCGGATCAGGCAAGGGCGCCTCCAGATCGAAAAGGGCGTCTTCCACAAGCATGTCACCAACGTGGACTTCTGGCGCGTGCAGAACATCGATCTCGACCGGCGGCTGATCAATCGGCTTACCGGTGACGGGACGTTGATCCTCTCGCTGACCTTCGGCGTGCTGCCCGAGGATTACAAGCGAGCGCGCAACTGGAAGAAGCCCCAGCTCAAGGTTGTCGAGATCTGCGGGTTCGCCAAGGGCAGCGAACTGGAGCAGACCTACCAGGACTTGCTGAGCCTGTCCTTCCTGCTGCGCGGGAACCCGATCGTCAAGGGAATAATCCAGTAGCGCGCCGCAGGTGGTGCCCGCGGCAAGAGCATCTGACCTGAGTCGCGCCAGCACCATCCGGCCAGAAGGGATCAGCGATGCCCATCGCATCTGATTTTCATCGAGCCGCGGAGCAGTGGCCGTTCATCGGTCATATCGAGGAAGAGTTCGGCCTTCCGCACAACATGCTGTTCGCGGTAGGCAGCAGGGAAACCGGGCTGCATAACATCGTGGGCGATCACGGGCACGGCCATGGCGTCTGGCAGCTTGATGACCGCTCGCACCATATTCCACCCGGGTTTGACAATGACCCAGAGGCGCAGGCCCGCACCGCCGCGGAGATGCTCCACCAACTGCATCACAGATTCGGCGACTGGGAGCAGGCACTCAACGCCTACAACAGCGGGCATCCCGATGCCGCTCATACCACTGGCCACAACTACGGCCCCGACGTGCTGCACCGACTGCACCAAATCGATGAGATCGAGCAAGCCGACCATGCCGCACCGCACGACGGCGGCCATACCGCGCCGCACGACAGCCACGCGGCGCCCGGGCACACCGCACCGCACGGCCACGGGCACACGGCACCGCACGACGGCGGCCATACCGCGCCGCACGACAGCCACGCGGCGCCCGGGCACACCGCACCGCACGACGCGCAGCATGGGCAGACTGGCCCGCACGCGCACCCCGGCCATCCCGTGCCGCACGATCATGGTCATGCCGCCCCGGGACCTGCGGCACCGGGACCTGCGGCACCCCCCGATGCTGGCGCGCCCCCAGGCGGCGGCCATGGCCCAGTCCATGACCCGAGCCTGCCCGTAGCATTCGGCTACGGCACGGTTCCGTCACAAGCCGGTGCCAGCCACGCCGTCAACTACGACCCCAGCCACGCCGGTTCATCGACCGCGCTGCACGGCGACGCCAACGGCCCGCAGGACGGCGCAGGCGGCCACGCCGTCGCCTACGACCCCGGCCACGCCAGTTCCGACCCCGGCCACACCACCGCGTACGACCCGAGCCACGCCACTGCGTATGACCCGAGCCACGCCACCGGGCACGCGAGCTACGATGCCAGCACTGCAAGCCCGCATGACCAGGGGCACGACGGCTCAACCGGTAGTGCGGGAGCTGGCACGGCCTCCGACCCGAACCAGGCGCTGGCCGACCAAGCCCATCACGCGGCGCAAGCCGGAAGCAGCGGGGGAACGGGTGACTCGCCGCACGCCGCTGAGATCGCGCAGCACGCGAGCGGCAACGAGGTCGCGTGAGCTCGCGAGGCGGGGCCACCGACGAGGCTAGGTGTCAGCCAGGTCCGGGCTGATGGAGGGCAGGCCGGCGAGGTGTCCCATGACGCGGTACTGGCCGTGCACCCAGGCGGTTCTCAAGAACGCCACCATGACCCCGATGGCCTGGGCTTACTCGCTGGGGTGCTCCACGTCCGGCACGCATTCGGCACGAGCCCGTCGGCTGAGGCTCACGGCCATCCTGGACCTGCGGATTAAAAGAGGGCCGCTGGGCCGCCCTGAGCGCCCGGCCTGCACCGATGTCCCGCGAATACGCCCGGAACGCACAGATTGCACGGTGGCTCCGCCCGCACTCGTTCCACGCTGGCCGCGCGGGCTTGGCCTGCGTGGCTGCGAATCGTAGTTGCCTGCAGGTCGGTCGGGCTACCGTCATGGGCCGCAGACTGCCGAGTTGTTCGGTATTGAGATCAAGCCGGCGCCTGCGGTGCCGCCGGCCCGGCGCCTGCGCCCGGCTTCTGGCCTTGGGAGGCCCCAGCCGAGCGCACGCCGGGCCACAGCCGCTGGCAACGCAGATCATGATGGCTCATCGTCACACTGGCAGGTGCGTGCGTAGCCGTCTTTCGCGCTCCCGGTTGCCTATCTCGTGGCGGCCGCCTCAACGCGTCCTCTATGACCAATCGACACGGGCCTAGCTTGCTGCCTTCGTGATGGGCGGGATCTTGTAGGTGCCGTCCAGCACGGCGGGCTGCGGCTGGTACAGGCGCATGATGGGCCGGAACGGCGCGGCCGGTGCGGGCAGCCAGTTGCTGGTGTCAAAGGGCTGCTCATGCTGGATCACGATGGTGAGCGATCCGTCGGCGTCGCGGCGCAGGCCGGGGGTGCGGTCGCCGATGGAGTACCGGCCGATCGGGTTGGCGACCAGGTAGAAGTCGGGCAGGTCGTACATGGTGATGGACCAGAACGCGTCGACCGGCGGGTCCTGGTCAAACCTGATGGTGTACCGGTTGCGTCCGTCGAGCTGATCGCCGTCGGCGTCGACGTAGGTCATCGGGTAGGCCGCCTCATACCCGTGGTTGCCCCACAGGCCGCCGCGGGCGGCCAGCGCCCGGGCGAGGTAGCTGGTGTCACGGTCGGCGAT
Source organism: Streptosporangiaceae bacterium (assembly GCA_052143655.1). Lineage (GTDB taxonomy): Bacteria > Actinomycetota > Actinomycetes > Streptosporangiales > Streptosporangiaceae > CAVSUR01. The sequence continues at coordinate 403 of JBKQSL010000300.1, read as the reverse complement.
CTCCCATGCCGGGTCATCGATCGTGCCCGGGCCGAGGTGATCCAGGTTGTAGTCGAACGTGTGGAAGGTGAGTGTCCAGCCGTTGACGACCGGCGACGGGCCGCCTGCCTTCAGGGTCGCTTCTATCTTCTGCCTGGCGGCGATCAGCGCCTGGCCGTCGGCGAATGCCGCCGACCAGGCCGTATCGGTTCCCTTACCGGAAATGATTGGCAGGGATCTCAGTGTCCGGGGGACTGGCCACCGTCGATGTGAGGGATTTCGCCGGTGATCTCGGCATTCACTCAGACTCCTCGGCGGGCGTACTCGATGGCCAGTGAGCGGGTGACCAGTCCCCCTCTGGGTCTGTGGTTTGACCGACTTCGATCAGATGACCGTCGGGATCGCGGATGTAGCAGCGGATCTC
>JBKQSL010000299.1:0-15174 GCA_052143655.1 Streptosporangiaceae bacterium | reverse complement strand
GCGGGTCAGCCGGGCCATGTCATCGTTCTCCGGGCTCGGGGCTCCTGACTGCCCGGCGCGGCACCGGGACGACCATGGACATGGCCACTAAGGCAGGACTGCTGCGGTCGTCGAGCATCGTACCCCGACGTGACCGCAGTCGCGGCCCGGAAACTGGCGCCGCGACTGCTCAGATAAATACGCGCCGGTAAATACGCGCCGGGTCACCAGGCCATAGCCGGCTTCGCCCTCCTGCCACAGGTGGAACCGCTGGCCGGGGCCCAGGTAATCGGCCGCGTCCTCATCTCCGACGAGGATCGTGGCGACGACATGGCGCTCGTCCACCGTGTCATGCCCCACGGTGAGCAGCGAGTTCATTAGCTTCTCGCGGTGCGTGCGCTCATCGGTGGCACGCACCGCCATCCGGCAAGTGCTGCCGGTTTGATTATCCAGTGTCGCTGTGGCGTTTGCCGGTCCTGTTCACCGGGCTTGCTAACCCCGGAATCGGGTGCGCTGGCGTGTTTCCGGATATGTATCGGCTCACGAAATCCCGGGGAAAGCGGCCGCTGCCGGGAAAGCCGTGCGGGTTCGCGGCCGGCTCGCCCCGCGGCTAGCTCCGCGGCCAGGCCATGAACCTGCGCCGCAGCTCGGCGATGTCCGCCGGGCCCAGTCCGAACGAGGCGAACACCGTGTCGCTCCAGGTCCAGCACGGGACCGACATCCATGATCACCGGGCTGCGGGTCCGGTCGAAGTAGGCCAGCTGCAGCATCATCTGCTCGCCCCCGTGCGCGGTGACGATCCACTCGGCCAGCCCCTCGCCCATCCCGGGGAAGAGGTCGGACAGGCCGGCGGCCTTGTCCCGGCGCTCAGCCCGCAGGCCCGCGTCGAGCAGCGCTTCCTCGACTGCATCAGCGGCCGCCTCGACGCCGCCCTGCTCGTCGCTGAACACGTCGACGTCCTGGGTAGCCCGGTCGATGAGCCCATGAGCGATCAGTGCGTTGCCGCCGCCGAGCGCGAACCCGTGCGGGGCGGCGGCGCGCAACGCGATGGCGGCCACCTCGCGGTGCAGTGCGCGGACCGGCATCAGGCAGTGGCGGCCGCAGCCGTGCGCAGCGCCGGGTGGCGCTCCTCCCAGGCCTGCCGGACGCCCCGGGGCAGGTAGAGGTCGGGCCACAGCGCCACCAGCGTGCCGCCGTCCAGGTAGGCCGCCAGATCCTCGGGGCGGCTGGCCTCGCGCAGCACGGTCTGGTACAGCCACAGCCGCATGTCCCGGTCGCCGAGGTCGAACGCGTACCCGGGGAGGCTCCAGAACAGCCACAGCGGCAATTCGACCGTGCCGTCAACGGGTCCGTGCAGGTCGGCCAGGCTCGCGGCGACGACAGCCGGGCGCCCGGGACGCGACTGATACCGGGTCCCGGCGGCGGCGTGCACGGCGGTCATGGTCTCAGGGTAGCCGCTCCGGAAGCAAACCGAAAGTCTGTTCTAACTTCGGCCTGCCTGTTGTGAGCCTGCGCCGGGCTGCCTGTTCCGCGCCCTCTCACGGTACGGCCGTAACGTCGTCGCCGGCCTGCACCACGACCGCCTGTTCGTCCCGCACGAGCGGTCCGCTGCGGCCGTCGCGCTGCTGGACGGGCTCGCGGACCGGTCCGGCCGGGCGGCCGGTAGCCCGCCCGGCCGGTAACCGCTCAGCTGGTAGCCCCGCTAGGGCGTGCGGTTGCCGTTGATCTGGTCGAAGTCCCCGACGCCGTTGTAGGTGCCGCCGCCGCCCGACCACTGCCACATCAGCGCGTACTTGCTGGCGCTGGTCTGGCCGCCGAAGAACTGTGCGCACGTGCTGGTGCCCTTCAGGCACCAGCCGGACGGGGGATTGGACAGGCTGGAGGTATCGGCGGTGTAGGTCCACTCGTAGGTGTTGGGGATCGACGACGCCGAGCCGGTGCTGAAGATGTCCGCCCAGATGGACGGGGCTGAGTACACCCCGACGCGGTAGGAGGAATGCGCGGTCACGTAGGCGGCGAACCCGTTGAAATCGGCCCGGTCGACGCGCGCGGCGATGCCCGGCGAGCTGATCACGCCGCTGCACGCCGAGGTGTAGACGTTGTTCCAGCCGTTGTCCTGCGCGGGGGTGTAGTTCGGCGCGTTCCCCGGTAGTTCTATGTCCATGAACAGCACCGGGTAGTTCACGTGGCCGCGGGCGTCGCTCAGCGCCCGCGCAGCCTGCGCCTGGCCCCAGGCGTACGCCTCGCTGGTGGTGCCGTTGTAACGCGGGTCCACGCCCGGCCCGGCCATGAACCAGTAGGCCCCGGTGCCGGTGCCCTTGTGGTAGGTGCTGAAGTTCGTGCTGGCGCGGGCCGCGTCGGTGGCCGACCAGACGACAACGCGTGGCTTGCCCTGGTAGCGGCAGCCCTGCCATACCGCCCAGTTACCGGTCATCCCGACATAGCCGCCGTAGGCGCCGCCGATCACCGGCTCGCTGTACGGCCCCGAGCCGGGAATCGGGATGTAACTGCTGTCCGTGCCGTACCAGAACCCGGGCGGCGTGTCCCCGTCCGGAGTCGCCTCAGCCATCGTGCGGGCAGTTGCCCGGGCGGCGGCGGGCGCGTCGGCCGCGGACCCGGCCGACGTGAGGAACGCGGTGCCCAGCGCCGCGGTGACCGCGGCCGCCAGCGCCACGGCCCGTCGGCCGCCCCGCCGCCGGGAACGCCGCCTGGCGTCCTGAACTGCTTCGCCGTGCAGTGATCCGGTCACGGAAGACCTGGTCATATGCCACCGCCCCGTGGAATCACCTGCGGTCCGCCCCGTCGGCCGGCCGACGTTCAGGCTTATTGCCATGCTAGACGGCAGAATGCGCCAAAGGTGCATGCTGACCTCGCCGCGGGGCGCTGCCCCGGCTCGTCCCGCAGGCAAACCCGCGCCCGCCCTGGCCCGTGCCGGCCGGCGGCAGCCGGGGTTACCAGCGCCGACCGCCGCCTGACCGGCGGTCGGCCAGTTGCTACCCGGACCGGGTCCATCCCCGCCGGGTCCGGGTGAGCTCGGTGAATCCTGACGCGGCTAGAAACGCCCGGTAGCCGGTGTAGTCCTGGCCGGCCGGGTCCTGGCCTTCGAGCCAGGCGTAATCCAGCAGTCGGCTGACCTGCGCCAGCGCTAGCCAGTCGGCGGCCTGGCCGAGCAGCCAAGACGCGACCCCGCGACGGCGGTACCCCGGCGCGATGTCCAGGTTGCCGACATCGGCCCAGCCGCTCTGCCGGGCCAGTCGTTCGCCGTGCTCGAGCACCTCCACCTCGATGTAGCCGAGCGTTTCCTCGCCCAGCATGGCCGACAGCCGGGTGCCGTTGATGCCGACCGACCGCCGGACCGTCAGCCCGGGGACGGGCGGGCCGGGCCTGGCCAGATCCTCGACCCGCGCCAGGTAGACGACCTCGGCGTGGCCACAGTGAGCGAAGCCGGACTGCTCGAAGAGGAGGGCCACGTGCGGCCACTGGGCTGGCACCCCGTAGACACCGGGAACGGGCAGCGTCCCGTCCGCCTCCTGGCGGGTGACCCCCCACTGCTCAAACTGGCCGATGCACGCCGCCATCAGCATCTCGGCGGCCGGGCCGGCATCCGGCCAGTACGGATTGCCCGGCGGGACCTCGGGCCAGAACACCAGCCACCCGACCTCACCTATCCCGCGGTACTCCGACCCGGCGCGCTCGTCAGCGTGATAGCGAAGCAGGTGGGCGGCGGCGACGACCCGGCTGCGCAGTTCAGCGACCAGGGTGGTGCGCTCGCGCACCCACGGATCGACGATGAACTCGCCCGGCTCGCGTTCTAGCTGGCTGAGCAGCCTGCTGACCGACAGGCCCATGCCGGGGACGACGGCCGCCGCATGCGAGTTGACCAGGTCAGCTAGCTGATCACGGTCACGGCGGTGAAACGGGCGCACCAGAACAGAAGGCATGAGCGGGCCCCTTTGACGTGGAGATCGGGCAGCCCGCTACCAGTGCGGTACACGCCGCACTGTAACACCGCCGCACCGCGAACAGCGCTGCCCGCGACCAGCACTGCCCCGCCGCTAGCGCAGCCCGGCTCTGCGGGCGGGCGCACCGGCTAGGACTCGTCCGCGGCGGCGCGGCGCAGCAGGTGCACGTGCGCGCTCGGGTGCTCGCGCCAGGAGGCCGCACCGGTCGCGGCGGCGGTCTTGGCCTGCTCCCACTTCAGCTTCGCGACCTGGCTCGGTGGCACCTCCAGGTCCCGCATCCAGCGCCTGGTTGCTGACACCACCTGCGAGCCGGCGATGGCCGCCCCGGCTAGCGCGAGCACGGCGCCGACGCCGATCAGCACTCCGCCGACGATCAGCGGCCCGGTCTGGAATTCAGGCCACGATGCGGTCGGCTGGCTTGCATTACTGCTCATAGCGTCCTCCCGATGTCGGCTCTGCCTATCTGAGCACGTCTGGGGCTCCCGGGCGGAACCTGTCCCTGGTATCCCCAGGCACCCGGCGGTTGATGCGGGCAAGGACGGCCGACCGGCTCTCGTGGTCGAGGTTCCACACCCGGATGGTGATCGCGCTAGGCGTCGCGTGGGTTCTCGACGGCCTGGAGTCACGATCGCCTGTGGAACCCCGGCCAGGGCACCTCCGCGCCGCTGGCGACCACCTGACCGTGGCTGCTCCGGCGCAGCGGCGACCTCGTGCTCATGCGGTAGGGACTTTGGTCATGGGAGTACGGGCAGTCGGGACTTAGGTCCCTGCAACCGATCAGCTGTCCGGCTGATGATGTCGTGACCAGCACATAGGCCGCTTGCTGACCTGACATGCGAAGCGGGGCGCGGACATGTCCGGACCTGACCAGCCGGCACCCGACGCGAGCTGCCCCGTGCGGTGGTCCGGTCGGCATGCGGTCGTGGTGCTGCCTGAGCAGCTCGATCTGTCCAACGCCAGCCTGCTCCGCGAGCGGCTGCTGATGCTGATCAACCGGGGCGCGCAGGCAGTGGTCGCGGACATGGCCGCAACTGTTTCCTGCGACCATTCGGGCGCCGACGCGCTGCTGCGCGCCTACACGCGGGCCTGCGCCAGCGGCACCGAGCTGCGGCTGGTCACCGCCTCCGGGGTGATCCGGCGCACGCTGGGCATCTGCGGGCTGGACCGGCTGGTCTCGATCTACCCGACCCTGGAGGCGGCGCTTGCCGCCTCGCCGCCGGGGGCCGGGCCGCCGCTGGTGCCGCGCCGGGCTCAGCTCGTCCCCGAGGTGCCAGGCGCCCGGCAGGCACAGGCGGCGCGGACACGGCTGACCGCCGCTTCGGCCAGCGTGCTGCAGGCGGGCGTGGAACTGGAGCGGGCGCTGCTGCAGGACGCGCCGGCGGCGGCGCTCCGGCAGGTGATCGAGCAGGCCCTGGCCGAGCTCGACGCCACCGTCGGCGATATTCACGCCGCCGCGCTCGCGCTGCGCGACCTGGCCGCCGCCGGCACCGCTCCCGACTGCCAGCTCGCGGCCAGGGTCGCCGCTGCCGGGCACCGGGCTGCGCAGCTGACCGGCGCGGTGGACGGGTCCCGGGCACAGGGGATCCGCCGTCAGGCGGTGGCGCTGCGGACGCAGTCGCGGGCCGTCATGGAGCAGTCGGCGACCGCCCGGGAGCACCTGGCCGCGACCTTCGACCAGCTCGCCGCCAGCCGCCCGGCAGAGGCCGACCGGCTGCACGCCATCAGCGCGGCCGCCAGCACACGGGCCGGCCGGGTGCGGCGCCGGGCCCGCGAGCCTGTCGGCTAGCAGGGTACCCGCGAGGGACAATCGGCCCTGGTCACAGAATGCCTCCCGGATCAGCATGGAAGACGGAAACGGGGAGGCGAGCCATGAGTTTCGCCGATCGCAGCGACGCGGGCCGGCGCCTGGCCGAGAAGCTTCTGCACCTGCGCGGCCAGCCGGTCGTGGTGCTCGGGCTGCCGCGCGGCGGCGTTCCGGTCGCCGCGCAGGTAGCCCGGGCGCTGGAAGCGCCGCTGGACGTGATCGTGGTCCGCAAGCTCGGCGTGCCATTCCAGCCGGAACTGGGCATGGGCGCCATCGGCGAGGACGGGATCCGGGTCATCAACCACGAGATCATGCAGCGTGGCGGGATCACCGCCGGCGAGCTGAGCGCCGTCGAGGCACGGGAGCGGGCCGAGCTGGAACGGCGAGCCTTCCGCTACCGGCACGGCCGGCCGCGCCAGCCGCTCGGCGGCCGCATCGCCGTCGTCGTCGACGACGGGATCGCCACCGGCTCGACCGCCCGCGCCGCCTGCCAGGTAGCCCGGGCGCTCGGCGCGGCCCGGGTCGTGCTGGCGGTGCCGGTGGCCCCGTCCGGCTGGGAAGCGCGCATCGGCGCCGACGCCGACGAGTTCGCTTGCGTGCAGACGCCGAGCAGCTTCTACGCCATCGGCCAGTTCTACGCCGACTTCACCCAGACGACCGACACTGAGGTCACGGCCTGCCTGCAGCAGGCCGCCCGGGCGACCGCCGCGGCCGATGGCGCCGTGCCTGAGGACCCGCCTGGCTGCGATGACGAGGTGCAGGTCAGCGCCGGGGACGTCAGCCTGGCCGGGCACCTGACGGTGCCGGAGCGGCCGATCGGCATCGTGGTGTTCGCGCACGGCAGCGGGAGCAGCCGGCATAGTCCGCGCAACCGCTACGTGGCCGGCCTGCTCAACCGCGCTGCCCTCGGCACGCTGCTGTTCGACTTGCTCACGCCGGACGAGGAAGTGAACCGCGCGAACGTGTTCGACATCGGGCTGCTCGGCGAGCGGCTCGTCGCCGTGACCGGGTGGCTGCGCAGCCAGTCGGCGGCCGCGGGCCTGCCGGTCGGCTACTTCGGCGCCAGCACCGGGGCCGCGGCCGCGCTGTGGGCCGCCGCAGAGCCGGGCTCGGACATCGCCGCGGTGGTGTCTCGCGGCGGCCGTCCCGACCTCACCGGGCCGCGGCTGGCCCGGGTCCGGGCGCCCACGCTGCTCATCGTCGGCGCCCGCGACGACGTGGTGCTGGACCTCAACCGGCAGGCCCGGGCCGAGCTGCGCGAGCACGGCAAGCTGGCCGTGATCCCCGGCGCGACGCACCTGTTCGAGGAGCCGGGCGCGCTGGCCGCGGTGGCCGATCTGGCCCGCGACTGGTTCGCCGGCTACCTGGCCCCGGCGCCAGTGATCTAGGCAGCCGGTGAGCGGGGCGCCAGTGACCTAGGCGCCGGAGACCCGTACGCCGGTCAGCCGGCCGGACCGTCCGCCGGGGCGATCAGGCTGTCCGCCGGGACGATCAGGCCGACGCTGCCGTCATAGCGGTGATACGCCAGATTCCCGCGGCCGCTGGCCGCATCCACGAAGAACGTGAACGGCTGGCCGAGCGACTCCAGCCGGATCATCGCCTCCGCCGTGGTCAGCGGGGGAGCCGGATGCGGGGTCAGCGTGATCCCGTCCGGCAGCGGGCCGGGGCCGCCATGGCCGGGACCGCCGCGGCCAGGATCAGCCAGCGCCAGCCGGCAGCCGCCTGCCGCCCGGTAGATCACCGCGTCCTGCCCGGTGCGGGCCTCAGTGAACAGGTGGAAGTCGTAGTCGAGCAGGTCCAGCTCCGCAGCCGCATCCGCCGCGGTCATCGGCGCCGACGCGTAGCTGTGGCGGCGGATCGCCGGCTGGTCCGGGTCGGGTTCTGGCTGCTGGCGCAGCACTGCGGCGGCCGGGGTCCCGTGCCGCCACTCGCCCTCCTGCGGCACCGCGATGGTCCCGCGCAGCGCCGCCCAGTTGCGCGCCGCGCGATCCAGCTGGATCCGCAGCCGGTCGGCCAGGTGGCCGATCGCCTCGCGCATCGTCGCGCCCGCGGCGACCGCGCGCAGCACCCGGCCGTTGATGTCGACGGTGGCCTTGGCGATAGCCGGGCGGGCTACCGCGGGGTCCGCCGCCATGATCAGCGTGACGCGAGCAGACAGGACCGGCTCGGGAGCGTGCCCCAGCAGCTTGCCGATCCGGGTCGCCGCCAGCTCGCGTGCCGCATGCGGCACATCGCCGTGAGCCTCGGTGCGAACTTCCAGATCCTGAATGATGGCCATGATCGCTCACCCCTATCGACCAGGAATCCTGGCCGCGCCGCTAGCCCGCGCTGGGGCCGACGTGCCTGCCGGACGGACCGGTCAGCCGCTGCGCGATCCGGCCGTTCCCCCGAACGTCTCGCAGGCAGGTCGCTGACCAGCACGGCTAGCCCTTTTTTTGCATTCTCATCTCGCCGCCCGGCGGCCCTCCTGGCCAGGGCCGAAGGACCTTGCGCTGGTCCGCTGCCGCAGCTGCCGGGCCAGGTCGTCCTGCGCCGCGGCGAGCGCCGGGCTGATGGCCACGGGAACCGGCGCCGGCTCGCGCAGCGCCCGGGCAGCCGGCGCAAGCCAGTCCAGGCTGGCCGCGCAGCGCCGCTGCGCCGCGCTGACCGGCTCGGCCGCGGTGGTGCGCACGCCTGCCCGCATCACCGGGACCAGCAGCGGCCGGCCGTCCGCTGGCGGCGGCTCGGCCCGCAGCGCGAGCACGTCGCCGGCCGGGCCGCGGTAGACCTGCTTGGCCCCCGGCAGGGTGGCCTTGCCCGCCGACAGCTTCATGACCGGCCGGCCGGCGTACTCGACGAGCTTGTATGCGGTGTCCAGGTACGGCGCGTCGGCGGACACGCCCATCTTCGTGCCGACCCCGTAGACGTCGATCGGCGCGCCGCTGGCCACCAGGCCGGCGATCGCGTACTCGTCCAGCCCGCCGCTGGCGACGATCCGCGCGCTGGCCAGGCCGGCCTCGTCCAGCAGGCGCCGGGCCATGAACGCCTGCGCGGCCAGGTCACCGGAGTCCAGCCTGATGCCCACCGGGCCGGGCAGGCCCAGTCGGCGCGTCACCTCGATCGCGGCGCGGACGCCCCGGCCGGTGTCGTAGGTGTCGACCAGGAAGGTGGTCTTGCCGGGAAAGTCCTCGGCGAACGCGGTGAACGCCTGCTCCTCGCTGGCGGCGGCCTCGATGTAGGAGTGCGCCATGGTGCCGGACGCGGTTAGCCCGTACCGGCGCGCCGCCTCGGCGTTACTGGTGGCGGCGAACCCCGCGATCGCCGACGCGCGGGCCACGGTCAGCCCCGCTGCCAGGCCCTGCGTCCGCCGGAAGGAGAAGTCCACCAGCTGCGCGCCGCCCGCGGCGAGCACGCACCGGGCCGCCTTGGTCGCGATGGCCGACTGGAACGTCACCTGGTTGAGCAGGACCGTCTCGGCCAGCTGGGCCTGCGCTATCGGGGCGGTCACCTCCAGCAGCGGCTCGCCGGCGAACACGGCGGTGCCCTCGGGGGCCGCCCAGACGTCTCCGGTGAACCGGACGCCCGCCAGTGCCCGCAGATCCTCCGGCGTCAGTCCCTGGTCTGCGGCGAGCCAGGCCAGGTCCTGCTCGGTGAAGGAGAACTGCTCCAGGTAGTCCAGGCAGTCGGCCAGCCCCGCGCTGATCACGAAACCCCGGCTGGGCGGCAGGCGGCGGATGAACAGGCTGAAGGTGGCCGGGCCGGTCATGCCCCGCCGCAGGTAGCTGACCGCCATGTTCAGCTCATACAGGTCGGTCAGCAGACCGCCGGGCATCTACGCCTCAGGGCGCGGCGCGGGCCAGTCGCCGTCGCCGACCGGCATGCCGCCCAGGTCCATGACAGTCGCGCCCGCGGCCGTCAGCGCCTGCCTGCTGACCCGGTAATGGTGGCCGCACAGCAGCAGCTCGGTCTGGTGCGGGCGGCTGGCCGTGGGCGGCATGACCGCGATCACCAGCGGGGCGGCCGGGCAGCAGCAGGCCCGCCCGGCCCGCCGGGCCGCGCGCCAGTCCACCAGCCGGGTGACGGCCGGCCGCGGCTGATCCGGCGCGGCCGGCGGCGGCTCGGTCACGGTGCCCCAGCTGGCCCGGTTTGGATGCAGGAAGTTAGCAGACACATGTTCAGGATCGCCCGCCGGCCTGCTGGGCGTCAGAGTCCAACCGCCCCGCCGAGCAGGACCTATGACACGGTGATCAGGCGTGCGTACCGGCTGTTTCGGGCTCCTGGGCCGGCCCTGCGCTCGCCTGGCCCCGCTGCGTCCCGGTCAGGGCAGGGCCGTGGGCCGCCGCCTCGCCGGCCGCGCAGCGCAGGACAAGCTCGACGAAGTCCGCGGCCTCGTCGAAGGTTTCCCCGATCCTGCGGTCGGCCAGCCGTGCCTGGTAGGCGCGGTAGCGGGTCATCTCCCAGTCCTGGGCGCGGGGCGGCAGCGCCGCCACGGCCGGCTGGGGCATCCTGCGCCACTGCCACCAGGTGATGCCATGGTTGTCCGGCCCGGCGTGCGGCTGCACGAAGTCGGCAGGCCGGGGGTAGCGGTCCATCTGGTTGCGCACGAACCGCAGCCCCGCGAACGTGTCCTCGATGGCCAGCCGGGGCAGCGGGGCGGAGCGGTCCAGCGCCAGGTCGTAGGCCTGCGGGTGATAGCGGACCAGGGTGGCGTCGACGATCGTGATCCGCCAGACGGCCTCGCTGATCACCGCGAATACCCCGGCCGGGTCGCGGATCCGGACGCTGGGAATCCGGCCGAGCGCGTCGCGCATCGCGATGACCGCCCAGTCCAGGATGCTGTTGCCGGCCTGGCCGCCGGCCTGCTGGTTCCAGGCGACGCGGCAGCGCGGTGAGCAGAAACGCGCGTGCTCCCGCCGGGGCGCGAAGATGGTGCCGCACTGCGCGCAGGCCCGGGTGTCGGGCACCAGCAGCACCTCCCGGACGGGCAGTTGACGTGCGGAACTGTACTCTCCCATCAACACAATGCCAGTCCACTGAAGCAGGGCAGCCTGCGGCAGGGACGGAAGTCCTGTTCATCTGCGCTGCTGCCGGGCGGCAGACGCCGCCGCGCTGGTCAGCAGGCCGAGCCCGCCGGGTGGCTGAGAACGCAGCCGATCCGGTCCAGGTAGCCGCGCACCGTCGCCGGAGCGCACCGGTGCCAGCTTTCCCGGTGCACGTCACCGGCGGCCAGGCGGCCCGGCGGCCGGTATCCGCCGGCCAGCGCGAGCACGGCCGCCTGCTGGCCCGCCAGGACGGGCGGCGGCCGCAGGACCCCGGCCAGCCCGAGCACGCAGCGGTGCTCGCCGTCCGGGACCAGGGTGAGGTCGGCGTCCAGGGCCGGGAACAGCGTGCCGTCCGGCCCGATCGCCTCCCAGCGAACGACCAGCCGGATCATCTCGTCAGTCTCGATCTGGGTGCCGAGCCGGACCTCGGCCAGCCGGCCCACCGGCCTGGCCGGCCCGTCCGGGTCGGCCATGGCGGCCATCCCCGTTCCGTAGGCCTCTTCCGCGGCGCGCTGCCAGAACTGCCCGTCAGCCAGCATGACCAGCTTGGCGCGGGCGACCGGGAAACCGACATCGAGCGGCATGTCTTCTGCTACGAACATGTTGATCAGGCAACCAGGCGCCGGCTGCCGTGGCCGAGGGCCACAGGTCCCCTGCTGCCCGGGCCACAGGTCCGGGCCCGGCGGGCCAGAAGGCCGGCAGAGGTGATCCGCGCGAACTCCTAGTTAATAAGCGGTCATAATAGGTATTAATCTGGTGTCGTCGCCGTACCGACAGGAAGCAGAGTCGCCATGACGTCTGCCGGGGTCCCGAGAGCCTCATCCCGTGCCTTAGGCACCGCCCAGGAGCAACCCGGGCTGGCGAAGCACACGGTCGGCCTAGCCGGGGTGCGGATCCGCGCCATGGACAGGGTCTTCGAGTGACCGAGGCCGGCCCGGTGGCTGCGCCGGTCGGCCAGCTGCACCTGGCGGTAGCCCTGGACGGCGCGGGCTGGCACCCGGCGGCCTGGCGGGAGCCGGATGCCCGCCCCGCTGAGCTGCTGACCGCCCGGTACTGGGCAGACCTGGTCGCTGAGGCCGAGCGGGGGCTGCTGGATTTCGTCACGCTCGAGGACGCGCTCAGCCTGCAATCGGCCAGCCCGGCACGTCCCGACGACCGCATCGACCAGGTGCGCGGTCGCCTGGACGCCGTGCTGACCGCCGCCCGGGTGGCGCCGCTCAGCCGCGGCGTAGGCCTGGTCCCCACCGTGACCGTCACCCACACCGAGCCATTTCACCTGGCCAAGGCCATCGCGACGGTCGATTTCGCGAGCACAGGACGGGCCGGCGTCCGGGTTCGGGCGTCCGCCCGGCAGGCCGAGGCCGCGCACTTCGGCCGCCGTCGCTTCCCGGCACAGGGCACCGGGCAGCCGGGCGGGCCGGCTGGCGGCCAGCTGGCAGCCAGCCTGCTCGCGGAGGCGGCCGACTACGTCGAGGTCATGCGGCGGCTGTGGGATAGCTGGGAGGATGACGCCGAGATCCGCGACGTGGCCTCCGGCCGGTTCGCCGACCGGGAGAAGCTGCACTGCATCGACTTCGAAGGCCGCTGGTTCAAGGTCCGCGGCCCGTCGATCACGCCGCGCCCGCCGCAGGGCCAGCCGGTGGTCAGCGCGCTGGCGCACGGCGGCCGGGCGGCCGGGCTTGTCGGCCAGGCCGCGGACGTGGGCTTCGTGACCCCCCGCGACGCCGCGCACGCGCGGCAGGCCGTAGCGCAGGTGCGCGCCGAGCAGGCCGCCGCCGGGCGGTCCGGCGAGACCGTTCATGTCTTCGCTGACCTGCTCGTGTACCTGGCCGACGGCGCCGCCGCCGCGGCTGGCCGCCGGGCCCGGCTGGACGAGATGGCCGGCGGCGAGAACGCCAGCGACGCGGCGGTATTCACCGGGACGCCGGCCCAGCTGGCCGACCTGCTGCAGGAATGGCAGGAGGCCGGCCTGTCGGGATTCCGGCTGCGTCCCGCGGCCATCCCGCACGACCTCACCGGAATCACCCGCGGCCTGGTGCCCGAACTGCAGCGGCGCGGCGCGTTCCGGCGCCGGTACGAGGCGGCCACGCTGCGCGGGCTGCTGGGCCTGCCGCGCCCCGCGAGCCGTTACGCCACCGCCCAGGGACGCCGGACATGACCAGGCCCGTCAAGCAGGTACATCTCGCGGCCCACTTCCCGGGGGTCAACAACACGACCGTGTGGAGCGATCCCCGGTCGGGCAGCCACATCGAGTTCAGCTCATTCGCGCACTACGCGCGGACCGCCGAGCGGGCGAAATTCGACTTCCTGTTCCTGGCCGAGGGGCTGCGGCTGCGCGAGCAGAAAGGTGCCATCTACGACCTGGACGTGATGGGACGGCCGGACACCTTCACCGTGCTGGCCGCCCTGGCAGCCGTCACCGACCAGCTCGGGCTGGCCGGTACCGTCAACTCGACTTTCAACGAGCCGTACGAGGTGGCCCGGCAGTTCGCCACCCTGGATCACCTGTCTGGCGGCCGGGCCGCCTGGAACGTCGTCACCTCCTGGGACGCATTCACCGGGGAGAACTTCCGCCGCGGCGGGTTCCTGCCGGAGGACCAGCGGTACGAGCGCGCGAAGGCATTTCTTGCCGCCGCCTGCGAGCTGTTCGACTCCTGGCGTGGCGATGAGATCGCGGCGGACAAGGAGTCAGGCACCTTTCTGGCCGATCCCGGCGCAGGCCGGTTCGCCTACCGCGACGGGCATTTCGACATCGCCGGACGGTTCGACGTCCCGCGCAGCCCGCAAGGACGTCCGGTCATCTTCCAGGCCGGAGACTCGGACGAGGGCCGGGAATTCGCCGCCGCCAGCGCCGACGCGATCTTTACCCGGCACGGCACCCGCGATGCGGGTCAGGCGTTCTACGCCGACGTGAAGAGCCGGCTGGCCCGGTACGGCCGGGCGGCTGAGGATCTGCTCATCTTGCCCGCGGCCACGTTCGTCCTCGGCAGCACCGACGCCGAGGCGGCCGAGCGAGCCCGTGAGGTACGGCGGCAGCAGGTCAGCGGGGCTACGGCCATCGCGTTCTGCGAGCAGCTGTGGAACCGCGACCTGTCGGGCTGCGATCCGGACGGCCCGCTGCCGGACATCGCCCCCGATCCCGGTGAGCCCACCGTGGCGCGCGGCCGCGCGAGCGTGCGGATGTACCGGGACCCGGCCGGCACCGCGCGCCAGTGGCGGGCCAGGGCCGCGGCCGGCGGCCTGTCCATCCGGGAGCTGATCATCGAGGTCACCGGGCGCCAGACGTTCGTCGGCTCGGCCGCCACCGTAGCCGCAGCGATCAACGACCTGGTGCAGGCCGACGCCAGCGACGGGTTCATCCTGGTCCCGCACATCACCCCGGGCGGGCTGGACGAGTTCGCCGACCGGGTCGTCCCCCTGCTGCAGGAACGCGGCGTCTTCCGGTCCGACTACGCCGGGACGACGCTGCGCGAGCATCTCGGCCTGCCGGCGGCACCTAGCCGGCCCCGGCCCGCTGAAGGGAGCCCGCTGCATGGCTGACACGCCGCTCGCGATCCTGGACCTGGTCCCGATCCCGGCTGGCTCGACGGGGGCGCAGGCGCTGCGCAACAGCATCGACCTCGCCCAGGCGGCCGAGCGATTCGGCTACGCCCGCTACTGGTTCGCCGAGCATCACCTCAACCCCGGCGTCGCCGGCACCTCGCCGGCCGTCGTGCTCGCACTCACCGTGGCGGCTACCTCCGCCATCCGGATCGGCTCGGGCGCGGTCCAGATGGGCCATCGCACGGCCCTGTCGACCGTGGAGGAGTTCGGGCTGATCGACGCCCTGCATCCGGGCCGGCTCGACCTCGGCCTCGGCCGGTCCGGCGGCCCGCCGCCGCAGCCCCCGCCCGAGCAGCCCCCGCCCGAGCCGGCCCTGGCCGCAGCGGGCCGGGCGCCGAACGGGCTGCTGATCCCGCCCCGGTTCTCGCCCGGCGCACTGCTGAAGTCGCCGCGGCTCGCCGTGCAGCGGAGCCTCCTGCAGTTGCCCGGCGCGCAGCCGCAGGACTACGCCGAGCAGGTCGGCGACATCCTGGCGCTGCTGCGGGGCAGTTACCGGTCGGCCGACGGCGTCGAGGCACACGCCATCCCCGGCGAGGGCGCCGACCTGCAGGTGTGGATCCTGGGTAGCAGCGGCGGGCAGAGTGCGCAGGTGGCAGGCCGCAATGGGCTGCGGTTCGCCGCTAACTACCACGTCAGCCCGGCCACGGTACTGCAGGCCGTCGACGGGTACCGGGCCGTGTTCCGCCCGTCGGCCGAGCTAGCCCGGCCTTATGTCAGCGTCTCGGCTGACGTGGTCGCTGCCGCTGACGAGGCCACGGCCCGGGAGCTGGCAACGGGATACGCACTGTGGGTGCGCAGCATCAGG
>JBKQSL010000298.1:0-7312 GCA_052143655.1 Streptosporangiaceae bacterium | reverse complement strand
GACAGGCCGAAGTGCGCAGCCCACGGCGCCGGGCTCACCGCTCCTCCCCGCGGGCGAGCATGCCCAGCCGGGTGAAGTCGATCTTCGCTCCGGTGCCGGCCTCGTCGTCGTGGGCGGCCGCGACCAGCCCGAGGTAGTCGATGCCGGTCGGGTCCGGGTCAGGGCGGGCGGCCTGCGGCACGGCCCGGTGCACGTGCCGGCGGGTGATGAACGGGGTGGCGGGCCCCGCGGGCCTGCCGTCCAGGAACACATCGAGGCGGGACAGGTCCTCGGGGTCGTAGCGCAGCTCGACCCGGCGCCCGGTGAGCGCCGGATCCACGGCGTAGGCGTTGCCTTCCAGCGGAACGGTGGCGGTGCGGGTCACCTTGCGGGTCACCGACCAGCGGAACGCCTCCGCCAGCCGGGTCGGCTCTGCCTGGCGGGGCGGCCCGCCGGCCTCGAACCGCGCGATCGGGGCCTGGCCGGTCTCGGCGTGCGCCCGCCGGTTGGCGACCTGCTCGGCCCAGGCGAAGAACAGGTCGTTGAGCTGGCCGAGGGACTCGATTCCGCGGTGGGTGGCCTCGGACAGGAACGCCTCCCGGATATAGCGGTTGAGTCTTTCCTGTTTCCCCCTCCCTTGCGGCGAGTAGGGCTGACTGTGGACCAGCCGCACGCCGAGCACCGCGCAGGTGCGGGCCAGCCACGCGTTGGAAAAGGAGCGCCGTTATCCACGTAGAAAACCTCCGGCAGGCCGCGGCGGGTGACCGCGCGGCGCAGCAGGTCCTGGCAGGCGCGAGCGTTCTCGTGCGCGAAGAACCGGCCGTCGACCAGCAGCCGGGAATGGTCATCGACGATGAGGAACAGCCGCGCCCGGACCGAGCCGTCCCGGCGTGGCCAGGGAACCCAGGGCCCGATGAGCACGTCGCTGATCCACCGCTCGTTCGGCCGGCCGGCCTCATACCGGCCGTATGCCTTCGGCTCGGCGGCCAGCGCCTCCCGGTGCAGCCCGGCGCGGCGCAGCTGCGCGCGGACGGTCCGCTCGGCAACCCGCACGCCGTGCCGGTGATACAAGATCGAGGCGATCTGCGCGGCCGAGCGGCCGGGCAGCTCCAGCCGCAGCGCGGCGGCCTCGGCGGACAGCTCCGGATGAGCGCGCGCCGTCCCGGTGTCGGACCGCGGCGCGGGCTTCAGCGCGTCCAGGCCCCCGGCTCGCCACGCCCGCAGCCACCGGTCGATCGTCCCT
The DNA here is from genome assembly GCA_052143655.1 of Streptosporangiaceae bacterium. Classification (GTDB taxonomy): domain Bacteria; phylum Actinomycetota; class Actinomycetes; order Streptosporangiales; family Streptosporangiaceae; genus CAVSUR01. Next base: position 6,090 of record JBKQSL010000298.1, on the reverse strand, counting down.
CTGGAATACTGCCGCGGCGAGCCGTCGGGATGGGCATGAGCGCGCGCGGCGATCTGCCGGACCAGCGCTCCCCGCTCCGCGGCGCTCAGCCGGTCATTCGCTGCCTCGGCGATCACCGCCCAGCGATGCAATGCGATGCCCTGTTGCTGCCTGTTGTCCATGCCCGCTGCCTCCTCATGCCGGTAATGGCGGGACAGGAGGCATGAAACGCCGTCTGCCGACGATCAGCCAGGGCGAGGTTATGTTGGCCGCGATCAGCCTCCCGCCGGTCACCGCCGAGGCGAACCGCCACAAGTCCAGCCCCGCCCATCCCGGCAGGCAGCTCGCCGCGGCAAACGCAGCCCCGATCGCGGCTAACGCGAACCGGCCCGCATCAGCGGCCGGGCGGATCGGCTCCCCGCCCAGCTCGACCGCCAGCGCCGCGAACGCCACCCCCAGCACCGGACCGCGAGCGGCGAACCGCCGGCACCAGCCGCGTGCCGTCGTATACGGAACCTCCAGCCGGGCAGCCGCCGGCCGGACCCCGCACGCGCCGCCGGCCACCCCGCCGAGCACCGTCCCGACCGCCTCGGCCGCATCCAGGCGCCAGGCCAGCACGAACGCCGGCAGCAGCACATGAGTCACCCCGCAGCCTCCGCAGCGCAGCCGCGGCACAAAGATCTTCCGGCAGCGGCCGCACGCCCGCACATGCCGCCGATACCCCGACCAGAACACCATCCGGCCGGCGCACGACGGGCAACCCGGGCGCGGGAACTCCACCCTGCGGCCGGCCGCCACGCAGGCATCGACCGACAGCGGACACGGCCATACGATGGCCACGGGCGACACACCGCCTCGGATCCCTTCTCGCGTTCACGCAAACGAGGCGAGGAGGGATCCCTTACGTCCAGCAACCGATGGCAAGATCCTGGCCCGCCCGCGACAGCCAGGTAGCAGCATCACCAAAGAACACGGCCGAGAACCCGGCCAGGATGCTCAGAGAATCAGGCCGTCAACAACGGGGGCGGCCCGGTTCCGGCGCCGCCAGGTTGGGATGGTGTTCCAGTTCTTCAACCTGCTGGATGACCTGACCGTGGCCGACAACGTTCTGCTGCCCGCCCAGCTGGCCGGGACCCGCCGCGCCAGGGCGCGGGCACAGGTGGCCGAACTCCTGGAGCGGCTGGGCATCGGCCAGTACGCCAACACCTACCCCGGGCGGCTGTCGGGCGGGGAGCGGCAGCGGGTGGCGATCGCCCGTGCCCTGGTCAACAATCCCACGGTGCTCTTGGCCGATGAGCTGACCGGGGCGGTGGACACCGCCACTGGCGAGGCGATCGGGCAGCTGCTGCTCGACCTCAACGCCACCGGGCAGACCCTGGTCCTGGTCACCCACAATCCCAGCCTGGCGGCGCGGTATGCCAGCCGGGTGATCCAGCTCGCCGACGGCCGGGTCACCACCGGCCCTGCGGCGGATGCCCGGCCGGGCCCGGGCGTGCGGCCGTGAGCGCCGCGCCGGTGGTGCGTGCGGCCTGGGGCGGGCTGCTGCGCGGCCGGCTGGTGCAGACCGTGGTGATCTTCCTGGTGCTGGCGGCATCTACCGGAGTGGCACTGCTGGGCCTGGCCCTCTACACGAGCGCGAACGAAGGGTTCTATCACGAATTCGCCGCTGAGCACGGCGCTCAGCTAGCGGTGACCATCGACTCGGCCAAGGTCACCAGCGCGCGGCTGGCCGCGACCCGCCATCTGCCGGGGGTGACCCAGGCTGCCGGGCCGTACCCCGAGGCCACCGTCACGCTGACACCCAGCGGCGCGCCGCGGCCACCTCGCGGCCGCGGTGGCCGGGGGCGGCCAGGGAATGGCCCCGGCGCGGGGCGGCTGGCCGGGGGTGGTGGTGCTGTGCCGATGCCCGCGCTGACGGTGGTGGGCCGGGCGTCGCGGTCCGGCCAGCTGGATGACATCACCGTGACCGCGGGCCGGTGGGTGACCCGCCCCGGCGAGATAGCCCTGGCCCATGCCCCGGGGGTGCCGCTGGGCAGCACGGTCACCGTGACCAGCGCGCCGGGCAGCCCGCGGCTGACCGTGGCCGGCTTCGCGGCGTCGCCGGGGCAGGAGGAAGACGCCTGGGTCCTCCCCAGCCAGATCGCCGCGCTGCGCCCGCGCGGGGCGCCCGCCCAGGTGCAGATGCTCTACACCTTCACCCGGGCAGCCACCGCTGCGCAGATCTACGCCGACCTGGAGGTGGTGAAGGCCGCGCTGCCGGCCGGGGCGGTCACCGGCTCGGCGTCCTGGCTGCATTCACTGGACGAGACCAGCCAGGGGCAGGCCACCAACACCCCGTTCGTGGTCGCGTTCGCGCTGATCGGCCTGGTGCTGTCGGCGCTGATCACAGCCAGCGTGGTCAGCGCCGCGGTCGCCGCCGGGTACCGGCGGATCGGTGTGCTCAAGAGCATCGGGTTCACCCCCGCCCAGGTCACCGCCGCCTACCTCGCCCAGCCCGGCGCGCCGGCCCTGGCCGGCTGCGTGGCCGGGGCAGCACTGGGCAACTGGTGGGCTCTGCCGAAGCTGAACTACGACGCCAGCGCGCTCACCGCCACCACCCAGACGGTGCCGCTGTGGATCAACGTGACTGTCCCGCTGGGGATGCTCGCGCTGACCGGGCTGGCGGCGCTGGTGCCCGCGGCGCGGGCCGGGCGGCTGCCCGCTGTGGCGGTGATTACCGCCGGTCAGGCACCGCGGGCCGGGCACGGCTACGCCGCCTACCGGCTGGCCGGCAGGGTGGCCCTACCCCGGCCGGTGACGATCGGCCTGGCCGCCCCGTTCTCCCGGTCGGCCCGGTCCGCTGTCACGCTGGCCGCGATCACGTTCGGCCTCACCGCGGTGGTCCTGGCGGCAGGCCTTGACTCCTCGGTCATGAAGATCAACCACAACGCGGTCCACGCGCAGGGCCAGGTACAGGTCGCCGTGCTTGGTGGCCGTGGGTCACTGACCGCTGCCGCCATCCAGCAGCGGACAGCCGGCGCCGCGCTGCGCGCCCAGCCGGGAACGCTGCGGTTCGCGGCCCAGGCCCAGACCGGGGCCCCCGGCAGCCGGCCAGTGATCAGCGTGCCCGGGCTGGGACAAGTGCCGGTCACGCTCGCCAGCGCTGACGCGGCGTGGCTCGGGCAGGGCATGTTCAGCGGACGCTGGTACCAGCGCGCCGGCGAGGTGGACGCCAACCCCGTCTTCCTCACCCAGGCCGGCCTAAACGTCGGCGACACTGTCACCATGACCGTCAACGGCAAGCCGGTCACGGCGCGGATCGTGGGCGAGGTGTTCGCCACCGCTCCCGGCCCCGCCCTTTTCACCAGCCCGCAGACACTCGGCGCTGCGGCCGCCGGCCTGGCCTGGCAGTACAACGTCGGACTCAAACCCGGCACCAGCGTGCAAGCGTATGTTCACGCGCTCAGCCGGGTTCTGGGGCCGCCAGGTTTCGTTGTGGCGGCCGCTCCGCAAAGCGCCCCATCGTTCGCCTCAATGACGGACCTGTCGCTGATCCGGCTGCTCATGATGGTGATCGCGGTCCTCGCCGGGCTCGGCGTGCTGAACTCCGTGCTGATGCTCACCCGGGAGCGCGTGCACGACCTCGGCGTGTTCAAGGCCGTCGGCATGACACCCTGGCAAACCATCGCCATGGTGGTCTGCTGGGACATCGCCCCCGCCGTCATAGCCGCAGCCATCGCGCTGCCCGCCGGGATCATCCTGCAACGCATCGTCGTCCAGGCCATCGGCGCAGCCGCCGGCGGTACCGCAATCCCCGCTAGCTTCACCCGCGTCTACACCGCCACCGAACTCACCCTGCTCGCCCTCGCCGGGCTGGGCATCGCCGCCGCCGGCGCGCTCGGCCCCGCCAGTTGGGCCGCCTCGACCAGGACCACCACCGCCCTGCACGCCGAATAACCCATACCGGCCATGGGCATCCGGATTTCCCGGCCCGCGCAGCACGGCACCCACGCCACAACACAGCAGACCCAGACCTGCGGGCCGGCCCGCACACAGAATCACCCATTCGGTCGCGGCATGGAGGCCCAGCCGAGGGTGGAACCGCCGTCCAGATCGCCGGCGATGTGCTCGCTCCAGGCGGCACACCAGGGGCGCCGTGACATGCCTCCGGTGAGGCGGCGAGCGGGAGGATTGGCCGGCACGGGCCGACGCTCGGGCTACGGTGAAGTGATGCGCGCCGAGAACCTAGAGAGCTTGATCTTGTTCGTATCGGACCTGGCGCAGGCGCGTGTCTTCTACGTCGAGATGCTTGGTCTGCCAGTGCTGTTCGAGGACGAGATCATCGTGGTCGTCGGCGACAGTTCGGGTCGGGTCGTCCTGCACCGCAACGACCGAGGTCACGATGACAGGGGCACCTTCCCCGCCGGCTCGGGGGTCGGCGGCACGGCGGTGCGCTTCGTTGTCGCTGATCCAGACGAGTGTGAGCGAGAGGCGGCAGAGCGAGGCGTGCGGGTTGTCTGGCCGGCCCAGGATGCGACCTGGGGACGCTTCGTGGTGCTGGCCGACCCCGATGGCCGTTCTGTCGTGCTGGCGCGCATGCGGCCCGGCCCAGCTACCTGAAGCCGAGCGTCCCTCCGCGTCTCCCGGGCCGGCGCGTCCATCCGCGCTCGGGCCTGCGGCCGGACGCCTCGGTTGCCGGAGCAAATCGGTGCCGTTCATTCGTCTGCGCCATGTTGGCGATCAGAACAGCCACTTCTGGCGTGTTCTGACGGTCGCTCACCAGAGCCACCACCGACTACCTAACGGCGGCACTGCGCTCACCGGTCCCGGACCAGGGTCGGTCACCCAGAGTGACCAGATCCCAGGCTCGGCAGGCAGGCGGATTCTGGCACGGCATGGGCGTTTGGTCATGGTGGCAGGCGGCGCCAGGTCAACGGCGTGGCGACGGGCTGCGCTGGTCATGACGATGGTCAGGACCGCCATTTGATTGAGCAGCCCATGCTGGGCCGATGCGGCTCGGGCACCGGCTGGCCGGCCAGGGTCAGCTCGATGGCCGCGCGGAGCAGCTCGCCGGTGACCGGCTTGCCGTTACCGGGTGTGGACTGGTCGAACGCGCCGCGGTAGGCCAGTTGGCGCGCGCTGTCGTAGAGGAAGAAGTCCGGCGTGCAGGCGGCGTGGTAGGCGCGGCCGACCTTCTGGTCGGCGTCGACCAGGTACGGGAAATTCCAGCCAGCGCGCCGGGCCTGCCCGGCAAGCTCGTGCGGCCGGTCGTCGGGGTAAGCATCGGCGTCGTTGGTGCAGATGCCCGCGACGGCCAGGTCAGGGTAGTGCGACAGCAGCGTGCCCAGCGCGGTCTCGACGTGGCGGACGTAGGGACAGTGGTTGCACAAGAAGGCAACCAGCAATGCGGGCGCGGCGGTGAAGTCGTCGCGGCCTGCCATTGTGCCGCTGGTGTCCGGAAGGGTGAAGTCGGGCGCCTGCGTGCCGAGCGGGACCATCAACGACGAGACAGCCATACCAGAACCTTATCCGCGTCCCACGCGGCAACCGCGCTGGCATCCCTGCCGATCACCTGGATGTGCGCGCGGACGGCACCGTAATGCCAAGCTTGCAGCCCAGTATCGGCGGAGGTGCGGTTCCGGCGCCGGGAAGCGGTAACTGACCGCGGCACGCTGCGTGAACATGCGGCTCCCGAATCACGGAAGGCCCGCAGCCCGGCTCGGCGTACGGCTCATGGGAGACTGGGCCGAGTCGTGGGACCAGGTGCAGCAGGTCACCATCGAAGCGATCTAAGTGCTCATCGACGACGAACTTGAGCAGGCTAACCTCACCTGCATCCTCGGCTCCAGGCCGTGTCGGCCACGCAGAATGTCCCGTTCGGCGCTTCATCCGTGATCACTGAGGCGGGTCATCTTGACGTACCGAACGGCGGCTCGGCGCGCGTTCTACTGGCCTCTCCCGTAACTCAGCGTGATGCTGGCGATCGACGTAGCCCGATGCCGACCGCCGACTCGGCGCGCCGTGACTGGCCTGGAGATCGCCGCCGGGCCGAGGTGCCCGTCGGTGATGCGAGCGAACGTCCCGGCCGCCGGTGGCCAGATTCTGCCTGACCTGCCGCGCGCCGTATGCGGC
>JBKQSL010000297.1:0-13313 GCA_052143655.1 Streptosporangiaceae bacterium | reverse complement strand
CATCCTGGCCTGCGCGCTCACCGGCCTGCTGGTCTCGCCGATCAGCTGGGATCACCACTGGGTATGGATCGTCCCCGGGCTGATCGTCCTGGCCCACTTCACGCTCCGCGCCTGGCGGGCCGCCCGGGACGGCAGCAGTGCCGGGCCCGCGGCCTGGCACCGGCGGGCCGCCGCCGGGCTGGCCGCGCTGACCGTGCTGGTCTGGGCGGCTTTCGCCGCCTGGCCGATCGGGATATGGACGGGGCACGCCGCCGGCATCGGCGTCTACGGCCTGGACGGGCTGATCTGGGCCATCCCCAACACGATGGAAACCACCTTCACCCAGCTCGGGGACCAGCCGTGGTACCCCGAATACCACTACCGGGGGCTGGAACTCGTGGGCGGGAACCTGTACATCCTGGCCGGGCTCGTCCTGTTCACGCTGCTCGCCGGGACCGCGATCCGGCTCACCCGCCAGCGCAGGCGAACTGCGGCGGCCGGCGAGCAGCCGGCTCCCTGGCCATCCGCGGCTTAAACAGTCGGGTCATCGGACCCAGCCCGCTCCAGATTGGGGGGATTACGTGTTCGAACCACAGAGCACGCTGCTGTTCATCCTGCTGGTGGTGGCGTTCGCGGTGCTGATGTGGCGGACGCTGGCCGCCCGCCGGCTGGCCGTGCGCATCGCCGGCGCCTGCCTGGTGTTCCTGCCCGCGATGACGGTGGGGGTGCTCGCCGTCAACCGGTACTACGACTACTACCAGACCTGGGGCGCGGCGATCGCGGACTTCTCCGGGCAGGCCGGCGCCCCCGCGGCGAGCGCCCGGACCGAGCTGGCCGCGGTCACCGCGGACCCGCAAGCGCGGCGGCTGGCGCAGCAGCAGGGATACACGCTGCACCTGAGCCTGACCGGCCAGCGCAGCCACATCACCAGGGCGGTTTACGTCTACCTGCCGCCGCAGTACTTCGAGCCGGCCTACCGCGGATACCGGTTCCCGGTGATCGAGCTGATTCACGGCTCGCCCGGCCTGCCGCAGGACTGGATCAACGTCGTCGGCGTGACGCGCACGCTGGACTCGATGATCCGGCAGGGCCGCGCCCGGCCGGCCGTGCTGCTCATGCCCGACGCGAACGGCGGGTATCAGATCGACCTGCAGTGCCTCAACCAGGTCGGCGGCCCGCAGGATCTCACCTTCCTGGGCACGGATCTGCCGGATCAGATCTCCCGGCTGCTGCGGGTGCAGCCGCCGGGACGGGCCTGGGGCATCGCTGGCTATTCCGCCGGCGGATACTGCGCGCTCAACATGGCGCTGCATTTCCGCGAGCGCTACGGGTTCGCCGGGGTACTCAGCGGCTACTACCTGCCCTCGGACAACCAGTGGGGCAACCCGATCAGGAACGTCAACCCGTTCGGCGGCAACTACCGGCTGGCGGAGCAGAACAACGCACTCGACGAGGTCGAGACGCTGCCGCCGGGCGCGGTGCTGCCGCAGTTCTGGCTGGCCGCCGGCCTGCAGAACCCGGGCGACGTGCAGCAGGCGCGGCTGATGATCCAGGGACTGCGGCTGCTGCAGCCGCATACCCCGCTGATACTCGACCGCGGGCTCGATCACAACATGGCCACCTGGCGCGCTGAGGTCCCGCCGCTGCTCACCTGGATGACCCGCGGCCTGGCGGCCGCGCGCGCGCCCGCCCCCGTCCGGATCGCCGCCGCGCGCAGCCAGCACGGCTGCTCCCAGTGCGGCCAGGCAAAGACCGACCCGAAGGGGCACAGTGCTCACTAACCACTCGCTGGCAATCCCGGCACCCGCCGCCGAGGCCGACACCCGCCATCCCCTCATCCGGCTGTCCTGGCTCCTCGACGCCGGCACGCTGGCGCCGCTGCACGACGACGACGGCAGCGGCGTGCGCGCGGCCCGCGGCACCATCGACGGCGCTGAGGTGCTGGCCTACTGCACCGACGCGCGGACCATGGGCGGCGCGATGACCGCAGCCGGGTGCCGCCACATCGTCGCCGCGATCGAGGCGGCCGCCCGGGAGGCGCGGCCGGTGGTCGGGCTGCTGCACTCGGGCGGGGCGAGCCTGGCGGACGGAGTGGAGGCGCTGCACGGGGTCGGCCGCGTGTTCGCGGCCATGATCCGGGCGTCCGGCCGGGTCGCGCAGATCTCGGTGGTGCTCGACCCGGCAGCCGGCGGCGCCGCCTACGGCCCGGCGCTGACCGACCTGGTGATCATGTCGTCGGCCGGCCGGGTCTTCGTCACCGGCCCCGATGTGGTCCGGGCCGTGACCGGCGAGCAGATCGACATGGAGGGCCTGGGCGGCCCGCATGCGCACAGCCGCAAGTCCGGAGTAGCGCACATGGTGACCGGATCGGAGACAGAGGCGCTGGCCCAGGCCCGGCGGGTCACCAGTTTCTTCGCCCGGCCAGGCCGGTTCGAGCTGGCCGAGGCGGGCAGCGGCAAGGACCTGCGGGCACTGCTGCCCGAGCGCGCCCGAAGGGCCTATGACGTGCGGCCGCTGATCCGCGAGATCCTCGATCCCGGCGACGGCCACGGCCACGACGGGTTCGCCGAACTGCAGGCCCAGTGGGCACCGAACATCGTCGTGGGCATGGGCAGGCTGTGCGGGCGCTCCATCGGGGTGATCGCCAACAACCCGCTGCGCAAGTGCGGCTGCCTGGACGCGCTCAGCGCCGACAAGGCGGCCCGGTTCGTGCGGATGTGCGACGCACTCGGCGTCCCGCTGCTCGTGCTGGCGGACGTGCCCGGTTACCTGCCCGGTGTTGCGCAGGAGTGGGACGGGGTGGTGCGGCGCGGCGCCAAGCTGCTGCACGCCTTCGCCGAGGCAACAGTGCCCCGGGCCACGCTGATCACCCGCAAGTCCTACGGCGGCGCCTACATCGCGATGAACTCCCGGGCTCTTGGCGCCAGCGCGGTGTTCGCCTGGCCGGGCGCCGAGGTGGCGGTCATGGGCGCCGAGGCGGCGGTGGGCATCCTGCACCGCAAGCGGCTGGCGGCCGCGGCCGAGCACGAGCTGCCGGCCCTGCGCGAGCAGCTGGTCGAGCAGCACCGGCAGCAGGCGGGCGGCATGGAGCGGGCGGTCGGCCTGGGCCTGGTGGACGAGGTGATCGCGCCCGCGCAGACCCGGCGCAAGGTGGCGCAGGCCCTCGCCGGAGCGCCGGAGCGGCGCGGCGCGCACGGCAACATCCCGCTGTGAGCGGCTGCCCGCCCCGCCCGCTGACAGGACCTAGCGTGAACAGACGGCACGAGCGCTGCAGCCGGCTCCCCCGCGGGTGCCCAGACCGGCGGGCGGCGGCGGGCGCCCGGTCCCGGGCCAGGTGCGGCCCGGCGCGGCCGGCCGCTAGGCGGCGCTGCCCGGCAGCTCGCGGGCCTGGACGGCGGTGACCAGACGCCGGGCCAGCGCGGCGGCCTGCTGCCTGATCTCGGCAATCGCGGTCGTCTCGTACCACAGGCCGCGCAGCGGCGGGCCGAGCGTGAACAGCACGCTGCTCGGCACGCCCGTGGTGTCGAGCACGGCGCCGTCAGCGGTGGCGTCGATCCCCAGCCGCAGCGGCCCCGGCCGCGCCAGGCCGCTGCCGAGCAGGTCCGCCAGCAGCGGATCGGGCACCGCCGTGACGTCTGCGCCCGCGCCGGTCGCGTTGACCAGCCAGCCGGCCGTCAGCTTGCGCTCCCCGTCATCGGTGCTGAGCCGGATCCGCAGGCCGTCGGCCTGCTCGGTGACAGCGGTGATGCGGCCATGGTGCACCGACAGCTGCCCGGTGCAGCGCAGCTCGGCGATCCGCCGGGCCGCCTGCGGCGGCATGCGGTGCCGGTGCACCTCCCAGTAGCGCGCAACATGGCGCAGGAACAGCTGCCGGTCGGCGGCCGGCATCCGCCGCCACAAGCTCGGCAGGTACGGCCGCAGGCCGTCGATGACGTCCTGCCAGCCGTCCGGCCGGGTGGTCATCGCCGTCCGGACCTGCCACATCAGCTCGGCCAGCCGGACCGGGCCGACCGGGTTGACCAGCACGGGGAGCCAGACCGGCTCGACCGGGCCGGTCGGCAGCCCGCGGTGCACCCGGGGCAGCAGGCCGTGCCGGGAGATGGCGTGCACGGCGGTGCGCCGGCTGGTGCCAGTGACGGCGACCGCCACGTCGATCATCGTGAGCCCGGTCCCGGCGATGACGACCGGGCTGCCGTCCGCGGCCGCCTCCAGTGCCCCCGGCGCCCACGGGTCGGTGATGATCCGCGGCCCGGCCGGTACCGGGAACGGCAGCGCGGGCGGCAGGTTGCCGGTGGCCAGCACGGCCACGTCGGCGTCGAGGCTGCCGTTGGCCAGCATCAGCCGCAGCGCCCGGCCGCGGCCGCCCGGCCGGATGGCCGTGACCTGCGAGCTGACCAGGCTGAGCCGGCCCAGCGGGCCCGCCAGCCGCTCTGCCTCGGCGAGCGTGTCCTGCAGGTAGCGGCCGTAATCGCGGCGCGGCAGGAACGCGCCGGCTAGCTCGCCGGCCGGGCTGGCGGACGATGCGGCCGCGCTGCGGCCCGCCCCCGGGCCGGTGAGCTTCCCGGCCGCTAGGCCGGCCTCGGCCGCCCAGCGGACCAGGTGGCCGGGGTCGTCGGCCAGCGCGCTCATCTGCTGGGCGGGGGTGTTCAGCAGGTGCCAGGGGTGAGTCGTGCCGTAGGCCTGGCCGAGGCCGTGCCGCCCGGCGCTGTCGATGAGGATGATCCGTACCGGGCGCTGCTGCTGCGCCGCCGTGCGCAGCAGCAGCACGGCAGTCAGCGTGCCGCTGGCGCCCCCGCCCACGATCGCGACTACTGGCCCCCGGCCAGCGATAACGTTCCTGTCAGGCATGCCAGCAGGTTATAAGATTTTATCGATCGAATAAATAGGATAGCGCTCTGAGTTTCACCCCGCCCCGGCCGGCCAGCCGCGATCATGGCAGCAGCACGGCCGGGCCGGCGCCGCCGCGGGCCGGGCGGGCGTAGCGCAGCGCGGCGCGCCGAACCCGGCGTATGCGGCCATCCGCGAGGCCAGCCGCGGTTCCCTGGTCTGGGCGCCCGGCGATCCGGCCGCCACCCGGGCGGCCGTGCTGACCAGCGTGGACGCGCCGGAGCCGCCACTGCGGGTCTTCTTCGGCGCGGCGCCGCTGGAGATGACCACCCGGGAGTACGAGGCCCGGCTGGCCTGCTGGCGGGAATGGCAGCCGCTCGCCGTGCGGGCCCCGCGGCCACCCGGCTGCGTGAGCGGCCACCCCGCTCCCCCGGCGCGCGGCGAGCACCGGCGCCGCTCGACGGCGCCCTGCGCTCAGCCGACTGGCGCGGGCACGGCGGCCCGGCGGGCCGCGGTGAACTGGCTCTCCGGCCGCGGCAGCCCGTAGTGCTCTCGCAGCGTCTGCCCCGGGTAGTCGGTCCGGAACAGCCCGCGGCGCTGCAGTAGCGGGATGACCTGATCGGCGAAGTCCGCCAGCCCGGACGGCAGCGCGGGGGGCATCACGTTGAAACCGTCGGCGGCGCCGTGCTCGAACCAGTCGCAGATCGTCGCGGCGATCTGCTCCGGCGTCCCGGCCACGGTGCGGTGGCCGCGCCCGCCGCCGAGCCGGCCGAGGATCTGCCGCACGGTCAGGCTCTCCCGCCGCCCGAGTTCGGTGATCAGCTCAAAGCGGCTCTGCGCGCCCTCGGCCGGCGGCCGGCCGAAGACCCCGGCCGGCAGCGGCCGGTCCAGATCCAGCTCGCTGACGGGGACTTCCAGCACCCGGGAGAGCTGGGCCAGCCCGTACTCCGGGATGATCAGCTGCTCAAGTTCGTCGGCGCGCGCCCGCGCCTGAGCCTCGGTGGCCCCGATGACCGGCACGATGCCGGGCAGCACCTTGATCAGGTCCGGGTCCCGGCCGAGCTGCCTGGCCCGCTGCCTGATATCGGCGTAGAACTCCTGGGCGCCAGCGAGCGTCTGCTGCGCGGTGAAGATCGCCTCCGCGTAACGGGCCGCGAAATCGCGGCCATCGGGCGACGACCCGGCCTGCACCAGCAGCGGCCTGCCCTGCGGGCAGCGCGGGACGTTCAGCGGGCCGCGCACCCGGAAGAACCGGCCCTGGAAGTCGGCCGGGTGGATCCGCGCAGTGTCGGCGTAGATGCCCGCCGCCTTGTCCCCCACCTCGGCATCGTCCTCCCAGCCATCCCACAGCCGGATGGACACGTCGACGAACTCGGCCGCCCGCTCATACCGCTCACGATGGCCGGGCCGGCCGTCGAGACCGAAGTTCCGCGCAGTGGCCTGCTCGGCGGTGGTCACGATGTTCCAGCCGGCCCGGCCGCCGCTGATGTGGTCCAGCGAGGCAAACCGGCGGGCCAGGTTATAGGGCGAGTTGTAGGTGGTCGACGCGGTCGCGATCAGCCCGATGCGGCTGGTCGCGGCGGCCAGCGCGGCCAGCAGCACGGTGGGCTCCAGGGCCGCCGCCGGGCGGTGCCGCGGGCTGCCCCACAAGGCCGGGTTGTCGGCCAGGAACAGCGAGTCGAATGCCGCCCGCTCGGCGAGCTGGGCGAGGTTGTGCCAGTGCGCCAGGTCGACGTTCGCGAACGGGTCGCTCTCTGCCAGCCGCCAGGCCGCCTCGTGATGACCAGAGCTCATCAGGAACGCGTTGAAGTGCAGCTGCCGTGGGCTGCCGGTCATGGCCGGACCTCCAGGGTCGTCTCGGATGCGAATATGCGCGCGCGGCAGGCCCAGCCGGCCCGGGGCCGGTGCCCGGCGAGGATCAGCCGCTCACGGTCAGCGGCCGCCGGGCCGGGCCCGCGGCTGCCGCCTCGCGCCTGCGGATCTCGGGCAGGACCCCCTCGGCGAACCAGTACGCCTCCTCCAGGTGCGGGTACCCGGACAGGATGAACTCGCTGATGCCGAGCGAGGCGTACTCCTCGATCAGGCCGGCGACCTGCTCGTGGCTGCCGACCAGCGCGGTGCCCGCGCCGCCGCGGACCAGCCCGACCCCGGCCCACAGGTTCGGGTAGATCTCCAGGTCCTGCGCGGAGCCGCCATGCCGGTACGCGGAGTGCAGGGCGCGCATCCGGTCCTGGCCGACGGACTCGCTGGCCGCCAGGACCTGCTGCGCGGCGGCGATGTCCGCCGGGTCCAGGTAGTCGAGCAGCCGGCTGGCCTCGGCCCACGCGTCCGCCTCGGTGTCCCGGGTGATCACGTGCAGCCGGATGCCGAAGCGAAGCTCGCGCCCCTGCTGCCGGGCCAGCCGGCCGACCCAGGTGAGCTTCTGCGCCACCTGCGCCGGGGGCTCGCCCCAGGTCAGGTAGACGTCCGCCGCGGCGGCGGCGACCGGGCCGGCGGCCGGGGACGACCCGCCGAAGTAGATCCCGGGCACCGGCTCGGGCGGCCGCAGCACCGTCGCCCCCGCTACCTGGTAGTAGCGGCCGTCGAAGTCGAACGGCTGGCCGCTCCAGGCGCCGCGCACGACTGACAGGAACTCGGCCGTTCGCGCATAGCGCTCGTCGTGCGACAGGTGATCGCCGAACCGGCGCTGCTCGTCGGCCTGGCCGCCGGTGACCACGTTCAGCAGCAGGCGGCCGCCGGACAGCCGCTGGTAGGTGGCCGCCATCTGAGCGGCCAGGGTGGGCGACGTCAGGCCGGGCCGGAACGCCACGAGGAACTTCAGCCGGGTGGTCTCGCGGGTGAGCGCAGCGGTGACCAGCCAGGCGTCCTCGCACCAGGTCCCGGTCGGGGTGAGCACGGCCTCGAAGCCAAGCTGCTCGGCCGAGCGCGCCACCTGGGCCAGGTACTCGATGTCCGGCGGCCGCTCCTGCGCGGCCGCGCCGCGGATGTGCGGGGCGTCCGGGCCGCCGGTCAGCCCGGCGGGTGGCAGGCTGTGGCCGCGGCCCATGATCGCCCGGCCGTCACCGGTGGTGGGCAGGAACCAGTGGAAGGTGAGGCTCATGACGAAGGGCTCCCGGCGGTGGCGTTGAATGCGGTGTAGACGTAGTGCGCGAAGTCGACCTTGGCCGGGATCAGGCCGGCCGCGGTGAACGCATTGGCGACCGACTGCTCCGAGCTGACCACGGCGGGCGTGATCGGCACCGCCAGGGCCGAGTCGTCCCTGGCCGCCTTCGCCATGATGGATTCCGGCAGGCCGGTGGCCTTGGCCCAGGTGGCCGCCCAGGCCGCCTGGTGGCTCGCCGCCCAGGCGTGCGCCTGCGCGAGCAGCCGGAGGTAATCGCGGATCGCCGCCGCCTTGGCCGGGTCGGCGAGCGCGGCGCGGGAGGCCACGGTGAACGAGTACGGGCTGCCGTAGCCGACCCCGCTGACCAGCTCCCGGGCGTGATCTTGAACTTCGGCCTGCTCGGCGAACGGCGACCAGATGTCCCAGGCGTCCACGTGCCCCGAGGCCAGGGCGGCCAGGCCCTCGGCCGGCTGCAGGTAGTCCAGCGTCACGTCGTGCACCGACAGGCCGGCCTTCTTCAGCACGGTGAGCAGGTGGTAGTCGGCCGAGCTGCCCTCGGCCACGGCGATGCGCTTGCCGCGCAGCTGAGCGATCGAGTGGATCGGCGAGTTCGCCGGCACCAGCAGCGCCGAGCCGTGCGGGTTGGCCTGGAAGCCGCCGACAACCGCGATCTTCTCGCCGCCCGCGGCGGCGAAGACCGGCGGCGCGTTGCCGACGCTGCCGATGTCCACGGCGCCGCTGCCCATGGCCTGCAGCATCGGCGGGCCGGAGGTGAAGTCCGACCAGCTGGCCTTGAACGGCAGCTTGCTGATCAGGCCGGCCGCGGTGAGCAGGGCCTGGGAGCCCGATCCCGCCTGGTCGCCGATGTGCAGGGTCACCGAGGAGACATCGGCCGTGCCGGACGCGGAACTGGTGGCGGCGGCCGCCGCGGAGGAGGACGCCGCGGAGCCAGCCGCGGAACTGCCGCTGCTGCCCGACGACGAGCAGCCCGCCGCGAGCAGGGCGAGCGCGGCCACCCCGGCGGCCGGCAGCAGGGCGCGGCGGCGGCGCTGCCGGGGCAGCGCGGGCGGCCGGTTCGTTGCGGCAAATACCTGGTTCATTCCTGTCCTTCCGTCGGCACGCACAGCTCGCTGAGCAGGCGCGTGCGCATCGCAGTGAGCTCGGGATGGTCCCGGTGCCTCGGCCGCGGGGCGGCGATCCGGCCGCTGTAGCCGATCCGGCCGTCGGCGAGGACGAGCACCCGGTCGGCAAGCGCCAGGGCCTCGTCCACGTCATGGGTCACCAGCAGCACGGCGGGCCGGTGCCGTTCCCACAGCCGCAGCACCAGCTGGTGCATGGCCATCCGGGTCAGCGCGTCCAGGGCGCTGAAAGGCTCGTCGAGCAGCAGCAGGCTCGGCTCGCGGACCAGGGCCCGGGCCAGGGCCGCGCGCTGGGCCTCGCCGCCCGACAGCGTCACTGGCCAGGCCTGCGCCCGGCCGGTCAGGCCGACCTCGGCCAGCGCCGCCTGCGCGACCGCGACGGGGTTGCCGGCCCGCAGGCCCAGGCAGACGTTCGCGGTGACCCGGCGCCAGGGCACCAGCCGGGGTTCCTGGAAGGCCACCGCAGCCGTGCCGGTAACCCGCAGCTCCCCGGTGACCTCGCGGTCCAGCCCGGCCAGCGCGCGCAGCAGCGTGGACTTGCCGGTGCCGCTGCGCCCGATCAGGGCGACGAACTCGCCGGGGGCGATGTCCAGGTCCAGCCGGTCGAGTACCCGCCGGGCGCCGAACTCGCGGGTCAGCCCGCGCATCCGGGCGGCGGGCCGGATCGCGGTTACCTGCGCCGGGGCGGTCATGCCGGCACCAGCCCGTGGCGCCAGGCCAGCGCCCTGCGCTCGGCCAGCCGGACTAGCGCGTCAGTGAGCAGGCCGAGGATGCAGTACACCAGCAGCGCGACGAAGATCACGTCGTTGCGCAGGAACTGGGTGGCCTGGCTGATCATGAAGCCGAGGCCGGCGTTGGCGTTGACCTGCTCGGCCACCACCAGCGCCAGCCAGGCCACGCCCAGGCTCTGCCGCAGCCCCACCAGGATCTGCGGCAGCGCGCCGGGCACGATGATGTGCCGGATCATCTCGCCGCGGGTCAGCCCGAGCGACTGGCCGACCTCGGCGAGCTTGCCGTCCACGCCGCGGATGCCCGCGAACGTGTTCAGGTACAGCGGGATGGCGGCGCCGAGCGCGATCAGCAGGATCTTGGGCAGCTCGCCGATGCCGAACCAGACGATGAACACCGGGATGAGGCCGAACAGCGGCAGCGTGCGGATCATCTGCAGGATGGGGTCGACGGAGTTCTCGCCCAGCCGACTCAGCCCGGCGACCAGGGCCAGGACCAGCCCGACGGCGCCGCCGAGCGCGAACCCGATCGCCACCCGCTGCAGCGACACCGCCATCGCGCCCTGCAGCGTGCCGTAAGCGGCGGAGTCAGTGGTGATCAGGCTGACCGCGGTGCGGGCCACCTCGGTGGGCGGCGGCAGTTTCTGCGCCGAGATCAGCCCGGTGCTGCTGACCAGCTGCCAGGCGGCCAGCAGCACGAGCGGGCTGATGATCCGGTGCCAGGGACGGGCCCTGCGGCGGCGCGGGGCGCTGGATGGCCGCGATGCGGCCGGCGGCCGGCTGGCGACAGGCCCGGCGATCGCGGCCGGGGTGCCGGGATGGCGCCGGGCATCGGGGTCGTCTCGGACAGTAGCCGAGATCAGGCCGACGGGAGTCTCAGGGGGCATGAGCGACCTCGCTGGTAACGGCAGGAGGGGGACGCCGGGCGGCAGCGCGCTGGCGCCGCCGGGCGGGAGTGCCGGGGGGTTGGCTGCCCGCTCAGTGCGGAAGCGGGCGGCTGGCCTCGCACATGGCGGCTGCCTGCCGGCACAGGTCGAGGTAGCGGCGCGAGACCAGGGCGAGGGAGCGCCGTGGGACCAGGTGCTGCGTGCGGGTCATGCCCCTATGGTGCGAGGGTTTTCCCTAGTAAGTCAATGGAGAAAATAGAGAAGTGAGACACGTCACTGCCCGGGCGGCCACGTCACTGCCCGGGCGGGCCCGGCCGCGGCGGGGCGGCGCCACGCCGCTGCTGTCCGGCCGCATCCCGGCCGGACAGCAGCGGACCCGGGGCCTGCGGCGATCGCAGGGCCCCGGGTCCGGCAGGCTAGCCCCCGGGCCTCAGGCGGCCGGGGGCACGGCCTTAGTCGCCCAGGTAATCGGCGGGCAGGGTGCGCCCGGGCACCTGGTTCGGCCCGAGGATCTTCTTGTCCCCGGGGTAGGGCACCCGCCAGCCGTGCGCGCTGTACCAGTCGAGCCGGTTCAGCTGGGCCGGGTTGGCCCAGTCCTGAATGGCGCCCCTGCCGTTGAACCGGCCGTTGTGGCTCCAGACCACCCACTGCGCGTAGACGGAGCGCACGGCAGCCGGGATCTTCTGCTGCGCGGCCGAGGCCGGCACGTACGTGCGCAGCCTGCCCCTGGCCGAGGTAGCGGCGAGGCCCTCGGTCAGCGAGATCTGGTTCGGCACGTAGGTGTACGGCGTGAAGTCCGGCGTGTTGGTGAACGCGTCGAACATCGGCTCGGCGGCCCGGTCTTCGGAGTTCATCGGGGCGAAGCCGAGCATCTGCTCGATCGTGCGGACCGCGTTGAGCTGGGTGTAGTAGGTGTTGTCGACGATGCCGCGCTTCGCGTACGGGCTGGCGATAAGCAGCGGACCGCGGTGGCCGTCGACGTGATCGACGCCGTTCTGGGTGTCGTCCTCGACCACGAAGATCGCCGAGCTCTTCCAGAACTGCGAGTGCGAGATCGCGTCGACGATCCGGCCGACGGCCAGGTCGTTGTCGGCGACCTCGGAGACCGGGTTCGGGTCACCGGTCCCGATGCCCGCGGTGTGGTCGTCGGGCATCCAGATCAGGTTGAGGTTGGCCAGCTGGCCGGTCTTCTCACTCTGCAGGAACGACTGCAGCCAGATGTCGGCCCGGTACTGGTCGGGAATGCCCAGGTCGAACGGCGGATAGGCGTGGTCGTCGATGGCGTTGAGCGAGGGGATGTCGGCGTAGGTGTTCAGCGCCGACGTCGGCACCGGCAGCGGCCCGGAGGCGTCGCCCTCCAGGATCTGGGAGTCCTGGTAGTAGTCCGACCACGACGGCGTCGGGCTCGGCTGAGTGAAGAAGTTGTTGTACTCGCCGTAGTCCTTGACCGTCAGGCCGGCCCGCTGCGCCGCGTTCCAGATGAAGCCGTCCCGCTGGTAGGCCAGGGCATCACCGCCCTGGGCCGGGTAGCTGCGGTAGAACGAGCCGAACTCCCTCTCGATGTAGTCGTTCGCGTCGGCCTGCACCAGCCAGTTGTGGCCGTCGGCCGACAGCGTGCCCTCGTCGTAGAAGTTCTCGAACAGCCCGAAGGTGTTCGCTAGCTTGTGCGCGTTGGGCGTGATCGTCTGGCCGAACTGCGCGTAACTGGCGTCGCCGTTGCCCTTGGCGATGTCCCCGAGCGTCTGGTCGTAGGTCCGGTTCTCCCGGATGATCAGGAACACGTGCTTGATCGGCGACGGGCAGCCCAGGCGCTGCGGCACGGCCTGCGGCGCGGCGTGGCAGTCGGTCAGCGGGGTGCTGGCGAGCAGGTGCTCCCAGTCGTTGTCCACGAACACCTGGTGGGTGTAGGCCCCGAGCTGAGCCATGGTCGGCATGGTGAACTGGGTGACCGAGCCGGTGTCGTCGTAGGTGTTGTGCCCGGTGACGGACTCGCCGCCGGGAGCGGTGCCGGGGCCCTTGTCGATGGTGCTGGCCGGGCCGAGCGAGCCGATGCCCTTGTCGTTGGTCACGACGATCTTGCCGACCGCGGGATCGTAGGCCACGTCCACCGGGTACTGGTCGGTGGGCAGCAGGCCCTCGTACCGCACCGGCGTGGTGGGGCCGTTGTAGCCGTAGACGGCCAGCGCGTTGTCCCGGCCGATGCTGACCAGGATCGTGTGCGGGTCGGGCATCGTGATCGCGTTCGGGTAGCTGCCGACGGTCGAGCCGGGCAGCGGGTTGACGTTCACGGTCTGCACCACGATGGCCGTGGCCGGGTTGATCAGCGAGAACGTGTCGTCATTGGAGTTGGCCACCATCAGGGTGCCGTCCGGGGCCAGGTACTCCGCGGTCGGCTGCAGGCCGACGGGGATCTCCTTGACCTCCTGGCCGGTGGTCAGGTTGACCTCGGAGACCGTGCCGGTGATCGCCGCGCCGGTGACCTTGCTGGCCACGATGGCGGTGCCGTCGGACTCGTTGGTGAATTCGCCGGGCCGGGCCGGGCGGCCGCCCTCGTTGGAGACGAACGCGTCGTTGCCGACCAGGACCACCTGCCGCGGCGCGTTGCCGACCTTGATGGTCTGGACCAGCTGGTTGGTCGCGGTGTTGATGA
>JBKQSL010000296.1:0-7322 GCA_052143655.1 Streptosporangiaceae bacterium | reverse complement strand
TGCCGGGATATGGCCGGCATGCTGACGGGGAACGGGGCGGTCAGCTCGGTCACGGTCGCCTCCCCGTCGGCCAGCCTGGCCAGGATCGCCCGCCGGGTCGGGTCCGCCAGCGCCCCGAAGATCACGCTGAGCCGGTCGTCCGCCATTCGCTTAACCACCTTGTTAATTAATGAATTGGTTAAACGTAGCGTCGCGAGGGATCGCGCGTCAAGACCGGCCACCAGCACGAGCCGCTGACCGGGCACGGCAGACCCGAGGAAACTAGCGCTTTCCCCTGGAAGAGCGCAGTCTGGGCCGAGCTCGCCGCAGCACCGACGCGTACAGCGGCCCCTGGTTCCTGCACAGATGGGCAGCGAGTTCGCCAGGAGCCTCGACCTGAATTCCGAGATCAGGCCCGCCCTGTCCGCTCTCTCTGATCGGCTTCTCGCTGTCCTCGGGGGCCGCGGACGGCCAACGGGCCGCCCGGGCTGCCCGGGAGCCGCCAGCGCGGCGGCTGGCGGACGGCCGGAGAATCAGGCGACGGCGCGGCGGAAGACCTGGGTGGCCCAGGCCAGGACCAGCGCGCAGAGCGGGACCAGGACCGCGAACGCCTGCCAGACGGCGGTGCCGGTCAGCGTGCCAGCGGCCAGTACCCGGGAAGCGTCGACCAGGTAGAACAGCGGATTGAAGTGCGCGAGCGCCCGCATCCAGGCCGGGCCGAGCGAGATCGGCAGCAGCACCCCGGCCAGCAGCAGGACAGGCAGGTTCAGCCCGTTGACGATCGCGGCGAAGCCGCTGATGTCCTTGGTCACCAGCGCGGTGGCGATGGAGAACGCGGCCACGGTGATCATCAGCAGGGCGAGCAGCACGGTCAGCACCGCCAGGCCCGCCCAGTGCGCGGTGAAGCCGAAGCCGGCCCCGACCGCGACGACGACCGCGTCGAAGGCGAACATCATCACCATCGTCGCCAGGATCGGGCCGACCAGGATCGCGAACCGGCTCGCGGGGGTGACCCGCAGCCGCTCGATCAGGCCGCCCTTCAGCTCGAAAATCGTGTTGAAGCCGGGGCCGATCCCGCTCGCGTAGGCCAGCAGCGCCAGGATGCCCGGCAGGAACAGGTCCAGGACGTTGCCGGTCGGCAGGCCGCCCGCGCCGGACAGCCGCTTGAGCAGCGGCGTGAACAGCGCCAGGTAGAGGATCGGGGTGGAGAAGCCGACGAGCAGCCAGACCGGGTTGCGCAGCAGCTGGCGCAGGTACCTGCTGTAGAGCAGGCCGATGTCCCTGCCGGTTTTCATGCCAGGACCTCCGTATCCTGTGGGCTGTCAGGGCTGTCAGGGCTCTCGGGGCCGCCGCCGTCCGGCTCATCCACGGCACCGGGGCTCGCCTCGCGCAGCAGCCGGCCGGTCTGCCGCAAGAAGACGTCGTCCAGCGTCGGCTCGGACATCGCGATCGACCGGATCCCGATGCCCTCGGCGTCCAGCAGCCGGGTCAGCTGCGGCAGCGCGCTGCCGCCGTCGTCGACGTAGAGCCGGACCTGGCCGCCGTCGGAGGTGAGCTCGCGCACGTACGGCTCGGCGCGCAGCCGGGCCGCCGCCCGCTCGCCGGCCAGGGCGGCGGCCCCGGCCGGATGGCCGGCCGGGCCGTCAACGGCCGGGCCGGCCCCGCCCGGCTCCCCGGGCCGGACGCTGATCGTGATCGCGTCGCCGGCCACCTGCTGCTTGAGCTCCCGCGGCGTGCCCTCGGCCACGATCCGGCCGTGATCCATGATCATCAGCCGGTCGCACAGGGTGTCGGCCTCGTCCAGGTAGTGCGTGGTGAGGAACACGGTGGTGCCGCGCTCGCGCAGGGCGCCGATGTGCTCCCACAGGTTGGCCCGGCTCTGCGGGTCCAGGCCGGCCGTCGGCTCGTCCAGGAACAGCACCGTCGGCTCGTGCACGATCCCGAGCGCCACGTCCAGCCGCCGCCGCTGCCCGCCCGAGTAGGTGCTGACCCGCCGGCCGGCGAAGCTGCTCAGGTCCAGCAGCCCGGCGAGCCGGTCCGCGCGCTCGGCTACCTGCGCGCGGCCGCCGCCGTACAGCTGGCCGGCCAGCATCAGGTTCTCCCGGCCGGTGGCCAGCTCGTCGGCGCCGCCCAGCTGGCTGACGTAGCCGATCCGGGTCCGGACCTGCTGCGGCTGGCGGGCCACGTCGAAGCCGGCCACCGTCGCCGTGCCCGCGTCGATGGGCAGCAGGGTGGTGAGCATCCGCAGCGTGGTGGTCTTGCCCGCGCCGTTGGGCCCGAGGAAGCCGAAGATCTCGCCCGCGCGAACGTCGATGCTGACGCCGCGCACCGCCTCGACCTGGCGGCGCTCCCGCCGCTGGCCGGCCGGGAAGCTCTTGCGCAGCTCGCGGGTGCTGATGACGCTGGTCATGCCCGCTCACCTCCGCCGGGGCGGCTGGCGCCGGGGGAGGAACCGGTCATGTCGGGGGGTACGCCGGACCCCGTGGGGTCCCAGTCCGGGTAGGGGACCGGCTCGTCGCTGTCGGCATGGATCTGCCGCCACCAGCCGATGCCGTCCAGCGTGCCGGTCGTGATCTCGTGCTCCAGCCGCTGCGCGTACTCCAGCTCGGCCTCGCGCAGCACCATGCCGTACTCGGCCTCAACCCAGAACAGCCGCGGCAGCCGGTGCTTTTCCATTAGCTCGCGCACGGCGCGGGCCTGTGCCAGCTCGGTCTGCAGCCGGGCGATCCGCTCGCGCAGCAGCATGGCGACGTCATCGGGCGGCAGCGCGGGCAGGAACGACAGCCCGGCCTGGAACGCCGGGTAGTCGCTGACCGGAGTGGAGATCAGCTCGGTGAGCCAGTCATGCACCTCGATCAGGCCCGCCTCGGTGACCCGGTAGACGGTGCGCTCGGGGAGCCGCCCGGCCCGCTCGGTCTCCTGTGCCTCGATCAGCCCGCGCTTGTCCAGCGAGACGACGACGGAGTACAGCGAGCCGTAGTTCAGCCGGACGCTCTCGTGCTTGCGCCGCTGGCGCAGCATGGTCGCGATCTCGTAGGGATGCATGGGCCGCTCGGCCAGGCAGATCAGCACTGCCAGCGCCAGCGGGTTGGACCGGTTCCTCGGCGGCATCGGCATTTTCCTCACGGTGACGGGGTCTCGGCGCGCTCCCGGCCGGCTGCGGCCCTGGCGCGGTGACGTCCCGGACGGCCGCCTTCTGCACGCCATCTCGGGCTCTTATTTCAAGTACTCGATTTAGAGTACTCGCTCTCAAGAGAACGTCAAGCCGCGCGCCGACCGGCTGCGGCGGCTAGAGTCGGCGGCGGCTGCCCGTTATGACTGAAGGGTTCTTCCGTGCTTTCCCTGGTCCTGCCCAAAGGCTCGCTTGAGCGCGCCACCCTGGATCTGTTCGACGCCGCCGACCTGACGGTGCGGCGCTCCTCGGATCGCGACTATCACGCCACGATCGATGACCCGCGGATCGAGCGGGTCCGGTTCCTGCGCCCGCAGGAGATCCCGTCCTACGTCGAGCAGGGCCTGTTCGACTTCGGCATCACCGGCCGGGACTGGATCACCGAGACCGGCGCGGACGTCGCCTCGCTCGGCGAGCTGCAGTACTCCAAGGCCACCTCCGACCCGGTGCGAGTGGTGCTGGCCGTCCCGTCCGGCGCGGGCTGGAAGTCGGCGGCCGACCTGCCCGACGGCATCCGGATCTCCACCGAGTTCCCCGCGCTGACCCGCCGCTATCTGGAGGTGCACGGGGTCAAGGCGGTCGTGATCCCGTCCTACGGGGCGACCGAGGCCAAGGTGCCCGACATCGTGGATGCCATCGTCGACCTGACCGAGACCGGCTCGTCGCTGCGCCGCAACGGACTGCGGATCCTCGACACCCTGCTGACCAGCTATACCGAGCTGATCGCCAATCCGGCCGCGTTCGCGGAACCGGCGAAGAGGACGGCGATGGACGACATCGCGCTGCTGCTGCGCGGCGCGATCCGTGCCCGCGGCCACGTGCTGCTCAAGCTGAACGTGCCGGCGGCCAGGCTGCAGGCGGTGACCAAGCTGCTGCCCGGGATGTCGTCGCCCACGATCACCTCACTGGCCCGCGGCGACATGCACGCGGTCGAGGCGGTCGTGCCCAAGCGCGGCGTCAACACGCTGATCCCCGCGCTCAAGGCGGCGGGCGGCCGCGACATCCTGGAGCTCCCCATCTCCAAGATCGTCGAGTAGCCGCCCGCGAGGGCCCGCGGGGCCCGAGCGGGCGGCTGCCCAGATTCGGAAGGCCGATCCAAGGGCCTGCCGGGCCCGCAGGATCGGCTGCGGAGCTCAGCGCTTCAGCCGCGGATCACAAGCGCGCTAACGGCTAGCGCCGTTCGGGGATCCGGGGGCTCGGCCCCCGGATCAGACAGCACGGTGCGCTCGTCGGGGATGAAGGGCAGCACGGTCTGGGTGAACGAGCGGACCGCCTCGGTGGTTCCGACATCGCGGCGCATCGCCTCCGACAGGTACCAGCGGTGGTCGAGCACCTGGTGGAACAGCTCGGCCTGCTCCAGCTTGTGCCGCAGCCGCTCCGGCACTGACTCCACAGCGGGCTCGTAGATCTCGGCCAGCCACCGGCTTGCCGCCACTGCCAGCGGCACCTCGCTGCCCTGGCTGCGCGACAGCCAGGCCCGGTAGCCGGAGATGTCGTTGAGCAGCCGCCTGGCCTGGTTCTCGCCCACGTCCAGGCCGGTGAGCGCGGCCAGCTCGCGGTGGTGGAAGCCCGGCTCGACCACCCGGGTGCTCAGCCGCAGCTTAGTGTCGCCCGCCGCGGTCGTGACCATCAGCTCGCGGACGTCGAAGCCGAGCGCGTTGAGCCGCCGGATCCGGTCCTCTACCCGGTGCCGCTCGCCGATCTCGATGACTTCCTCGCGGGTCAGCTCGGCCCACAGCTGGCGGTAGCGGCGCTCGAGCTGCTCGGACAGCCAGAACGGGTCCGGCTCGGAGTCCAGCGCGACGCCGGCCGCCTTCCGCTCGGCGCGCAGGTCGGCCATCTCCCCGGCCACCCGCTCGGTGGCCAGCTCCAGATCCCACAGCCGCTGCCCGTCCGTCAGCGCCGGCGCGGTCTCGGCCGTCTCGGCGTCCACCAGGTACGCCGACAGGGCGCCGGCATCACGGCGGAACAGCGCGTTGGACAGCGAGCAGTCGCCCCAGAAGAAGCCGGCCAGGTGCAGCCGGACGAGCAGTTCGGCCAGGGCGTCGACCAGCCGCCCGCTCATCGGCTTGGTCAGGTGCCCGGCGAACAGCGCCCGGTAAGGCAGCGAGAACTCCAGGTACCGGGTCAGCAGGATGCCGTTGCCCTCGCCGCCGCGATCGGTCACCGTGCCGATCAGCTCGACGGCCGGCACCGACTCCTCGGCCAGGAAGGTCAGCAGCCGATGCTCCCGGGCCACCAGTTCCTCGGGCATCTCCTTGAGGGCCACCAGGGTGCCGGCCGATTCCACGAAGCGCACCACATGCCGGGCCAGCCCGCGGTCGCGGACCTGCACCAGCAGCTCGGCCGGCCAGTCCTCCAGCGGAACCTGCCACGGCATCGCGAGCAGGTCGGTGGCGTCCTCGGCATGGGCGGCCTGGGCCAGCAGGATCTGCACGGCGTTTACGGTAACCCAGCGCCTGCCCGGGACACCCAGCGCGTTCACCCGGCGGCGTAACCGCCGGGCGGGAGAAGGTGATCGGACCGTTACGCAGAAAAGTATTGACGCGCCTGGCGGCCGGAGAGTAGCACTGCAGTTGAATCGGTTCCATGGAGTGGCCGCTCCTACTGGGGGTGATTCGGCTGAAGCCTGCCGGCCGGACGAACATCGCTGAGGTGGCTGCAGCTGCCGGGGTCAGCGTCGGCACCGTTTCCCGGGTACTCAACGACAGCCCCAATGTGCGCGACGTCACCCGGCAGCGGGTGCTCGAGGTCATGCAGCGCCTGCAGTACCGGCCGAGCCGGCTGGCCACCCGGCTGTCCCGCGGCAGCCCGGGCACGGTGGTGCTGGTGGTGCCCTTCCTGACCCGCCCGTCCGTGGTGGCGCGGCTGGCCGGGGCCATCGCAGTCCTGGACGAGCAGGGATATGACGCCGTGCTGTGCAACGTGGAGACCCCGGCTCAGCTGGAGCGGCACCTGCAGGCGCTGACGGCGCGGCACGGGGCCGAGGGGGCGGTGATCATGTCACTGCGGCTCGGCCGCGAGCACCTGGCGGCGCTGCGCGGCGCCCTGCTGCCGCTGGTGCTGCTCGACGCCGAGGCGCCCGGCGTGCCGTGCACCGTGACCGACGACATCCGCGGCGGGGAGCTGGCCGTCGGCCACCTGCTCAGCCTGGGACACCGCAGGATCGGCTTCATCGGCGACCGGCGGGATCCCGGCCTGGGCTTCATGTCCACCCGGCGGCGGCTGCTCGGTTACCGGCGGGCGCTGGCGAGCGCCGGAGTCCGCTACGACCCCGCGCTGGTGCGCCGGGGCGAGCACTCGGCGGCGGCGGCCGGGACGGACGTGGCCGAGCTGCTGGCGCTGCCCGCGCCGCCCACGGCGATCTTCGCGGCGTCCGATACCCAGGCCCTCGGGGTGCTGGCCGCGGCCGAGCGGGTCGGCCGCAGCGTCCCGGCGGACCTGGCGGTGATCGGCTACGACGACATCGACTCGGCGGCCCAGCTGGGGCTGTCCACCGTGCGCCAGCCGCTGCGCGAGAGCGGCTCCAGCGCCGCATCGCGGCTGTGCGCGGTGATCCGGGGCGAGAAGATCCGGCCGCTGCGCGAGCAGCTGCCGGTCACCGTGGTGACCCGGGCCACGACCGCGCGGCTGAACTGCCGGCCGGTGACCCCGGCCCAGGCCGGGCCGGACGGCGGCTCAGTGCCGGCCGAGCCGGCCGACAGCCGCACGTGGGCACCGCCGGCCCGGGGCCGAAAGTTAACACCGCATGACGCGGTCATGGCAGACCGAGTTCCTGATGGCGCTGACCTTCGAGAGCAACAACAACTTCTACACGATCCCGGTCGGCATCGCCAACTACTCGACGCCGTTCGTCACGCCCTACGGGGTCTGGTTCGCCGCCAGCGTGGTCGCGGTGGTGCCGATCGGCATCTTGGTGTTCATGTTCCGCAAGTTCGTCATCTCCGGGCTCACCTCGGGCGCGGTGAAGGGATGAGCCCCGGCTGGGCCGGAGCGTCACGACGGATCAACCTACGCTGCGTGCGGGAGGCATAAATGTCCACTGTGAGCCTGGAGCAGATCAACAAGGTGTACCCGAACGGGTTCCACGCGGTGAAGGACCTGGACCTGGAGGTGAAGGACGGCGAGTTCATGGTGCTCGTCGGCCCGTCCGGGTGCGGGAAGACCACGG
>JBKQSL010000295.1:0-4114 GCA_052143655.1 Streptosporangiaceae bacterium | reverse complement strand
CCGGTTCTTCGCCTGCGAGCAGGACCTGTCTCACGAGCAGCCGGACGCGCCGCTGCCCGCGGCGGTCGCATCCGGCGCGGAGCCGTACCTGATCGTCGGCGCGATGGCAGGCGGCTAGCCGGGCCGGCCCCGGAGTGTCATGCTGGGCTCGTCGCCGGGCGCCCGCGAGACAGGTTCCTGCCCCGCAGCCGCTGCCCGGCGCGAGCTGTTCCGCTGCCAGCGCAGTGCCGGCCTGCCGGAGGGAGATGCCGCGGTCACCGTCGAAATGGCCAGTGCTGCCGCATCACCCTGTCCCGGAGCCTGCTGACCCCGCCTGCACTGCTGGGAGCCTTCGCCCGGGCTGGGCGCTGCGGCCGCTGCCGTAGCTGCCTGGCTTGCGCGGAGGCTGGCCTGGCCGCAGCCGTGTTCACCGTAACCGGGCGGATCATACCTGTTGCCTCCAGGATCGCCGGGGCACTGCCAGCCCGGCAGCCCGACGGGCATGCTGGAAGACAATCAGGTGCCGGCCGCGCTCGCGGGCGGCCGTTGACGGCCGGGCGTGGCCCGGCTGTCAACGGGGAGAAAGAGGTCTCATGGCAGTGACCGCACTTCCCGGCGGTACGTTCCCGATGGCCGACGGCCTGACGGTGACCCGAGTGGGATACGGCGCGATGCAGCTCGCCGGGCCGGGGGTGTTCGGGCCGCCGAAGGACCGCGACGGCGCGCTCGCCGTGCTGCGCGAGGCCGTCGAGATGGGTATCAACCACATCGACACGAGCGATTTTTACGGCCCGCACGTCACCAACCAGATCATCAGGGAAGCCCTGCATCCCTACCCGGGCGAGCTGCGCATCGTCACCAAGGTCGGGGCCCGCCGCGATGCCGACGGCGGCTGGCAGCACGCCCGCTCGCCGCAGGAACTGCGCCAGGCCGTGCACGACAACCTGGACAACCTCGGCCTCGACGCGCTCGACGTGGTGAACCTGCGCGTCGGTGGCGGTCACGACGGTCACTCGCCTGAGCCGGGCTCGATCGCAGAGCAGTTCGAGGCGCTCGCCGGACTGCAGCAGCAGGGACTTATCCGGCACCTCGGCATCAGCACCGTCAGCGCCGAGCAGGTCGCCGAAGCGCAGGCCATCGCGCCGGTCGTCTGCGTGCAGAACTTCTGCAACATTGCCCACCGGGCCGATGACGACCTCATCGACTCACTCGCCGCGCAGGGCATCGCCTACGTGCCCTATTTCCCGCTCGGCGGCTTCTCGCCGCTGCAGTCCGGCACGCTGACATCAGTCGCAGCCCGTCTCGGCGCCACGCCGATGGCGGTAGCGCTGGCGTGGCTGCTGCAGCGCTCCCCGAACATCCTGCTCATCCCCGGTACCTCATCGGTCGCCCACCTGCGCGAGAACGTCGCCGGCGCCGGGCTCACCATTCCCGATGACCAGCTGGCCGAGCTGGACAGCATCGCCGCGTGACCGCCAGCGACGCGCTTTCCCGCAGCGGGCATCACCAGCGGGCGGTTTCGTCCGGCCGAGGCGGGCGCTTACGCGGCATACCGGCGGCGCGACCTTCAAGAAGCTGATGGCGCCTAGAGGGCCGTTCCGCGCTCAGCAGGTGATCAGACGCGCAGAAGCCGGTCTCGGCCCGGGTCTCGGCCCGCCCTGACCAGAGCCGCGGGTGTCAGGCCGGCCGCATGGTCATGGCGGAGGAGCAGGTCAGGGCGCCTTTCATGTTATCGGTCGGAAAATTGCAGTGCACGGCGAAAGGTGCCTATTGTCCGATCGATACAGGATAGCTGTGCTCCCTCGCAGAACCATGAGCAGTGCCTGCCCACAAAGACGGAGCCCAGTATCAGCGGCCAGTACGGGCATGATCTAGCTTGCCCGGGCTCGCGGTGCGGGCACAGTGCACTGTGCGCTGCGGTTTTCAGGGGAAAACGGAACTCTTCAGTGGTGCGCGCAGGCCACGCCGGTTAAGGAGGAATCATGCCGATGAAGGTACCGCGCAGGATTGCGCTGCTATCGGTGCTATCGCTTCCGGCCATGCTTTTGGTCGCCTCCGGAGGGTCGGCGGCGGCTGTTTCGGGTGCTGGTGCCACCGGTGCTCGGACGGTCGCAGCCCGGTCCTCAAGCCTGGGGACTTATTCGCCGACCTTTGCGGCCCGGCCGCTGCCGGCTGCGCCTCTGGCTGCCATCTGCTCACCGGTCCCTTCTTCTCTCCGTCCACGGCGTCGCTGTCTTCGAGCAAGGCGCGACATGGACTGAGGAGCTTGCCGGCCACCCCGAAGGCCCTGCCGTTGTCGCGCATCCCGAAGAGCAGTAGCTCAGGTCCCAAGATCCCGGCTGTCAGCTGCCAGCCGCTGGGCCGGGGCTGCGACACGATCAGTTCTTCCCCGGGTGGCGCAGTCGGCGTCAAGGGCCTGAACGCGGTCGATAGCGCCGAGCAGAGCACCAGCGTGACGCATCAGGACATCGAGCCCGCCGACCAGGGCCTGTGCGCCGGTCATGGGCACGTGGTCGAGGATAACAACCTCGGCGAGATCCTGATCTTGAATAAAGCGCTGAAGCGGAAATCACCGGTCATCCCACTGGACACGGTCATGGGGCTCACGAAGAGAGGCTGGAGCAGCGGCGGGGACATTTCGTGCCTGTACGACTACGCCAACGGCGGGCACTGGTTCTTCACCGAGTTCGTCTCGGCCAGCCCGGAGTCCAAGGGCGGCCCGTTCGCAGGCTGCTTCGCCGATGTAGCCAATTCCTGCTACGAGGGCATCGCAGTGACCAAGGGCTCAAACCCGTTTGGCCCGTACAATGTCTATTTCCTCAAGGCCGATTACAACCCGGCCGAGCCGGGCTATTCTTACCTGCTCAATGACTTCGCGAAGATCTCAGCTACCCGGGATGCGTTCCTCTTGTTCTACGACGAGTTCCCGCTGAAGCTGGCCGGCTTCGGCGGTGGATTCTTTAACGGCGCGCAGGAATTCGCGTTCGACAAGAATGCCCTCGAGGAAGGCCGGCCTGTCACCGAGCCTGATGGGCGGCCTAACCCCGCGTCATCCCGGCGGTACCGCCAGACCCGAGCCAGTACGACAACAGTCACGGCGGTTCCGGGTTCATGCTCGGCACCCTCGACTACTACGGCCTGAGTGACAACCGGCTTGCCGTCTTCGACTGGGCCGGCCTTAAGAACCTGAACAGCCGCGACTGCTCGGCCTGCTCCGGCATCCACTTCGGCGGCCAGCTATTCTCCCGCGTGTTGCGCTATTACGGCGAGGGAATGGCTGCCCCGCAGAAGGCCGGCCCGATACCGCTCGGCGACGAGTGCGGCAAGGCCAAGCTCAGCGTGGGCAGCCCGCCGCCCGCTGCCTGCCCCGAGGGCGGTATCGCCACCAACGGCGATAACGTCACGCAGGCCTCGCAGGCTCAGGGCAATCTGTGGGCCGCCGTCAGCACCGAGATCGACCAGACGTACTCGTTTGCGCCGGACGCTCCGGAACTGCATATGGGCAGGCAACGGCGGGCCCACCGGGGCTGATAACGGAGGTTATTACCCCAGCACCGCCTACGGCCGGCTGACCAGCACATCGGGCAGGCTGCTGGGATCCGTGGTGCACATCGCAGATCTCGGTCAGTCGCCGCAAGATGGCTTTACCGAGTACCAGTATCCGGGTACCACCCGGCCGCGCTGGGGCGACTACAGCAACGCGATCTACCTGCCGTGGTCCGGAGGCAGAATCTACTTCTCCGCCAACTACATCCAGTACCCAACTGCCTGCCGCCTAAGTTCACCCTGACCGTCGGCACCTGCGGCGGGACCAGGGACGGCCTCGCAAACTGGGGGACATCCGTCAACTACGTCGTGCCATAGCAAATCCGCGGAACGCCGGGGGTCCCGGGCCCGATTGAGGATTCGGGACCCTCCGGTGCCGGCGGATTGTCCGCGGGTGGCGTTAGATTCGCCGCATGACGGATTTCATTCGTGCCGATCTGCGTGGCTCCCGATTCGAGCGCACTGACCTCAGCGGCGCGGAGTTCCGCGCCGCCGACCTGAGCGGCGCCCAGTTCCGCGGCGTCGACCTGAGCGGGGTTGTCATGCGGGGCGCCGAGCTGCTGAACGTGGACATCCACGGCGAGATCGA